>DAIREN010000080.1:0-12030 GCA_036795535.1 Spirochaetota bacterium
GCGATTTTGTGGCAAGAATCGGAAGACGGGTATGGAGGGATCACGTGCGGTTTTTCTCTTTTCTCTTGGTTGGTTTCATGGCGGTCGGATGCAATGTCATCGAAGAAACGACGATTGTCCATGCAGCGGGTTCTTCGCTCCCGACAACGGCGGCCTCGTCACTTTCGAGTCAGTCGAGCATGAATTCGATAACCTCCCTTTCCTCATCACCCTCGTCTTCGGCAGGTTCTGCTGTACCGCTGGCCTGGGTGACCGTTTCCAACGGATCCAGCGCCGCAGTCACCGCACCCAATGCAAAATATGTGTGCGTCCTTCCCAGGATGGACGGGAGCATCTGGCTGGCCTGTCGGGAGAGTCTTTCCCGGGTTGTCCTGATGAAGTACGACGGGAATCTCTGGGAAAAGATCTGGGATGGCCCGGACGGGCTCTATACCGATCTGGCTGCCACTGCGGACGGAAAGATCTGGCTCGCTTTTCGGGACATCAGCACGCCAGGACAGGGGAGATTGACGCTTGCCTGCTATGCGGAAGGGAATGTCTCGGTTGAAGACGGACTCTCTCCGGGACCTGTCTCCCTCGTGAAGATCTCGGCTGCCGGGAACGATCTCTTTGTTGTCTGCAAGGATGAGTTCAACGGGTCAAACCGTGCGATTGTCAAGCGGCGGGGGGCTGACGGGACCTGGTATGATCTCGGGCAACCTCTTCCCGGGATTGAACCCTATTATCTCTCGCTGGCCTCGGATGCCACAACACCCTGGGTGGCTCTTGCCTCCGAATTCTCTTCACGGGGCTATCTCTGCACCTATTCCGGCAGTGGATGGCAAACCTATGCCAGCGATTTTGCCACGACGGGGGTTGACTCGTCACTCAGGCTGAGGGTTCACTATGGGGAGCCTTCTGTCGGCTTCATCGATACCTCCGACAATGCCGGGTACGTCAAAGCATGGCGAGGCAGTGCCTGGGTGACCATCGGAGGCGGTTCAGCGACCGGTGGTGTACGACAGATGGACTATGCCCTGGATCCGTCCGGGAGACCCTGGCTTGTCTGCAAGGGCCCGTTGTCCAATGGAGAGTATCCGCTCTTCGTGCGCACACTGAATGCAGGCGCTGCCTGGGGCTCGTACGGGGCCGATCCGATTCTTCCGGTCACCGCCAACTACCCATCGATTGCCATGGACAGCAGAGGGCTGCCCTGTATTGCTTTTGCCGACTATTCCCTGGGTGAAGCCGTCAGAGTGATGCAGCTTCGATGACTGCAGTATGCGCTCCCGAGGGCAGAGGCTGATTCCGGACCGTGCCTTCTCCGGTGGTGATGGAGCGGGGAGCACGCTCCGCCACGATGGCATCCGTACGGAAGACCTGTCAGACATGGTGACTGGCGGTTTTGTGGAAACACGTATCCCCCGTAGTCCCGGGGCCTCATCGGTTATTTTGACGCGACCTGTTCTTGGCGATCCGCCTGTTTTCGGGTATACTGGCCCTGTGGTTGGATGAAGACAAAAAAGGGGTTAGGTATGCGAAATGGTGTTCGGGTGCGTGGGCTCCGCTCTGTGTTCGCCCTCGCGTTGATGGTTTCGGCCTGCGGCGGGGAGACCGCCAGCGATTCTCCGGAGGCGCTCTGCCGCGCGGCCCGCTATGGTGAGAGCGAAAAGGCTGTCGCCCTCCTGGCTCAGGGGGCGGAGTATCAGAAGGCGGCCGTCGGGTACGGGGTGACGCCGTTGCATTGGGCCGCCATGGATGACAACGCCGATATTGTTGCCGCCATTCTCCAACGGGCAAAGGCCGACGGCCGGTTGCAGGCGGTTCTTGACGCGCGGGATGTCTGGAACTGCACCCCGCTCATGTGGGCCGCATCCGAAGGACATTTTCAGGTGGTCGATGCCCTTGTTTCGGCAGGGGCCGCTCTCAATCTCCGGGGATCGGCCGGCGACACGGCCCTGCATCTCGGGGTCCTGGCGGTCAAGAAGTCGGCGGCACGGGTTGTCAAGCGCTTGATCGATGCCGGGGCTGACACCACGATCACCAATGCTGCCGGGCATTCCGTTGAAGCGTGGGCCAGACTCCAGGGGCGGGCTGACATGGCTGCCTTGCTCCGCAAGACCAGCGGGGGGGCACCATGAAAAAAATCAACAAAGCACAACAGAGCCGGAAATCCCGGACCGGGGTCCTTGTTTTGGCAACACTGATCGTCCTCGGGATGCTTCTTGTGCTCTTTATCCCGGGGACACAGGAGAAAGCTCTCGAGATACCGCCATATCTTATCAGGAATGAGACACCTGCTCTGATCAAGGCGGTTGCTCTCGGGGAGACATCCCGTGTGCGCAGTCTGCTGGATTCAGGAGCTGAAATCAATCGGGTAGATGAATTTGGTACAACACCACTTCATGCGGCTGCCGTGACCGGTCGTGAGAACCTGGTGCGCCTCCTGCTTTCCAGGGGAGCGAGTATCGATGCCCGGGATAATGACGGGCAGACACCGCTCTATCTTGCGGTTGACAAGATGCAGCCCGGGCTTGTGCGGATCCTTCTTGAGGCTGGCGCATCGCCGCTTGTGCAGACCCGATCGGGAAGTACTCCGGTGACCCATGCCGTGGTCCGGGGAGAGTCACAGATTTTCGGTATGCTGGTCGGGCGCACGGATACGCTGAATGTGCGGGATAATGAGGGGAGCGGGTTGTTGCATATTGCTGCGCTCTGGGGCCGGGAGGATCTGGCCGAAATCCTCCTGAAAAGGGGCCTGCTCACGGAGAACACCAATCTCTGGGGATTGACGGCACTCCACCTGGCATGCGAGAATCGCCACGTCTTTACCGTACGAACCCTTCTGGCGGCCAAGGCATCGCTTGTGGCTCGGGATCGGGAGGGAAAAACACCCCTCCATTGGGCTGTGATCGGTGGGCATCCCGTGGTGGTCACCATGCTGCTTGAGGCCGGAGCCAGCCAGACGGCTGACCGGGATGGACGTACGCCCCTGGATCTGGCGAAGCAGCGTCCCCGGATTCTGTTGCAGCGGATCCTTGAAACGAGAGCAAGGATCAGTGAGAAGAGCCCATAACTATCAGAATAGTATAAAATAGGGGAATTTCCCCATTGCAGCGGGTGTGTGTGGCGCCTATGATAAGAAAGACGGGATGCGTGCGGCTTTGTGTCGTGGCGGTCTCACGAAAAACGAGGAGGATTTGGTATGAAAAAATCACTGTTTTCTGCACTGATACTCGTAGTGCTTCTTGTCGCCACCAATTGCAGTATCGGGCCCGATGTTGTCGGGGTGAGTGACTTTGAATCTCGTGCTGTCACGACCCTCAACGGGAGTGCTGCTCCGGCCTACCACAATCAGTCAGACCGGATCAGGATTGCGTCGTTCAATATCCAGATCTTCGGAACGACCAAGGCCGCCCGCGCCAATGTGATCTGGACACTGGCCCATATCGCCACCCGCTACGATATCATCGCCGTTCAGGAAGTGGGTTCAAACGGAACTCCGTCGGAGACGACGGCGACGAGCGTGATGAATACCTATGTGGCCAAGATCAATTCGATCGCCGGTTCGGGGGCCTACTCCTATGTTCGTGGCCATCAGTACGCCTTTGTGTATCGCAATGCCACGATTACCAAAAAGGCTTCCGGTCTCTACAGCGGATCCAAGACCTTTACGTACAAACCCTTGCGTGCAAATTTTGCAGTCAAGAACGGAACCTTTGATTTTGCCATGCTGACGATCCACACCAGTCCTGACAAAGCGGTTACCGAGATACCGGCCTTGCAGACTGCCATGTCCGAGACCAGAACGTATTATAATGAGCAGGACGTGATCTGTCTGGGCGATTACAATGCCGATGGGTCATATTTCTCGGCCGGTGCTGCAGGTGGCAGCCTGAACGGCTGGTCGACGACGACCTATATCACGGTTGTCAAAAACGGCGTGGATACTACGGTTTCAACCGGGAATTCCTACACCTATGACCGGATGCAGATCTACAAGGGCGCGAGTTATCAGGATTACACCGGGTACACGGGAGTCCTCAAGTTTGCATCGTATTACAAGGTCAGCATGCTTGAAGGGACAACGACGACCGCCGGTAAGGAGTCGGCGCTCTCCGATCACTATCCCATCTTTGCCGATTTCCGAAAGAGTGCGGACACAAACTGAAACCTGTCAACACGGGTTGGGTTTCAAAAAGGCCGCCAAAATTGGCGGCCTTTTTGTTTGGTATGTTTCGTTGTGCGGGTCAGCGTGGTTGACTCGGCCTGTTTCAGGCCTGAGACTCTTCATCAAAAAAATGGCGCTTACCCGAGCGCCTGATCGATATCGGCGATGATATCGCGGACGTCTTCGATGCCGACCGAAAAGCGGATCATTCCGGGATCGATCCCGGCCTGGACAAGTTGCTCGTCGGAGAGTTGCCGGTGTGTCGAACTGGCCGGGTGCAGGACCGAGGTCCGGGCGTCAGCCACGTGGACGACGATCGAGGCCAGCTTGAGCCGGTTCATGAATTTCGCGGCCGCCTCACGTCCACCCCTGATAAGAAAGGAAATGACACCGCTTGTTCCATCTGGAAGATATTTGGTCGCAAGATTGTGCCAGGGGGTCCCTTCCAGACCGGGATAGTTGACCGAGAGAATCGCGGGGTGCGCCGCGAGATGGCGGGCAACGTCCAGGGCATTGGACGAGTGGCGTTCGACGCGCAGGTGGAGGGTCTCCAGTCCGAGGTTGAGGAGGAAGGCAGACTGTGCGGTCATCGTGGCGCCCAGATCCCGCATGAACTGGACACGGGCTTTGGTGATGAAGGCCTTGTTCCCGAAGGCTTCGGTATAGACCAGTCCGTGATAGCTCGGATCAGGGTTTGTGAAGAGCGGGAAGCGGCCACTCGTCCAGTCGAAGCTTCCGCCGTCGACGATCACCCCGGAGATGCAGGCCGCATGTCCGTCCATGTATTTGGATGCGGAATGGATGACGATGTCCGCACCGTGTTCGAAGGGTCGGCAGAGAATCGGCGTGGCAAAGGTGTTGTCGACGACCAGGGGAATCTTGTGATCCCGGGCTATTTTCGAGAATTTTTCAAAATCGAGAACGGACAGTTTCGGATTGGCGAGGGTCTCCCCGAAAATGGCCCGGGTGTTTGGGCGGATGGCCGCGGCGATCGTGTCGGCCGGCGCATCTTGGTCGACAAAGGTCGTTTCGATTCCGAGCCGGCGGAGCGTCACGTCCAGAAGATTCCACGTCCCGCCATAGATCGTGGCCGAGGAGACGATGTGGTCGCCGGCCTGGGCCAGGTTGAGGAAGGTAATCAGGGTTGCAGCCTGTCCTGATGAAGTGCAGAGTGCGCCGACACCGCCTTCGAGGCTGGCGATCTTGTCTTCGACGCAGGCGACGGTCGGGTTTGAGATGCGGGAGTACATGTGGCCTTCGGCCGTCAGATCAAAGAGCCTGGCGACTTCTTCGGTCGAGTCATACTTGTAGGTTGTGCTCTGGTAGATCGGCAGGATCCGTGGCTCTCCGTTTCCCGGTTTCCAGCCTTCCTGCAGGCAGCGTGTGGCGATGTGCCAGTCGTTCATGGGTTCCTCCCGCGTGCGGTCTTTCGGGAAGTGTACTCAGCGGACGAACGGACAGGGTGATAATTGTTGCAAGTGTATTCATGATGAACAATCTCGGGCGGATTGCAGAAAGTCACTGCCAGGGTGAAACGCAGGCCCGCTGTCATTCGAAGAGTGTGATGTCTCCCGGGCGGCTGACCTCGCGGCGGATCCGTTCGAGGGCCTTTTGTTCCTGTTGTTCGGCCATGGCCGCCGCCTGTGCCATGTGCGAGCGCTTGAGGAAGACTTCGCCGGTATCGGTATGGAACCAGATCCGGCGGGTATCGTATCCCCCGAGGTCTTCCGAGATGATCGGGATGTGTTCGGTTGTCAGCCAGGTCCGGACAAAATCGATGTTTTGCTGACCTGTTCCCCGTCCGCGTGAAACGGTCGCCAGGACATGGCCCCCGCCAAACGCCTTTGCCTTGAGTTGCAGGCGGTTGGCCCCGAGGGCGATCAGGCGGGCGACCAGGACATCCATCGCATTGATCCCGTAGCGGGTTGAGTCGTCATAATGGACAAAGTCCGGCTTTCCGGGGAGCAGGATGTGATTCATGCCACCGATCCGGGAGGCGGGATCAAAGAGACAGACGGCGACGCAGGAGCCGAGGAGGGTGTAGACGGCCGTCGGTTCTCGGCTGGCGTACCACTCACCGGCGTGGATCACGGCCCGGAGTTTTTTGTGTCCCCGTTGCGGTTCCGTACTCATATCCTCATTCCTGACAGAGCCTGAGCGAATGCATGGCGAGTGCCGAGAGGGGAAGGACCCTGTCCGCGGCACCCCGCTTGATGGCTTCGTTGGGCATGCCGAAAACGACGCAACTGGCTTCGTCCTGTGCCACTGTCTGGGCCCCGGCTTCCTTCATTTCGAGGAGCCCCCGGGCACCATCGTCACCCATCCCGGTCATGATCACCCCGACGGCATTCGGGCCGGCATAGCGCGCCGCGGAACGGAAGAGGACATCGACGGACGGCCGGTGGCGGGAGACGAGTGGCCCGTCCTTGATCTCGACATAATATCGGGCACCGCTTCGCTTGAGAAGCATGTGATGGTTGCCCGGTGCGATCAGGGCCCGTCCCGGGTGGACGGTGTCTCCGTCGGCGGCTTCCTTGATTTCGATGGTGCAGATCTCGTTCAGGCGCTGTGAAAAGGCCCTCGTAAAATGCTCGGGCATGTGCTGGACGATCACGATCCCGGGGCAGTCCTTGGGCATCGCCTCGAGGTAGATCCGGAGGGCCTCCGTTCCACCGGTCGATGCGCCGACGGCGATGATCCGCTCCGTTGTTTTGACCATGGCCTTGGTGGCCGGGAGGCTGAGCATGGCATCGGCCGTGAGTTTCGCGGCAGGCTTTTTTGGTTCGGAGACCGGCTTGACTTTGACGGAGGCCGCGGCCTTGACAGCGTCGCAGATCTGGACACGTGCTTCCTCGAGGAACTGGCGGACGCCCATCTTCGGTTTGGTGATGATTTCCACCGCGCCGTATTCAAGGGCGCGGATGGCGGTTTCGCATCCTTTGTCCGTCAGGCTGGAACACATTACGACCGGCAGGGGATGCTGCGTCATCAGCTTTTTGAGGAAGGTCAGGCCATCCATGCGGGGCATCTCGACATCCAGAGTGATCACATCGGGGATTTCCGTTTTGAGCCGTTCGGCGGCGACAAAGGGATCCGCCGCAGTCCCGATGACTTCGATTTCGGGATCCGCCGAGAGAACGTCCGAAAGCGTCTGTCGGACGACCGCGGAATCATCAATCACGAGTACACGGACCTTCTTTGCCATCAGGGTGCCTCCGTCGGAAGTAGTGCCGGTTTGCGATAGACCGAGCTGGACAACGAGACAAAGTCGTCATTGATCCGGTGCAGGGTCTCGGAGAGACCGATAAAGAGAAACCCGCCCGGCACGAGTTGCCGCCAGAAACGCTCAAAGAGTTTTTTCTGGGTCTCCCTGTCGAAATAGATAACGACATTCCGGCAAAAAATAATATCGAATTTTTGCGATAATCCGAATCCCGCGTCATCGACGAGATTGACGCGCATGAAGTCGATCCGCTTGCGGAGTTCGGGAACAATGCGGAACATTCCGGCCATGCGGCCTTTCCCCCGCATGAGATATTCCCGCCTGTAGGTGTCCGGGATGCTTTCAATATGGCGTGTCTGGTAGACGGCTTTTTGGGCGGTCTCCAGGACCTTGGTGGAGATGTCGCTGGCGGTGATCGCCCAGGACATGCCGTTGTTGTTGCACCAGCGGTCGAAGACCATGGAGAGGGTGTAGGGTTCCTCGCCGGTGGAACATCCCGCACTCCAGACCCGGATCATCCTGGTGCGTCCCCGGGCAGCGAGTTCGGGAAGGACCTTGCCCGTCAAAATCTCGTAATGCTTCGGCTCCCTGAAAAACTCCGTCTTGTTGGTGGTGACAACATCGATCAGGTGGACCAATTCCTGTGCCAGCCCTTCAGGAGTGCGGACGTAGTCGAGATAGCGTTCGAAGGAATCCATCGAGAGGACCCGCAGCCGCTTGGAGAGGCGGGAGGAGAGCATGATCAGCTTGATTGGCGCCAGATTGATCCCGCAACGATCGTAGATCAGTGCGGCAAATTCCTTGAACTCCCGGTCAGTCAGGCGCATCGGGCCCGGATGGCTGGAAGCGGACGGGCCGTGTGGCCCGCCCGCTTTGTGCGCTTCCACGCTCATGCCTTTTCCTTGACGGCCTGGGCATGACCCGCTGTTTTGACCGTGGACATCTCGTCATCCGACAGGATCCGGTCAATGTTGAGGAGGATCAGGAATTTCTCGTCCTGGCGGGCCATCCCTTGGATGAACTCGCTTTTAAGGCTTGTCCCGAGTTTCGGTGGTGGCATGATGTCCGAACGATCAAGATCGATCACCTCCTTGACCGAGTCTGCCAAGGCCCCCATCTGGACAAGATCCCCTTCAACCTGCATCTCGACAATCACGATACATGTGTCGGCCGTGCGTTGCGTGGCCTCCATCCCCAGCTTGAGCCGGAGATCGATCACCGGGACGACATTTCCCCGGAGATTGATCACTCCCCGCAAAAATTCCGGCATGCGGGGAACCGTCGTGATCGTCGTGTAATTCAGGACCTCACGGACCTGGGCGATAGAGAGGGCAAAGTCCTCCGCGCCCAGCGTAAAGGTCAGGTACTGCATCATGCTGTTTTCGTCCATCGCCATCCCCCTCAATACCGTTCGAATTCGGCATCGTCGGGATCGCTCATGTCAAGATCAACGCCGCCTTTTTTTTCAGCCGTTTTCGTCTCGAATTTTTTTGAAGATGTGAAACCATGCTGTGTCTGGTGCGTTGTGTGTGCCGAGACCCTGGCGTGGGACGGGCCGGCAGCGGATACCTGGCTCCTGCCACTGTTCTCGACTTTGAAGAAACCGGCCGCCTCCTTGAGTTGCTGGGCCTGACTGGAGAGCTCTTCGCTGGTCGAGGCCATCTCTTCGGTCGCGCTCGCATTCTGCTGGATGACCTGGTCGAGCTGTTGCACGGCCTTGGTCACCTGCTTGATTCCTTCGGATTGTTCGGCACTGGACGCGTTGATCTCCTGGACAAGTTCGGCGGTTTTCTGGATGCCGGGAACGATATTCTCGATCAGCTTGCCGGCACGCTCGGCGATCTCGACACTGTGGACCGAGAGACTGGAAATCTCCTTGGCCGCTGCCTGGCTCCGTTCTGCCAGCTTGCGGACTTCGGCGGCGACCACGGCAAATCCCTTGCCGTGCTCACCGGCGCGTCCGGCCTCGATGGCCGCGTTGAGGGAGAGCATATTGGTCTGCGAAGCGATTTCCTGGATGATGGAGATCTTCTCGGCGATGCTCTTCATCGCGTGCACTGTTTCGGAAACCGATTTACCGCCGTCCTGGGCTTCGATAGCGGCTTTTTCGGCGATGGCTGCTGTCTGTCGGGCATTGTCGGCGTTCTGGGCAACCGTACTGGACATCTCTTCCATGGAACTGGAGACCTCTTCGATGCTGGCCGATTGTTCAGCCGCACCCTGCGACATCTCCTGGGCGCTGGCGCTGATCTCCTGGCTCCCGGTTGCAACCTGATCGGAGGCCGACTGGACGGAGACGGCAATCGCGGTCAGTTCCTTGACCATCCGGTCGAGGGCAATCATCAGTTCGTCGTTTTTGGAACGTTTTTCGACAACGACCTTGAGGTCTCCGGATGCGATCGATTGTGCCATGGCTGTCACTTCGTTCATGGCGTCAATCAGGACATTCAGGTTGTTCTTGATCTGGTTGAAGTCGCCGTTATAGTTGTCTGTGATGCGTTGCGGGATGTCGCCCTTGGAAATCCGGTCTACATAATTCGCGGCGACATTGAGTGGCCCGATGACCGCGTCCAGGGTTTTGTTGACTCCGTCCACAAGCTGGTTCCAGCCCCCGACAAACTGGCCGGCATCGGCCCGCGTTGCCAGTTGTCCGCCGATGGCTGCCTTGACCAGCTTGTCGGTTTCGGAGAGGAGCTCGGACATCATGGCGACCATGCCGTTCAGGTTGTTCTTGATGATATTGTACTGCCCTTTGTACTCCGTCGTGATGACCGGCGGGATGATACCCTTTGCGACCTTGTCCACGTAGTCGGCCGTGACATTGAGAGGATTGACGATGTTGGTGATGGTATCGTTGACACCGGAGACCAGCTTGTTCCAGCCACCGACAAATTTGGCGGCATCGGCCCGCGTATCCAGCTCGCCATTGGCGGCAGCCTTGATGATGATGTCGGTTTCAGCAAGAAGATCGGACATCATGCGGACCATGGAATTCAGGTTGTTCTTGATGATATTGTATTGGCCTTTGTATTCCGTTGTGATTTCTGGCGGGATGATGCCACGTGCGACCTTGTCCACGTAGTCAGCCGTGACGTTGAGGGGATTGACGATGTTGGTGATGGTATCGTTGACACCGGAGACCAGCTTGTTCCAGCCACCGACAAATTTGGCGGCATCGGCCCGCGTATCCAGCTCGCCATTGGCCGCCGCTTTGATGATGATGTCGGTTTCGGAGAGGAGATCGGACATCATGACAACCATGGTGTTGAGGTTGTTTTTGATGGTATTGAAATCTCCATTGTAATTGTCGGTGATGACGGGCGGGATCTCGCCCTTGGAGATCTTGTCCACATAATTCGCGGCAACATTCAGTGGGCCGATGACCGCATCGAGGCAGTCATTGACGCCTTGGACGATCTTGCGGAAATCGCCATTGTGTTTCGAAGCATCGGCCCGGGTGGCGAGCTTCCCTTCGACCGCAGCCTTGGCCAAAAGGCCGGCATCGGCGATCAGCGCCTTGAGGTTGGCACGGACCTGTTCGATCGTCTCATTGATAAATGCTTTTTTACCGGGGAATTTTTCAAGCGGAGCTTCGAAGTTGCCTTCACCGAACTCCTTGATGCAGGCCATCGCCTTTTTCTTGACCGTGATATGACCAAAGACCATCCGGTTGACACCCTCGGACATGGTGCGGAATCCTCCCATGAATCTTTCGGCCGGGATTACGACATCGATGTCACCCTTGTCGTGTTCATCGGACATATGGTGTACTTCGGCAACAAATTCCTTGAGGTTCTTGCGCAGACCTTCGATCGTATCGTTTATGAAAGCCTTTTTTCCGGGAAATTTCTCGAGCTCGGCGTCGAAATTCCCTTTGCCGAATTCGCTGATGCAGGCCATGGCTTTTTTCTTGACCGTGATGTGGGCATTCACCATCTCGTTGATTCCCTGTGCCATGGCACGGTATTCGCCCTGGAATTTTTCGGCAGTGATGACAACATCGATGTCTCCACGTTCATGCTCCTGGCTCATGCGCCGGACTTCGCCGGAGAGGCCATCCAGCGAATCTATGCAGAGATTGATCGCACTTTTGATGGAGTTGAAATCACCGTTCCAGTTGTCCTGGATCTTGGAGGGGATCTCGCCATGGGAGATGCGCTCGAAATGGCTCCCCGCCGTGTTGAGTGGCGCAAGGACAGCGTCAAGCATCTCGTTGACGGCCCGCAGGATGTCCCGGTCCGTTCCTGAAGCTCCACGGGCATCCGCCCGCGAGGTCAATTTTCCGGCACGGATGTCTTCCAGGAGGCCTTCGATTTCCTGGAGCACTCCGCTGGATACGGATGTGCTCCGGACGGATTGCTGCTGTTCGGCGGGCGCAGGTTCAGCGCCTCGGGCAAAAATATTGCGGTCAATTCTTGATTTCATGTTTTTCTCCATTTTCGTGCTGGGTTGTTCGGTTGATCTTCGGATGCTCCATGTGTGCGGCTTACCCCTCCTTTCGCGAACAGCGTTCGAGAACGGCCTGGGCAAAGAGTTCGTATGACCTGGCTCCCCTGGTCTTCGGGGAATATTCAAAGATGCATTTCCCCTCGGCAGGGGCTTCCGCCAGCCGGACATCCCGGCGGATGATGTGCTTGAAGACGGCATCCCCGAAACG
>DAIREN010000081.1:0-11981 GCA_036795535.1 Spirochaetota bacterium
ACGGACGGTCTCGTTGAAAGGCAGATTGACCGGCTCGTAGGTTTGGGAGTACGGTACGATGGCCATTTCGCCTTCGGGAATGTCCAGCCTGACAAAATTGCGCTCTTCAAGAACGACAGCCATGCGGAGTGCAGCATAGGTTGCATCCTTGATGGCAACCGATGTGATGGTCGCGCCACTGACACAATCTGACCGACGATCACGTGGATCCAGGAGGCCCAGTCCCTGTGGTCGTCCCGGATTGGTGAAAGCAGAGTGCATGGATATCTCGACAGCCTTGCCCAGACCCGGTGTTTCCTGACTGGCGATCACAAGATAGTCACTGACGGCAAGCTTTCCGGTTGCAGAGTTTCGGACTCCGACGATGATATCCAGATTCCCGCCATACCCGCCAGGAGCACGGACATCGAAAACATACCCGACAAGTTTCCCTGAAGCGTCTCTGGCTTCGGAATAATTGCTTTGAACCAGAGAACGACAAGGCACAAACCGGATTCCGGTCCGTTCGCTGTATCGCAAGAGGAAATTGGTGACTTCGCTGCTGTCCGGGATGGCGTACGTCGTGTACCGGGCCGCCTGCAACACGGTCTGCCTGGCCGCATCCTTTTTCTTTTGGCCGGTCTCGGCAATCGCCTTTTGTGTCAACCGGTCCGTTACCGAAAGCAGGAGGGCTGCCACAAAACAGACGCCAGCCAGGATTCCGGCAGTCTTGAGAAATTGTTTCATACACCCCTCCCCTCAGGAAGGCCAAACCTTTGCGGTGAAAACAACCGGTCTATCAGGGGAACAGTGATGTTCATCAAAACAATGGCAAAGGATACACCTTCCACATTCGATCCGGTCAAGCGTATCAAGACTGTCAAGGCACCACACCCCAGACCAAAGATGATCCGTCCTCCGAAGGAAACCGGCGTCGTCACCCAATCGGTCGCCATGTAAAAAGCTCCAAGTATTACGCCGCCCGAGAGGATATGGTAGAGCGCGTCTCCGCTAAAGAAAGCCTGGGGCTGTCCTGCTACAGCCAAGCCGCCAAAAATCCATGAGAAGAGCGCTGTAGAGGCAATGTAGAACAGGGGGATCTCCCATTGGACGATCTTGAGAACAATCAGGATCAGTCCACCGACCAGCAGGGCCAGCGCGGAAATCTCTCCGATACACCCCGGAACCATCCCGAAAAAAAGGTCCCCATGGGTCGGCGAAAGATGCATTCCAAGAACGGCATCACTGGTGGTCTGGATGTCTCCGGGGAGAATCCCGGTCCTGAACTTGAGCATATTGAGCGGTGTCGCAGACGACACCGCATCAAAGTGCGGCGATCCCGCCCAGCCACCTGTCATTGCGGGGAGCCAGGCAAAGAAGACGAAAATTCGTCCCGCCAATGCCGGATTGATCCAGTTCTGCCCTAGTCCGCCAAAGGCATGTTTGGCGACGGCAATCGCGAAAATGCTGCCAACGATTGGGACATAAAGAGGGAGAACACCCCATTCCGTCGCGGGCATATTGCATGCAACCAGGAGTCCCGTCAGAAAGGCGGAACCGTCCGTGACTGTTTGGGGCTTGCCCAGAAGGAGCGTGATCACAAACTCGGTCAAAACGGCCGCAAGGACGGAGACTGCGGTCACAATCAGGACCCAGGGACCAAAAGCATACCCGGCCCAGGCGATGGCCGGAATCAGGGTTGTCGAGACCAGCCACATCACGACGGGAACACGCAGTTTCGTCCTGAGATGCGGTCCCGAAGAGACGACAAGGTCCTCGCTCGAGTACTTAATCACCTGCCGCCTCCTTCTTTTTTGCGATATGGCGCAGCTTCCCAAGCTTGATCGTCTGGGCCAAGTGCCGTTCGGAAGGACAGACGGCCGAACAACACCCGCATTCGATACAATCCAGCATACCGAGCTTTTTCGCAGCTTCGTCCTGGACGAGTTCAATCTGGGTTACAAGCTTGAGAGGCATCAGACCCATGGGGCAGACATCGATGCATTTCCCGCACCGGACACAGGGGCGGTGCCGGTATATGGCGGATCTGCGCCTGGAGAGAACCATGATTCCACTGGTTCCCTTGGTAACCGGAACCTGGTCCGTATACTGGGCAAGTCCCATCATCGGACCGCCAAGAATGATCCTGGCTGGTTTCTTTTTGAGGCCGACCTCGGCCAGAATGTCGGCAACCCTGGCGCCCACAACAATCTTGTAATTTCCCGGTTTCTGGACCGCATCCCCTGTCACGGTGACCACTCTCTCAAACAGGGGTTTGTCGTCAACGATTGCTTCTTTAAGGGCAATCAGGGAACCGGCATTCGAGACAACAACCCCGACGTCCATGGGCAGACCACCGGACGGAACCTCGAGACCGGTCGCTGCCTTGATGAGCTGCTTTTCGGCACCTTGGGGATACTTGACCGCAAATATCATCACCTCGATATCGCGCCTGGCCTTGACCCGGTCCTGCAGTTCTTTCGCAGCCTCGGGCATATCCGCCTCAAACCCGACGATCGTCCGGTCGACACCCAGGGTCTTCATGGCAATATCGATTCCTGTCACGAGATCGTCCGCCTGCTCGAGAACAAGCCGGTTGTCGGCACTCAAAA
Source organism: Spirochaetota bacterium (assembly GCA_036795535.1). Lineage (GTDB taxonomy): Bacteria > Spirochaetota > JAGLSM01 > JAGLSM01 > JAKPMW01 > JAKPMW01. The sequence continues at coordinate 2,592 of DAIREN010000081.1, forward strand.
ATGGCTCGCATTCGACAGCATTCACAATCAGAGTTGTGACTTTTTTCCCGGGCGGGACTGCGTATTTGACGTGCATGGGAAACGTGGCCCCACCCAGACCAACGAGGCCTTTCTCTTTCATCCGTTTGAGAATCTCGTCGCGGGACAGCGACTTCCAGCCCTGCTGGTTTTCCTGTCGCTGGCCCTTGAGGGAAAAAGCGCCTTCGACTTCAATCACGACCGTCGGAACCTTGTCGGCCGTCGCTGTCACATGATCTTCGATGGCGACAACTCTTCCCGGCAGGGGAGTATGAATGTCGACGGACACGTATCCGGACGCTTTCCCGATCACATCGCCGCGACTGACGATATCGCCGGGAGAAACAACCGCCTCGGCTGGGCTCCCAATATGTTGAAGGAGTGGAATATACAGGAAATGCGGCAGAAATGCGTTCCGTATCGGAGAGGACATGGTGTCCAGTCCGATATCACGGGGATGCATGCCACCATGATGAAACGTCCGTTCTTGAGCCATACTGACCCCTGATTGTTGTGGCGTTGAGCAGGTATGCCCGAAAAGCCGGCATCACGGATACAAAGAATCCTGCTTAAGTAATCTAACTTCCCTTCTTTGGTCCCGGCAAGGCTGGCCTTGATTTATTCCGGAGTCAGGGATAGACTCAGCGGTATGAAGAAACCCGGATATTGTGTCTTTGGCTTGGTCATGGCGCTCCATGCATGTCAGGGACCTGTTGCGACGACCATTGCACCACCGTCCGGAAACATCGAGTCTGCAACAAATTGCACCCTGACTCTCGCCACGCCATTGGGAAACACGAACCTGCCCATGGCCCGAATGACGGATGGCTGGTTCGAGACCACGTTTTGGGTGACAACCGGTTTACGGATCCTTCTCGTCCCGTCGGTCAACAATGGTTCACGCTTCCTGCTCTGGTCCGGCCATGGGCAGTCGCTGACTCCATGGCCGACAATCACCGGGGGGCCGCGCCCATTTCCGTTGGCCTTCACAGCCACGGGCGATGCCGTCTGTACCGTGAGAATCAACCCGGAGACACTCGCCTGCACCATTCAGCCTGAAACCTTGGTTGCAAACCTCAATACACGGAGCACTTTCAGCCTGGTCTCGGATTCGGCACTGCCCGACTCTCTTGACCCGGCACTCCCCCACACCAGGATGAATCGGATCGACGGCAGTACATGGCAGATCATCCTCACCAACCTCATCCCGGGTCGCCCCGTCCAATTCGCATTTTCTGCAAGTATGGCTCCGCAGGAACTCCTTCTCGCTTCCTCGGGAAACTCCGGACCATTCATCCTCGATGCGCACATACCCGGGCAGAATTCCATCTGGCTGCGCCACATCCCCTTGTCGGAAGAAGCGGTCATCACGCTTTCTCCTGCCGTCCCCTCCTGGAGTCTTTCGGCCAATGGCAAACCACTCTTTGGCGACGGGTACGATGACCCGAAATACCTCGCATGGAGAATGAGTGCAACCAACAGTGCATGGGGACTGCGTTCCGTGGCAGCCAGAGTCACCCTCCAGGCTTGGTATTTTCTTGTCGATGCGAGTTTTTCTTCTGGGAAAGCGACTCTTGACGGGAAACAGGGGTATGCCTGTGTCCTCGTTTTTGATGATCCGGCTCTCTCCAGCGGATATACTGACTCACTTCCGTCCATCAACGGACTGCCCGGAATCTCGCTTCCAACCGGAATCTCCGTCGAATACATGTTGATCATGCAAGCAACCGACCCTCAGTCCGACCTTGAGGGTGTCCCGGCTGTTTCTACTGTCTTGTACGGTCCCCTCTTGGCGGGTCTGCCATTTCCGTCAAGCGGGCATATCCTCGGAGCACTGCGGACGGATACACCCGACGGGTATCTCGCCTGGGGCAACCGCTATGAAATTGTTCTTCCCAAAAAACGGTCTGATGGCACCCCCCTTCTCCCGTCCACAGCACTCCGTATTTCTGCATTTGCCTGGAATGCCGGGACAGCCTGGGGGGATCTTTCGAACATCAGCCTCCAGGCACCAATCGCCGAAGCGATTCCATGGGGATCGTCCAATTCAAGCCTTGGAGAAGCATCAACCTGGTTGACGGTTCCCTGATCGGCTATTTGTGGTAGGGGAAATTTCGGGCTATGGCAAAAGCCCTGTAGACCTGCTCCAGAAGAATCACCCGAAAGAGTTGATGGGGAAAGGTCAAGGCTGAAAAGGATATCCTGTGTTTTGCACCCTGTTGCAAATCAGGGGAGACACCATCGGAAGCACCGATCACAAGATTCAACCGTCCGGGATGGTTCTCGAGTTCACGCATCATCATCTTCGAGAATTCCTCACTGGTACAGGATGCACCCGTTCTGTCGAGGAGTATCCAGGGGGCCGGTCCAATTTTTTCGGCAAGTTGCCTGCTTGTGACGGCCACTGATTCGTCACTGTTGCGGTATCTTCCGGCCGGCTCCGGAATTTCGATGACCTTGATTTTTGAAAAATATTCGATCCTCTTGATGTATTCATTCGCAAGAGGTGCCCAGACCTTGTCGAGTTTTCCGACACAAAACAGCGTGATTTCCATACCCATAAAAAAAACAGGGCCACACCCGTCGGGCAAGCCCTGTTTTTTGGGACAATGAGTCCTGGGTATTACTCTGCTCCCGAAGTAACATCGGCCTTTGTGCCTGAGCCGGCGCAACCGGCAACGTTGATGGCCATGACGACCGAAAGGACGAGCAGAGCAATAACGACGACTTTCTTGAACATGACTTCCTCCTGATTGGTGAACTTCACCCATTCAGTGTAGCCCGTTTTGGAAAAAACTCAAGTTTTTTTCAAAACCGCGAGAATTACAATCGGTGCTTGTACCCCGGGAGAAGCGACCAGTCAACAGGCATTCTGAACACGTGATTCGTCGAAAAAGCAATGGAATTTGTCCGTATCCTGGAGATGATCACGGAAGGCAGGGCCTGAAGACCGTCCTTGAATGAAAGAGTCCTCAGTTCCGGATCAATGGACCGCATTCGTTCGGCACCATCCCTGCTCGCCAGGACCAGGGATCGGCCTCCACCGTCGACCACGAACACATCACCTCCGTCAGCCCTGAGGTCATGCATCAATTGTTCGAGTTCCGCCTGTACTGCCCCATCCAGTCTCGACTGGAGAACCAGATTCTTTCCGGTTCTGGAAGATGCCGGCCAGAGTCGCAAGAGCGCTTTTCGCAAGCCGGTATCATTGGGCTTTGGTCTCATTTTGGCGAATTCAAACGGGACATTGCTGAGGGCCGATGCCTGGGACGGCGTGATCCGTTTTTGTTCGACAAGATTGACCGCAAGCTGACGGATCCGGGGAATGGCCCGTTCGGGATGACCGGCATACCAGGCCGGAGCATGGATCACGGCAGCCAGAAAGACCTGTTGCCCATAGCGGAGTTCATGCGGTTCGAGACCGAAATAGAATCGGCTCCCGGCGCGGATTCCGTATATTCCGGGGGCCATTTCGCACATATTGAGATACCATTCGAGGATCTCCTGCTTGCTCAATTTCCCTTCGAGCTCGAGAGCCATGATGGCCTCTGCCAACTTTCTGGTAAAACTCCGGGTGTTGGCCAGCCAGACATTTTTGACAAGCTGTTGCGTAATCGTACTGGCCCCGTACGTGAATCCCAGGTTCCGGATGTTTTCGATGATGGCATAATAGATCTGGTTGATGTCCAGCCCGGGGTGACGGAAATAGCGGAAATCCTCGACACCGACTACGGCCAGGGCCAGCCCGACAGGAACATCATCCAGGGCAACCCATGAAGAATAACCCTCATCATCGATGATGGTTTCCACCTGACCATCTGCCCAGGCAAGGTCGAGCGACCCTGTAACCAGAGGAAGATTTTTTTTGGATCCAATCTCGGGTTTGCCCAGCCAGACAATCGCCCCCAAGAGGACCAGAAGCCCGAGACACCAGAGCAAAATCCTGCGCAGGATTCTCAGCCAGCGTCCAAGACGCTGCCGGACAGGAGCCACATCGAAGAGTTTCACTTGTTCCTCCTGAAATACGGGATCCATGGCTGAAGGGCATTGTTGATATCTTGGTAAACCCGCACACCGCTTTCGCCGGCCACGACCAGAAGATCGTCCGTGACGGCAGCCGAAGAGATTCTCTTCGGCCAGTCAGGTCCTCCCTGGAGACGGAGAATCACTCGTCCCTGCCTTCCCAGGAGGACAAGCTCGTTATCGAAGACAGCCAGTGCGGTTCCATAATTCCCAAATCCCTGTGTCAGGGCCTGGACCGCTCCCCCGGCAACGACATCGATCATTCTCGCCGAGCCGCTTCTGCAGTCGAACACCACCAGCCCATGCCGGGACCCGATGTAGAGTTCGTCACCATGAATGGACATGGCAGAAACGCCGCTGATGTCGATTCCCGAAGTTCCGTCAAGCACCAGAACAGGTTTTTGGCCCTGCACAAGCCGGTATATCCCTTCTCCCGAAACGGCCACATAAGCGACACCATCCCGCTGGACAAGGGCATCGATCGAATTTGTACACTGCCAGACAAGTGATCCTGTTCCATCATCATGGCGGAGAATCCTGCCATCTTCATAGCCTGCGAGGACCTGCCCGGCATCCACAGCCAGTGCCCGGATGCCGCGCACATCCCGGGCCAGGGTCCGTCCAGGCTTGCCTTCGATGGAGAGCACGAGTTCGCCACCGGAAAAGAGGCAGAAATTGCTGACGTCGCTCGCCATCAAAACCGGTCCTTTTGATGAAACCGGCACAATCAGATTGGTCGTGACGAGTGCCCTCTTCAGCCCCGGCAAATCGGCTATCCAGATCTGGCCGGCATGCAAACCGATCTTCAACGGACTGGCGATCAAATCAGTCCGTACGGAATCAGCGGGTTGAATCCTCCCGCTCCTGGCCACGACAAAAGTGTTTGTTCCCGTGCGAATGGCTGCTTTGGACCGTTCCACCCCAAGACGGCCGGGCAGTTCCGGGGGCAGGACAAAATTCGTTTTCCCGGAAACGGGTATCTGTCTGAATTCAGCTCCGTCGGAGAGTGTGAAGAAATCACTTCCGATTTCAAGAATCCTCGCACCGGGAATGGCATGGGTCCAGGAGTCGAGAGGTTTGGACTGTCCATGCTGCCAGAGATGGACCTTTTCGTCCGTCACCAGCAGGGAGACACCCTGTCGGAACGGAACACAATCCCGGACAGTCCAGGGGACGGATTCCCAGGCTCCGTTTCCGTCCGTATCAAAAAGGAAGAGGTTGCTTGATGAGGAAACGGCAATCCTCCCGCCCCGTATGGCCAGGGAACCCGGTATTCCCAGATTTCTTCCCTTGACACCGGATATACGCAGGATTCCCTCACCCGGTTCGTCCACACGGACCAGGTCGTGATCCTCGATCAACCAGATTGCAGTTTCCGAAAGCGCCAGCCAAGGAACCCTGCCACGGATGCCAGGGATACGCCGGACACTTCCCGTTTTCGTATCAAGGAGAAAGACACCTTCACGACACCCGACGATGATTTCATGGCCACGGGAACAGAGGGACAAAACGTCCTGTGCCCGGGGAAAGGCATGGCTGCGGACCCTCGTCCATTTTCCGTCACGCAGTTCCTCCCTGTGCAGGAAACCGGAATCGGCTGTCCAGATGCCACCATCATGTTCCACGATGGCCGGATTGGCTTGAAACGCGGGATACCAGATTCCACGGCGGGCCATGCGGGCAAGACAGGCCGCGCCATTGGCCCGGAGTATAGCCTGTTCCCAGTCGGTGCTCTCAAGATCAATCTCGCCAAGGATCGCATTCAACCGCTGAACCTCGAGAAAAGCGGCATCCACTTTTCCGGCATCAGCCAGGGCGCGGATGGTGTCGGCTGCAAAACCGGGAATCTTCCGGTATGTCGTACTCCGCCGTTCGAGGAGAGAGACCGCCAGTTCGTTCGAACCGGATGATGCGGCCGCGAGTGCGGAGACTGCCCAGGCTTCGGGAAACGGCAGGATATCGAGTGACTGTCTGGCATGTCTGTCAGCGCCGCGTAGATCCCCGTAATCGGCAAGAAGTCGGGCATACCGGATATGGGCTCGGGCGTTCCCCGGATCGAAATGGACCGCCAATCTGAAGTGTTCCCGGGCGTTTTCTTCGTCTTTTTTCCCGAGCGCGTCTTCCCCGGCACGAAGATGGGCGGCCGAGAGGATGTGTCCCGTTCCCCAGACAACGCCCACCAGTGCGAAAACCAGCAACGGTCCCAGCATCCGGTTTTTGGCGCGGGAGAGATCCAGACGGAAAATGGTCTGCTCATTGTCCAGGTGCCTGTGTTGACTGACCAGCGCAGCAAGAAACATGACCAACCAGAGATTGGGTGGAACCCTGAACGGAAAATTTCCAAGGGAAGAAACCAGAAGCAAAACCAGCGCAACAAACACACCGATGGAAAGATCATTGTGCCGGAAGCCGCCCGCGCCCTTGCGCAGGATTCTCGCCCAGAAAAGAATGAACAGAATGACGCCGATCCCTCCCTCGACCGCGTATTGGATGAAATCGTTGTGGGCCCTGTCGTTGATCCATGCATGGTTGACGCCAGAGGTATCCCCGGTCGAGAAGTGGCGGTATTGGGCATCTTCCCATGCTTTGGCAAATCCGCCGATGCCGGAACCGAACGGAACGTGATCGACCATGGCATCCAGGGAGTGCTCCCAGATGAAAAAGCGTCCCGAGATGGAAGCCGTATTCGCCGCATGCCGCATCAAGGTCCTGTCGATCCTGATGACCGGAAAGAGAACCAGGACAACGGTCAGAAGGGCAAAGAGGGAAAGGAGATACCAGCGAGCCCGGGCCATGACGAGATAGAGCATGCTCGAGATCCGTTGACGGCTCTGTCGCGTAAAAATCCAGGCGTAGAGCACCAGGCCTCCGGCCAGCAAGAGCCAGCCTGTCCGCGACCAGGTTGCCGCAATGGCCAGGACAAGGAAGAAAATCGAAGCGAGATAGAATTTCCGGTGAACAGTCCTCGTCTCGTGGTGGAGAAGGTTCAATGCGAGAAAAAAGACTGGCACCAAAAACTCCGCAACATAATTCGGGTTGCCAAACGTCCCCACAACACGCCATTTTCCGACGACATCCTCGTTGAAACGCAGACCGAAACCAAAATACTGGACGAGAACAACCAGTGATTCGAGAAGGCCCACGAGAACAACCGTCTGGACGAGTTCAAACTGTTTGCGGTTGTCCTGATCCTCGTTCCCGTAATACAGACTCCAGGAAAACCAGATCATGGCGGCCGAAGCCAGCGGAAGCCATTCGGCCAAAGCCCCGAAGAGGTCCGGCGACCAGAAAATGGATGCCAGCATCCAGACAACAAAACCGGCGAGATAGAGGTGTTCCCGCCGGATATTCAATACAGTTTCCGTTCGCCCACGGATCCAGAAGACCATGGCCAGAGACAAGGCCGCTGCACCAAACACAAGGACAGCGGTTTTGACCGGGATGAACGCGGGATGCATCCCGGTCACAAATACAAAAGGAAGTGCGAGAGCAAGCAGTATATGGATCCAGTGAATTGATCCGGCTGAAGCTTTTTCCTTGATTGAATCCGCATCTGCTCCGTTCATTCTTGCTCCTCACTCTTGTCCTGTTTTCCGAAAAGTGCCTCAAAAGCATCCTTGGACGTCTGCGGTTTTTTGGCCGTCATTCCCGGTGGAACAGTCATCGTTTCAAAATACTCGCAGCGGTTCTCGCGCTGTTTTTCAACCTGCCGCTCGGCCTTTGGTTCCCGACAACTGTTGTAGGCTGCGCTATCATGAAACCGGCAGTTGACACACGAATGCAGGGCGGCATCACAATGGGGACAGCGTTCCCTGAACGGGACCCTCCCGGCAATGCTCACTTCTTTGGAACATGCCCGACACCACATCAGAGTACTCCGTCCAGGATATTGCGAAGAGCCGGATCATGCAGAATCCCGTTGCTGGCGACGATCTGGCGGCCGTCCAGAAGAAGCGGACTTCCATCACAACGGCTCACTTTTCCGCCAGCCTCTTCCAGAACCAGGACACCGGCCGCCATATCCCAGGGCTTGATCTCGAATTCGATGTAAACATCAAAAAGACCGCTGGCCACATGGCAGAGATCCAGGGCGGCCGACCCCATCCTGCGGATTCCCTGAACATGACCAAGGGCATTCCCGATCATCCGTTGCAGCATGGGAATCCGGCCCTCCCGTTCGTAGGGGAACCCGGTCACGAAGAGGGCTTCTTCGAGGGTATCGACCGACGAGACCCGGATTTTTTGCTGGTTGCAGACCGCACCCTGTCCCCGCTCAGCGAGAAAGAGTTTATTGAAGACAGGAGCGAAGACACCGCCCGCAAGCGGGACGCCATCCTTCAGACAGGCCACCGCAACGGAGAAATACGGGAGTTTGTGGACGAAATTGGTTGTCCCGTCCAGGGGATCGACCACCCAGAGGTAGCCCTCGGAGGACAGTGCTCCGCCACCCTCTTCCCCGAGAATGGCATGACCGGGGAAACGGTTCGAGATCGTCTCCCGGATATAGCGCTCACTCTTCATATCCCATTCGGTCACGAGATCAACCCGGCCCTTGTTGGTCCAAGAACCCGCCTCGGCGAGATAGCCTTCGTGAAGGATCTCTCCCGCTCCACGCAATATCACTTCAACTTCGTGTGCAATGTCGTTCATCCGGCAAATCTACCCACAGACAACAAGTCCGGTCAAACCCGGCGCTCCCGCTTGAGACGGGTCCGGCGCCGGACGGAATAGCCGAAAAATCCGAGAACATCGCCGATCGCATGATAATGCCCATGACACCAGGCAACCAGACCGGCTTGCGACATATCGAGCGCACCGTGCTGATCCACCAGTGCCGCATCCACCTGGACGCCCTCGATCCCGGCGATATACAGGATATGGGAACCCAGGAGGATCCGCTCCCGCACCAGACACTCCAGAGCGAGAGGGCTCTCCCCGACAAGAGGAACCGGAATCCTGTCCGATGGCTGGGGTGTCAAGCCGCATTGGGCAAATTTGTCAAACTCCCGCCCCGACTTGACCCCGCACCAGTCAGCCGCCCGGACCAGCCCTCTATCAACCAGATTGATCCCGAAGGCGCCATTGGCATCGATGTTTTCTGCCGTCAGACGTTCGGGACGGATCGAAACGGAGAGCATCGGGGGTTTGGTACACACGATCCCGCACCAAGCCGCCGTCATGATGTTGGCCTTGCCATTTGCGCCCAGACTCATCACAAGAACAACCGGGAGCGGGCCCAGGACCGCCCCCCCCTGCCATGCCAGCTTTTCCCGCACCCGTCCCCCCCGTTTTTCCCGATTATGCATATCTTTGACAAGTATACCCGTGCCGGCGTACAATGGGAACGCA
>DAIREN010000082.1:0-11810 GCA_036795535.1 Spirochaetota bacterium
GGCCCGGATCCGCTGCAAGGACACCATGGTGACGGGAACCATGCTCTATCTCAATTTCGCGCTTTCCAACGTGATGACCTTCAACGACATTGTCTGTAAGGTTGTACGCCGGATTCCCGACGAGAGCGGCTATGTGTATGGACTCGATTTTGAGGACAAGTCCGGGGCGATCCAGCAGAAGATCGACCGCTACGTCCAGCGCTACGTCATCAATCAGCGCTGAACAAAAAAACGTAAAAATCTTTTGACCGGGCGGACGGCAATTTGTAGATTACTGGAGTCGGTTGGAGGTGTAGCTCAGCTGGTTAGAGCGCTGGCCTGTCAAGCCAGAGGCCGCGGGTTCAAGTCCCGTCATCTCCGATAGTTCAATCGCCTGCAAAGGCGATTTTTTTTATCTGCCAGCTTCGCATGCGGGGGCTGGGTTTTTTTGTCCTGTCATTTGTGTGCAGGGTATCTGCTTTTGTACTCCCGAAGTCTTCCCGAACCGGGGGAGGGGCTTGCCTTTGTTGTGGTTTTTCTGGTGAACAGTCTCAGGCTTGGTGTGGGCGACGTTCCGGGCGTGCGAGGCAAGGCTCAGTGCGTGCCAGACATTGAACGTGCAGCAGCGGATCCAACTGCGTAAAATTTAGGCAAAAACCGCAATCCGGGATTGCGGTCGTCATGCACGAGGGCCAGTCTCGCCCATGTCCACCAGTCTGTGGGGCCGTCTCATGTTTCCGGGAAGCGGCTGTCAGGTTTTTCCTGGTGAACAGCCTCAGGCCTGGCGTGTGTGACGTTCCGAGCGTGCGAGGCAGTGGCCGAAGGCCTCACAGCGCTGGCAGTAGCGGTCGTTTTCCGAAAAGTCCGCAGGCGGGCAGACGGTAAAATCAAAAGTCCGGTTTTTTTCTGCTTCGAGGATCCGGCTGGCCTCATCGCTCTCCGGTTTTGTCCGGACCAGTTTTTCGATCCGGGCATTCCGTTCTGCGAGGGCTTTGTCCGGATTCTCTGCCGCAACCCGGCGCCGGGTCCCGGAGCGCTTTCCGGCCGAGACAATCAGCGACCGGAGTCCGAGCGCCACGAGGGCCCCTGCGAGTTCCGCAAGGAGGAGGGAGAGCATGGCCGGCTGGGAGACCGAGAAAACGGCCCGCATGGCCACATAGACGGCGACAAACCATTTTGCCTGGACCGGGACCACAAAAAACAGAAGGAAGGTCTGGTCCGGATTGCGCTTGGAGAAGGCGTACATGAATCCGAGGAGGGCGGCGCCCGGTCCAAAAAGGAAGGGCACCCGGATGCCGATGGCTCCCAGCAACATCGCACTTCCGGCCGAGGCGGCGCTTGCAGCCAGAAAGAAGAGCAGGACCGGACCCGGCCCCCAGTCCTCTTCGACGGTCGGAACGACAAACCAGATGAAGAGGAGTTCGAAAATCAGGGAGAGCGGATCGATCATGACGAAGGCATGGGTCACAAGCCGCCAAAATTCGCCGCTTTCGACCGTGTCGGGGGCCCAGGCCAGGAGGTTGACCAGCCCGACCCCGCTCCGCCCGAGGATCTGGATGAGGGAGACGGCGCCGATCCCCAAAACGAGGACCTGCCAGGCTTTGATGGACGGCGTCTCTTGCATGCGTTTCGCTCCCCTGCAGGCGTTTCTGGAATAATACTGCCGGATGGCGCGATTCTGGCAGGACACGCGCTTTGAAAGGGCCTGAGGATGTTCACCAAAAAGACGCTGTGTTTGACTTGTCTGGACTGACCCGATACCAGTAAATTTCCGAGCGCGCCGCGGATGATGGTACATGCCGGCGTCCATGCATGCAGTTGCAAGCACACTTCTCAAGGAGACGTCGGTATGTCAGGTCACTCCAAATGGGCCAGTATCAAGCACAAAAAGGGCGCCAATGATGCCAAGCGCGGCCAGGTCTTTACAAAGATCATCAAGGAAATTTCGGTCGCTGCCAGGATGGGTGGAGGGGACCTCACCTCCAATGCGCGGCTGCGCGCCGCTGTCGAACGGGCCAAGGCCTCCAACATGCCCCGGGACAATGTCGAGCGGGCCATCAAAAAGGGGACTGGCGAGCTTGAGGGTGTCAGCTATGAGGAGCTGACCTACGAGGGCTACGGGCCCGAGGGTGTCGCCATCATCATGGACCTCACAACCGACAATAAAAACCGGACGGCCGCCGAGATCCGCAAGATCCTTTCCCGCCGGAACGGGAGCCTTGGCTCCTCCAACTGCGTGGCCTGGATGTTCGAGAAGAAGGGCGTGATCAATATTGACTGCAAGGCCATCGGTGAGGACGAGCTGATGGAACTGGTTCTCGAGGCGGGAGCCGAGGATATGAGCCGTGAAGGGGACAGCTACGAGGTCCTGACAGCGCCGGACATGTTTTCGGCAGTTCTCGAAGCGATCGGGAAAAGGAGCATCCCGGTCGAAAACGCCGAGGTGACCCGGATCCAGACCAGCGGGGAGCCGGTCAAGGTCCAGGGCGACAAGGCCAAACAGGTGATGGATCTCCTTGAGGAGCTTGAGGAGCATGATGATGTGACCTCGGTCTCGAGCAATTTCGACTTTGACGAATAAGAAAAAGCGGATTCTCGGGATTGATCCGGGGCTGGCCATCGTGGGTTATGGCTGTATCGAGGTCAGCGGAAACCGGATGCGGCCGGTCGAGTACGGGGTCATCAGGACCGGGCCGGAGGATGATCTGGCGGTGCGGCTTGCGTTGATTTACGACGGCTGCGCCGCCCTTTTTTCGCGCCTTGCTCCGGACGAGGCGGCCGTGGAGGAGCTTTTTTTCGGGAGGAATGTCACGACGGGGATGACGGTCAGCCATGCCCGCGGGGTGATTCTGCTCGCTCTCCACCAACATGGTATTCCCCACGCCGAGTACACGCCGATGGCCGTCAAACAGACGGTGACCGGGGATGGCCGAGCCGACAAGGCCGGGGTCCAGGGCATGGTCCAACGACTCCTCGGCCTGGACGGGATTCCCCGGCCAGACGATGCGGCGGATGGTCTGGCCATCGCTATCTGTCACGCCCAGCACTCTCCGTTGGCCCGGCTTCTGGCGCAACGGAGGGGCCGGACGCCTTCAACAAAAAAAACCTGAAAAAACAGGGAACCGTTCGGGGCGCTGGTATCTCTCCTGTATATGACAACACCACGCAGAACGAACTTTCCGATCCACATTGACAACCAATTTGTCCTCGAGATGATCCGGCGTTTCCAGTCCGGGGATCTCCAGGCCCGGGCCAGTCTCTTTAAACACCTCTGGCGGGTGATCTGTGCCTGGCCCCGTTTCCAGGGCTTCGCCGGGAGGGAGGAGTGCGAGTGGTACCTGGATGCCGCTCTCGAACGGCTTTTTCCCGCGCTGGAGCACTACCGCGACATCGGCCGGGAACGGTTCGATCTCTGGTTTTTTACGGTTCTCCGCAATATCTGGGTGGACTGCCTTCGCAAGCAGACACTCGTGGTCGGGACGATGGGTGACCTCAGTCAACTCACCGATCCGGCTGTGGCCCTAGAAGAGCAGGAGGCCGATCCGGGCGTGGTTCCCCTGCGGAAACTGGTCTCTCCCCGGGTCTGGAATTGTCTCTGTCTGCGGTATCCAGAGTTGATCGCCGAGGACGAGATTGATGCCTTTGCCGGACGATGGGCCGATGGCCGGCGCAAGCGGGCCCTGGTCCGGTTGATCGAATATGCCCGGTGGCTGGCCCGCCGTCGGCGGACCGGTCTGATGGAGACCCTCTCCCTGATCCAGAGCCGGCAGCACCGGATGCTGAAGCATGGGCGGGAGCAAACGACGGGGTGGGAGAACCTCAACCGGGAGAAAGAGCGGACCCTGGTCCGCCTGCGGTCGGATCTGGTTGTCCTGCAGTACCAGACCCTGACCCGACTGACCGGTCATCCGGTCGGGACGATCGCCAGCATCATCCATCGTGCCCGGTCACGGATTGCCCTTGGACAGGAGCGGATCAATAATCCAGGAGGAGCCAAGCCAGCAGCTTGAGAACCTCGGCGCGGACGTACTCCTCCTGTTCGTCGGTGGTGAACCGGATTTCCCGGGAGGGCGAGGGGAGGACCGTGATTCCCGAATCTTCAAAATACCGGGTGATCCGGTAGAGGTGGAAGGGATCACTGACAGCGAGGACACGCTTCCAGCCGTGGTGCTGCATCATTTGCACGGCGAATTCGACCTGTTCCCGTGTGGTATGGCTGGTCGTTTCAAAGAGGATTCGGGACTCGGGGATCCCGTGTTCGGAGAGGATTCTCTTCATGACGACGGATTCTGCCGGCGGACCCCAACCGACGCCTCCGGTCAGGATGAAGTTGGATGCATACCCGTTGTTGGCCAGGGCCAGCGCGTGATTGATTCGGGCCCGGAGGAGGGCTCCGGGCTGGCCGTGCCCGGCGATCGCCGCACCAAAAACGAGGATCACATCGGCTTTCTCTCGTGTGTCGATGCGCGAGAATTCAAGGACATTGCCCTCATGATGATTCCAGATCAGGGTCAGGATCGTGCAGACCAGGGCGGGAACCGCGAACATGAAGCCCAATACGAGGAGTGGGCGACGGGCATTGGCAACGCGACCGAACATCCACCAAATATAGTGTGTTCCAGAACCAGGGTGGCTCCAAACCGTTTGGAGAAGAGTCTCCACTTTTCAGGTCTTTCAATCCGGTTTCGGGCGGGTGTTGACGGGGGGCGGGCTGCAGGGTAGACTGCAGGAATGAGCAGGGAGGCAGAGGGTGCATGACGTTGTGGTGATCGGAAGCGGCCCGGCGGGGTTGAATGTGGCGGCTGTGGCCAGCCGTTCAGGTTTGCGCTGTGGCCTGGTTGAAAAGCATTGTCTCGCGGGGAACATCACACGCTACCCGCTTGCGCTCCAGTTCCGGTCACTGGCGACGGATTTCGAACTCGAAGGGATGCCCTTCGTGACCGCGACCGCCTGGCCACAGCGGAATGAGGTGATCCGCTATTACCAGAAGGCCGCCCGACGGATCGAAAACGTCCAGTTCTATCTCAGGCACCAGGCCACAGAGGTCATCGGGTCGGACAACGCGTTTTTGGTCAAATGCACCAATCTCCAGGTGGGCAAGGAAGCCCAGATCCGCTGCCGGAAAGTCGTGATCGCCTCGGGATGCTATGATCAGCCCCGGCTCCTCCAGGTTGCCGGCGAGGATCTTCACCATGTCAGCCACTACTATGCGGAGCCCTGGGCCTGCGAGGGGGCGAATGTCGTGATTGTGGGTGGTGGAGATTCGGCAGCCGAAGCCGCCATCGAGGTTGCTCCTCTTGCCCGCAGTCTTGTGCTCGTCTATCGCGGGGTGGATCTGCACGGGGTGCGCCCCTGGGTCCGGGGCAGTCTTGAGCGGCTGGTTTCCGCAGGCAAGCTGGTGGTGCACACCGAGGCGAGACTGAACGAGATCCGTGATGACCGTGTTCTTGTCCAGTTGAAGACAAAGGGTGAACAGTCGATACCGGCCGAAAAGGTCTACCTCCTGACGGGCTACCGCCCGGATGATGTTCTTCTGCAAAAAGCCGGGATCACCATTGATCTGGACGGGATGGTCCCGGTGTATTTTGAAGAAACCTGTGAGACGAATATCTCGGGTATGTATGTGGCGGGGGCCATTCTTGGTGGAACCCGAGCCGGGAGTGTGGGGATTGAAAAATTCCGCTCCCATGCGCAAGTTATTGTACGGGATATCCAGTCCAAGATCTGACGGGGGAGTTCAAGCGGTGGCCGAGGAAAAGAACGTCAAGGTAACCTACTTTGACAAAAAGAGCATTGCCTGTCCGGCGTGTTCGCGCGAGTTCCAGCGCGAGGTGCTGATGAGCGGCAGCGGCCGGTTGATTGCCGGGAAACTGACCGATGAGTTGCGCCGGCTCTACCAGCCAAGCAAGAAATATGGACGGATCAACCCGCTCGTCTACCCGGTCGTCGTTTGCCCGGATTGTCTGTACGCGGCCTTTCCCGAGGATTTTTCGCGCCTTTCCGAAAAGAGCACCGACAAGATGCGTGAATTCACCGACAGGCGAATCCAGCTCGTGATGCAGAGTGTCGGTCCCGTGGATTTCAGCGAGACCCGGGATGACCGCGCGGGCGCTGCGAGCTATATTCTCGCTACGAGTTGTTATTCGTTTTTTGACAAGAGCATCTCGCCGACGGTCAAGCGCGGGCTCTGCTGTCTTCGCGGAGCATGGGTTCTGAACGATATGGTCGAGAATACCGAACCCGGGGAGGACCGTGACCGCTACGCATGGGTTTCGAATATTCTCTATCACAAGGCCTACAAATTTTACTCCGACGCGCTGGATCTCTATCAGAAGAAGGTCGAGACCATCGAAGGGATTGCCCTTGGTCCGGATACTGACAAGAACTGGGGGTACGAGGGTTTTCTCTACACCGTTAGCCAGCTCTGCCTCAAGCTCGGGTTTACCGAGGACGATCTCGAGAAGCGGGCCATGTCCTATCTCGGAACCAAACGGATCATTGCCAAACTCTTCGGGAGCGGAAAAGCGTCAAAGAGCAAACCCAGCGAGATCCTTGACATGTCCCGGATCCTGTATGACAAACTGGATGCCTACGTCAAGGAAATCGAAGAGACCCTTGGAAAGAAATTCGAGTAGACTGCCCGATGCTCCTGACAGGACTCTCGGGCCGTCCTCTTTCTGGTCGTGGTATCGGGCCGGCCATCCGGGCACGGCTCGAAAAACTCGATATCCATGACATGGCGGGGCTCCTTGCCCATCTCCCGCGGAATTGGCAGGACAGGCGGGCTTGCACCCGTCCCGAGGATGTCCGGCAGGGGGATGCAGCCTGGATCGAAGGCGTCGTGACCGACCACATCCGGCAACGGATCAGGGGTGGACGGAGTCTCCTCAAGATCAGGCTTGATGCCCGGGGCTGTCCCCTGGATCTCGTCTGTTTCAATCGGGATTATCTCGCCCGGACGTGGCCAGTCGGAACCCGGCTCTTCGTCTGGGGAAGCTTTGAGCGCGAACTGGCGGGGCTTTCGACAGCTGCCTTCGAGGCCATTCGGGCCGATGATCCCCAGGCGGATCTTGAATTCGGGCGGCTCGTGCCCGTCTATGGATTGACCGAGGGTGTGACACAGCGGACCATGCGCCGTATCATCTTCGATGCGCTTGCCGGCATCAGGGGGATTGGGCATGATCTGCCGGATTACCTGGTCGCGCGGAGGCGGATGCGTCCGCTGGACGAACTGCTGTTGAAGGCGCATTATCCCGGGACGGAGGCCGAGGGGCTGGCTGCACGGGATGAACTCGTGTATATCGAATTTTTGTTGTTTCAGACCGGGATCCTGGCGCGCCGGGCCCGACTGGGGCGGACGCACAAAGCACACAGCTATTCATCAAGCGATGTTCGCGAGACAGCCGAGGCGGCATTCGGATTCCGTCTGACAGCGGGCCAGGCTTCGGCATGGGAGGATTTGCGGCGCACGATGTCCGGTACCGAGCCGATGCAGGTTCTGCTCCTGGGCGATGTCGGATCCGGGAAGACGGCCATCGCCGCCATGGCCATCCTGCTGGCTGTCCGGAGCGGGGTCCAGGTCGTCATGGCGGCCCCGACAGTCATCCTGGCCCGCCAGTTGGCAGAGCGGATGGAACGCTACCTCGCACCACTCGGTGTCCGGACGGCCTTCCTCTCCGGCGGGATGGCGCTGGACGAGCGGAAACGGATTCTGGCGGATCTGGCCGGGTCGAGGATCGATCTTCTTTCAGGAACCCACGCCTTGTTCCATGCCGATGTCATTTTTTCCCGGCTGGGACTGGTTGTGATCGACGAGCAGCACCGTTTTGGGGTCAAGCAGCGCAAGGCCCTCCGCGACAAGGGGAAGGATGCGGATTACCTGGCCATGTCGGCCACCCCGATCCCCCGAACTCTGGCAATGGCCCTTTATGGGGATTACGGGAGTATCCGGATCGAAGGGATTCCGGAGGGCAGGATCCCCGTCGAGACGCACTGGCTTCAGGGCGGGCAGGGGTTGGAAGAGGCGTTGTCCGAGGTAGAAGCACGGATCCGGCGCGGTGAGCAGGCCTGCTTTGTCTATCCTTCCATAGGAGACGAGGACGACGACAGCTCCAGGGCCGCGACGGCAGCCTGGAAACGGTACGCACGGACCGGGCTGGCCGCCCGGGGGATCAGTCTCCTCCATGGAAGACTGGATGACCGTGAGAAGGAATCTGTCATGGCCGGCTTCATGGCCGGTGCGGCCGGGCTCCTCGTGGCGACCAGCGTGATTGAAGTCGGGATCGACAATCCACGGTTGACCGCGATCATTATTTTTGGGGCGGAGCGCTTTGGGCTCTCCCAGATCCATCAGCTCCGGGGCCGGGTCGGGCGGGGTGGCCTGCCTTCGGTCTGCTGGCTGGTGACCGATGGTGGAGGAACAGAGTCCGGATTCGCACGGATGAAGGCTCTCGTGGAGAGCACGGACGGATTCAAGATTGCCGAAGCGGATCTGGCCCTGCGGGGGCCGGGAGATTTTCTTGGTCTGGCGCAGACCGGGCTCCCCCGCTTCATGGTGGCAGACATCGCCCGGGATGGCCGGATGCTGGAACTGGCGCGGCGGGATGCCTCCCTGATCCTCCGGCAGGATCCCCTGCTTGAGTCACCCCATCATGCACGCTTTGTCAGGGAGAATCCCGAAGGAGGGTACGAATGAGGATCACAGCGGGAAAGCACCGCAACCGGCAGCTTGTCGTACCGGCCACAGGGTTGCGGCCGACAACTGATATGGCCCGTCAGGCGCTCTTCAACATTCTGGGGATGGTTGACGGGTTGAGCTTCGCCGATCTCTGTGCGGGGAGCGGTTCGGTGGGTCTGGATGCCCTTTCCCGAGGCGCCGGTTCGGTTGTCTTTGTCGAACAGGACCGGGTGGCGGTGCAGGCCATCAAAACCAATCTGCAAAACTTGGGACTGGAAGCCAGGGTTGTGCACAAGTCCGTTCTTTCGTTTGTGACATCCTGGGAAGGTCCGGCATTCGATATTGTCTATCTCGATCCCCCATACGATTCCGTCGGGCTGTATGTCAATCTTACAACTTCGGGATTGGCACGACTGGTTCGCGGTCAGCTTGTGCTTGAAATCAGGGCCGGTGGTGTTCCTCCGGCGTTTCCCGGTCTCTCTGTGACCGAAAACCGCCGGTACGGGGATGCATCCCTTGTGTTTTATTCCGGGGAACAGACGACTGACGGGTGACTCGGCCGGATTTTCGCGAGAAGTGTGTTCTCCGGTGTTGTTCCGGTTGATTTCCCTTGTCAACCGGTGTTAGAGTACACGTGTGGTTTTTTGGGGCGACCAATGAAGTTGTACGGGAGGATGTATGTCACGAGGAGTACTTGGGGTAGTGTTGGTCGGAGTTGCCGTCCTTGGGCTGGTTGCTGCCGGAGGAAGCGAGTGGAGCAATGCCCAGTATAAATGTGCATTCAGACTCCCGGACGACCAGTGGAAAAACACGACCGAAGAGAAGATGGGCATCCTGAAAGACGGAATCGTCGAATTCATGTCGCTTTCGGATTTTTCGGTGGTATCCCTGACTCCATACGCATTCGCAACCGGAGAGCAGTGGAAGAGCGAAATGACGCTCAAGACGGTCGAGACAACCGAGAGCATGATCAGGGCCCTTTCCGACAGGGTCTGGCTGATACGGGAAGACCCCAGATACGTTGTCAACGGTGTTTCCGGATACAAACGGGAAATCGGGTTTCAAATGAATGGAATCGATTATACCGCCATCATTGTCGTACTCAGCAAAAACAATACGCATTACAGGCTCCTCTTCACCAGCCTCGAAAAATTTTATGGATCGAGTTTCCAGAATTTTCTGAGAATCGTCGGAACTTTCAAGATAACCGGGTAAGGTGCAGTGCGTTCACCCACGATGCCGGGCAACCGGCGTTTCGGTCCCGCCTTTTTTTTCGTGGGAATCGTTCTTGTCCTTTTTCCGGCGATTTTCGTTCTGCACCAATGGGAGACCGGATCCGTCCGGGTAGATGCGGAAATCCGGGCCGGTTGGCTGGCCCGTGCGGTCTGGCTCCGGCTCGAGGATGCGCGCCGGGAGATTCCGGGTGTGCTTGTCAAAACGAATTGGCAGGGGAAACCGGCCGCGGCCTGGGTTCCCATGCCATGGTTCGACGGTCGAGTTTCTCTGATCCGGGATGACAAGCCGGTTCTCCCGCTCAAGGAGACCGGCACCACCCGCGCACCTGTCTGGGTGCTTCCAGAAAAAGAGAGCGGGTTCTTTTTTGCGAGGACCGACAGATCTTCCGTTTCTCCGAGACTTCCCGTTATCGGCCTGGATGCGTTTCTCCTGGGTCAATCACCGGTCAAAGGGCTGCAACTGAGTCCGGATACCGGCAAGCGGGAGCAAGGTCCCGTTGACGGCCGTATCTTTTTCGAGCGGCAGCGTCGTCTGGATGCTCTTGCCAGGGAAGTAGACGCACTGGCCGGTTTGGGGGATCGTGATGCAGCCTCCGCTCTGCAGGCCTTTTCGGATGGGGTTGCCATGTATGTCCAGAGCCGGGGCCTGCCTCTCCCGACGGTACTCTATGGCGAGTACTCGGCCCTCTCTGCTGCCGGTCATCCGGACGGTCAGGTACGGATTGTTTGCGGTCATCCGGATACGACCGGTGCGGTCGTTGTGGACAGGGCAATTGAAACAATACCGGCCTGGGCCGAAAGGATTCTGCTGGTTGCTCCCGTCGGTATCCTGGCGCTGGCGCTTTTTCTCACACTGCGCCCGAGGATGAGTGAACGATCGAGGGTCCTGATCCTCGCAGTGACTGTTCTCGTCTCTTCCTGGATGCTCTGGGACGATGTCCGGGGCCGCCAGGATGCGAGGATCCGGGGGCAGGTCGAGTATCGGGAACTCCTCTTGACAAAGCATGCCGAATCCGGTGCTGTCATTGCCCGGGCTGCTCCGTCCGAATGGAAAGCCTTTCCCCTGCTTGCATCCTCCAATCTCGGTCATTCAGGGGATACGGGCCTTCCCTTGCTGATTTTGTCATCCCTGCTTCCGGGTGCCATTCTCGTCATTTTTTTGCGCAGACTCGAGAACCCCAAGGTCTGTGCGGTCCATTTCATGTCTCTTGTTCCTCTTGTCCTTGTGTCGGGCATCTTTCTGCATTCCCTCGTGGATGCGTTCCCTGCCTGGACAACTTCGGCTGACGGAGGCGGGACTGGCTTTCTTCTGCTGATGTTTGCCGCCTTGTCTCTCCAGACGGTTCTTGCCATTCCGGTGGTGATCGCCTGGACGCACATGGGAAAAGCCTGGCGCAGTGTATTGCTGGCGCTGGGCGCACTGCCTCTGGCTGTCCCATTGGCTTTTCAGGACCTGCTTGCTTCAGGCGAGAGGCTACCATGGAACCTTGCCGAAGTATTTTTGCTCGTTGAGGGGTACCCGCTGGTTGTTGTGGCCATGCTCATGGCACGGACTCGCATCCCGTTTACCGTGCGCCAGGCATTGGCTTTGGAGTGCGGGAGCGTCTGGCGCAGGTTCTGGTCCCTCGATCTTTGGGTCTGTCTGCTCGGGGCCGTTCCTGCCTGGGCCATCAGTGCCTGGCTTGTTCTGCTTCATGTTGAAGCAGCGGAGCGACCACCCATGCCACTCCTGATCGCTTTTTCCCTGCTCCTTCTGGGAGTGGCGCTGCGTGTCGCTCCGCACTGGATCAGAAGAGGCGGAACCATGGAGGATTCATGACCGGTTGCCGGATTGTTACGGGGCTTTCAGCCTGTTGTGCCGGATTGTGTGTGGCCGGGGCCGGGGAGTGGTTCTCGCCGGGAGTGGTCGGAGCGGGGGA
>DAIREN010000083.1:0-10286 GCA_036795535.1 Spirochaetota bacterium
GCCAGACGGTACTCGCGACGCCGCCATGCTGCGAGAGGGCAAACGAGCGGATTGGTCCGGCAAAGATTTGTTGAATGGGAAAGGATGGGGTCGCGGCGACGAGGGCCTTGCGCAGACTGTCCACGGGGGCATCTCCTTGGTGTTCAGCCGGTTGCTTGATGACCGGTTAGGAAATGCCATGACAAGGGTTGTCCCATGGCCGAAAAAAGTATAGGGCGTGTTTTGGCGAAAAGGCAAGCGGGAAGTGCGGAAACGAGAATATTTTTTCAACAGCAGTTCACTGGTAGCTGGGCCTGTCTTCCTTTCAGAAGACAGGCCCAGCTATGAATGATTGAAGAGCATTGTGCTGTTTTACTCGTCGTCTGTCTCGTCAGAGATCCCGTCGGATTGCCGGTATAATAATTGTATGCGGTCAACCTGACGCGGGGCCGCCTTGATGATGGCGCGGTCCTCATCCGACAGTTCGTACAACGCCTCGACTGCCGAATCCAGATCAGCCCACAAGCGGGCAAGCGCACTGCTGGCGGCCGCATTTTGGCCCTCGCCTTCGACAGCAAACAGGGTCACCTGGGCCGCACTGATGGCATCGGCAAGCTGTGCCAGTGGGCCGGCATGCGCAGGGTCGCAGAGTTTATGCCAGGGAAGGGGTACCCGGTCGGCGTACTGGCGGTTGAATTTATGCCAGCCGTTATCGTTGAGACCGGTTTTCAGTATCGCCAGAGCGTTAAACGTGGATGAATTGAAGATGGCACAGACGGCTTTGAGATGGATAAGGGAATCAGTTGAAATCGAAAGGGAGTTAACGTTGACATTGTCTTGATACGTTGTCCCGGTTTCGTCCAATGAAGCCATTGTATCCTGGATAGTCATGGGAAACAACACCTTGGGCCGGGCTTGAGAAACAAGGTTTTGTGGGCGTGTGTACAGATGCCAGCGATTATTCTCAGGGTTCAGTTCGACATTCTGCGCGAGGGCTTTTTTGTGCTCCTGCAGGTAGTTGGCAGCCATGGGGAAGGCCTGCTGAAAGCGGGGCCAGCCGATTTCTTCGGCCTGTCCATTGTCGATCGTGTAGGGAAAGATGATCCAGGCGTCGGTATTGTTGCGGCGAAAGGGATAAAATCCCCGGTTGCGGCAGAGCGGTCGTACGGCGGCCCGTTCGAGGGTGACTTCCTCGCCAAGGCCATTGGTCGCGGTAACGGTTGTCTCTGTGGCGCTGACAGGTTGCAACTGATAGACCTTGTTCCAGAGTGATTGCAGTCCGACGGTGATGGAGATATCGGGATGGCTGCCAATGGTTCCGAACCGTTCTGCCAGTTTTTTGTGCAGGGCCGAGAGGTCCGGCTTGTCAAGACACCAGATGTCGGCATCCAGATGTGCCAGGCTGATTTTGCAGGACAGTGAGGGCTTGTCGCGGATGGCGTCATCAATGGAAGCGTATGTCCGGTAGCGGCATTGTGCTGTGTTTTTTGCCAGGACCAGAATGGCGGTATAGGTCGTCCTGCCGGAGAAGACCTGGATGTCACGAAAATCATCCACGCCCTCAAGCAGTCTGTTTTTGGCCAGAAAATTCCGCGTCGCTGCCCCATAGTCAGTCCGGAAAAAGCGGTTTTGGACGATGTATCCCATCCGTCCGGATGGTTTGAGGATCGACACCGCCTTCTCGATAAATGGCATGGCGATATCGGTCTTTCCTTCGCGGGCTGTTTCGTAGATTCCGCTTTTGAGATAGTCGTACATCAGCGGCATCCACTTTTTGTAATGCTTGACCTCGATATAGGGTGGGTTGCCAATCACGGCGTCAAAGCCGCCGTTTGAGAGGATGGCGCCAAAGCCGTGGGTCGTGCTTGTCCAGTCAAAGGGGATGACCTGGGAGATGGCCTGCGGATCAAGCGCGATATTGCCATCGATTCCAACAAGTGCGTTACCGTGACGAATATTGAGGCCGATACCATGGAGCAGGTCCTTTGGCGTTTCGGCTTCTTCGAGGGCGGTGCGCTCGACACAGCGCAGGGCCAGCGACATCCGGGCGATCTCGATGGCTTCAGGGTCGATGTCAACACCATGCAGACATCCGGAGATGATCGCGCGGGCGGTTGTACGGTTGAGCCGGACTTCATCTCCGTCAAGGATGGCCCATTCGCCCGCTGCATCCCGATTGGCTCGGCACCAGTCGACGATCTTGTCTTCGAGAAAGGCAAATGCCCCAAGCAGAAAGCTGCCACTGCCGCAGGAGGGATCAATGATCTTGAGCGCAAGGATGTCAGCGGGCGTTTTCCCGCCTGTCAGGGGATCAAGTACTCGGGAGAGGATGCGGCGGATGACCCAGTCCGGGGTATAGACGGCTCCCCGGGTGCGCTGGTGTTCGGGCTTGAATTCGTCCTCGACATCGCTGCCGACGACCTTGAGACGTTTCCCGAGATAGCGTTCGTAGATCCCGCCCAAAAGATCAATCGGGATGACCTCAAAGCAGTAGGGCGAGGGCATGTACAGCCCTGCGCAGATGGTTTTGAAGACGTTACCCTTGATCCAGATATCGTTGATGACTGTTTCGACTCCGGTGGGATCATCTTCTTCCGAATGCGGGAACAAAACGCCGTCGTAGACACCACGCCATCGCGTTTCGGTTTCTTTCATAAATGCTGGCCAAAATCCGTCTTGATCATGGACAATTGCCTTGAGGGTTCCGTATTCCTCCAGCCCGATTTCTTCGCAAAAGCGGATAAAGATGATCCGGTCGAGGATGCGTTGGGCGACAGCCGAGAGCAATTTGGCGTCACGGATTTTTCCATAGCGCAACACGGATTTGGCCAGTTCCTTGCGCCAGAGGGAGAGATTGGCTTCAAAGTCGGTATCCAGAGTCATGGCACCGCGTGGCAGCTTGTCCTGCGGATTGATGTGCTCAAGTGACCCGTTGATAATGGCGTCGTGCCCGAAGTATTCCCAGAGTTCATCAAAGCGAGGGATGTACTCTTTGTAGTGAAAGTAGGCGAGACGGGCAACCTTGGCATTGTCCTGAGGGGCCGGTTTGAAACGGCAATCGTAGATGGCCAGTTCCTGAAAGTCCATGACGTAGCTTAATGACATGCCGGCAGACCAGCCATAGGTTCTGGCCTGGAATGCGCTGGTCGAATGTTCCTGGATATAGATGTCAAAACGTTTGGCGTCGATGTAGAGAATGCGCTTTCCATTGACCAGCAGGGCATAATCGGGTCTGTTGTGATGAAAGCCCTCAGTCTTGATACGTCTGGCTGCGCGACCCTTGATGCTGTATTCGAGGATGACTTCAGCGGGATTTCCGATGTTCCAGCCAAATGCTTCGAGGGCTTTGTTGATCCAGATACGGGCTTGCGCCTCGCTTTGCCCCTTGAGTCCGGCAGTGTTCTCGAGTTCTTCAAACTCGCGTACAAGGACCGCAAGCTTTTTTTTGGCCAATTCTTTGGCTGACAGAGTGGGTGTCACGTGGGATGCCGTCCTCAAGCGGGATACAGAAAACTACTCACTGACTATCTGTAATTCCAGTAAGCAGGGAGCTGTTTCAAGAGTGTTTTCAATGATGATTAATTCGATGAGTGAAGTGCAAGGCAGCAGGGGGGTGGCGAAGTGCACGCGGATAATCCGGGATACGCAGTACAAAAACATGAATATATGGTCTCTATCCCGTAGCCATAATTGTATTACAAAAAACAGAACTGATGGTTTCCGCTTTTACCCAACCCGCATCCCGGTCGCCAGCAGGATCGGGAACTCCAGTGTGCAGGCAGATCCGTCCGCTGCAGTCCGGTTTCGCGCCATGCGATGGGCTTCGATGATGCGGATATTGGCGAGGCCGGCTTCCGCAAACCACTGCCTGAGCTGGTCCTGATCAAAACCGTTATGGAAGACGCCGGCATTGTCATCGTGAAAGAGCCCACCATCCGGGGCCAGATCAAAGATGGCAAGCTGACCACCCGGCGCAAGCCGCCTGGCCAGGTCAGCGATCAGTTGGCCTGCCTCTTCGACGTGGTGCAATACCATGGAGAGGTGGACGAGATCAAAGGGGCCGGCGGGGAGAGGCGAACCCTGCGCGAGCAGGACGGGTGCGATGTCCGGCCGTGGATCCATTGCCTCGAGTTTTTTTTCGAGCGCCTCAAGCATACCGGCGGATGTATCGGCCGCCGTGACGTGCATACCCATGGAGGCGAAGGCCATGCTCGCCAGGCCGGTTCCGGCACCATAGTCGAGCACGCGCATACCCGGACCGAGCGGTATCTCACGCTGGAGGACTGTTCCCAAAGCCCGGGACAAGGCCACGCGCGGTGGACTGTCCCACTCGGCCGCGCGTTCGTCAAACGGGGATGGGTTGGCAGGCTTCATCAGTTACGGGGGTAGCTGAAGTTGAATCCGTCGATGCTGATACTGCCGTTGACCGTTGTTGTCAGTTCATCCGTTTCGGCATTCTGGCGGGTATCGATCACGAGGTTGCGGAAGCTCAGCGTTCGGTTGGTTGCGCCACTAACAAGGCGGAAAGGTGCAGCCAGAACGTTGAATGTCACGACAGTTTCGTCATTGTTGACATTTTGTTCGAATTTGTACGAGCAGGAACCGGAGACTGTCCAAATCCCGTCGGCCAGTGCCAGATTGGTCAGGCTGACGGTCGCGTCAATGGTGATTTGTTGGCTTGAGTCCACGGCGCTTCCGGAGACGATGGTTTTCGACTCGCTGTTTGTCCAGGCCCTTCCCGTCACGAGGGTGTTTTTGGCCATATCGACTTCGGACTTGATGACGGTCCGGACGCTGTCGGCCAGCTTGATGGCATCGGCGGCTGAGACCGGCGGGACGGCATCATTCTCGCTGCAGGCGACAAGCGAGAACAGCGCGACAAGCGAAACCAAAGAAACGATACGGAGAGCATGCATGGTGAAGCTCCTTTCAGATAACCCTACCATATCAATATACTGCATATTTTGCATTGCTATCCGGGATACCGATTGCAAAATCACGGAGTTATCCTGGTTATCCCGGATAGCAATGCAAAAACCGCAATATTTGTGGATTCATGCTCCGTGCGCCTTGTCTCTGGAGGAGCCGGACTTTTTGGTGTATACTCTTTCTGAAACCCGACATTCCTCTGATGGCTGTAAAGGAGCCTTGCATGATCCGCCCACTGTTCACCATAAGCATTCTTTGTCTTGTTGTTGTGTTTGCCGGCCAGGCGCAGGCCTCCATGACGGTGCTCGATGTCTACCAATCCCTGCCCAAGGAGGCGTTTGCTCTTGACGGAACGCAGCACCGCTACGAAATCGCCCAACTGGGGAACAAATGGAAGACCAAATCCATTGTCGGGTACGAGATGGATGTTGTGGTCGATCTCGAAAACGGATACATCGAAATCGTGGACCGCGGAACGGGTGGCGGGTTTATCAATCACGAGCTGTCCATCTTTGATTCCAAAAAACGGGGCCGGGTGGTCGCCCTGAACATTTTTGGCGGGGACGGGACCAGGGCCAGCTCGGCCGGGATCAAGTTTTTTGTGCGGGAGGCTTCGTCCTGGAAGGATGTGACGGCCGAGGTTTTGCCTGGCATCGACTGGACCATGTTTTATCAATCAAATCAGTGGAACATGGAAGACCTCAAAAAAGGCGTCCAGATAGCGGCACGGGAAAAGATCGAACTGGTCCGTTACAAGATCCCGCGCATCGGGACCACCCTGCGCGCCAGTTTTTTGCGGGAAAACATCATCATCCGCGGACAGTACACGACCTCGGGTTTGAGTCCGGAGGAATCGCGGATTCTGGCATCCATGGTCAATACGCTGGCGCGCTCCCGGATCATGCTGCGCTGGGACAAGGAAAACGGCGTTTTTCGTCTGCCCGATTGAAATTGGCAGCCCGGTGTTCCTCACGCAGAGTGGACACCGGCCCAGGACTGCCTCTTTTGACTTGCACAAGAAATATTTACCGGATCTGGAGAATACGCATGACAAGTATTATTAAAAATGGCATCCTTGTGACGGAGACCCATGCCCAGCATGGAGACATCCTCCTGGTTGACGGGAAGATTGCGGCTGTGGGCGACCTGAGGAATGAGTCGGCGGAGACGGTCTATGATGCCCGGGGGTGTTACGTCATGCCGGGCGGGATCGACCCCCATGTCCATCTCTCGCTGCCTGTCGGAGGCGGCCTGCTCTCGGCCGATGATTTTGAAAACGGAACCCGGGCCGCGCTGGCCGGCGGGACCACCAGCGTGATTGATTTTGTCACCCCGGAACATGGGCAGGATCTCGTGACCGCTTTGCGCGCCCGGCGGGCTGAGGCGGATCACCATGTTCTTTGCGATTATGGGCTGCACATGAGCGTCATTGAGTGGCGCGATTCCATTCCCGAGGAAATGGCCCGTTCTGCCGAACTCGGAGCGCCCAGTTTTAAGACCTATCTGGCCTATAAAAAGGCCATCGGTCTGGATGATGCCGAATTTGTGCGGGTTTTAGATGCCGCCGCCCGCGGGCGGTATCTCGTGACAGCGCACTGCGAACACGGCGACATTATCGACTATTTGCAGAAGAACTTTGTTGAAGAAGGGAAGACTGCAGTCCGCTGGCACCCCAGGAGCCGTCCGGCGGCGGTCGAGGAGGAGGCCGTCACCCGGGCCATCGCGCTGGCCGGAACACTTGGAGCTTCGCTCTATATCGTGCATCTCTCGACAGCGGGCGGACTTGAGGCGGCTGCGGCAGCCCGTGCGGCCGGACAGGCACTCTACGTCGAGACCTGCCCGCATTACCTTCTTCTCAATGAAGATGCGTATGAAGGCAGTTTTGATGAAACCGCGCGCTACACCATGAGCCCGCCCCTGCGTGGTCCGGAGCACAGCCGTGCTCTTTGGGAGGGGATTGCAGCCGGTCTGGTCGATGTCCTTGCCACGGACCATTGCCCGTTTTGCACCAGTGGACAGAAGGATCGCGGGCGGGAGGACTTTACCCGGATTCCCAACGGGGTCTCCGGAATCGAAGAGCGGCTCAAACTTCTCTGGACGTTTGGTGTGGCTCGCGGGAGGATCACGCCCCAGCGTTTTGTCGAACTGACCAGCACGCGTGCCGCCAGGATTTTCGGAATGTATCCACAAAAAGGCAGTCTTGCGGTCGGGTCGGATGCGGACATTCTTGTCTGGGATCCGGCGCAACGGACCCGGTTTGGAGCTTCGACACAGGTCTCACGGTGCGACGAATCGATCTGGGAAGGATTCGAGGGAGTCGGGGCACCACGCTTTGTTTTTTCACGGGGAACAGAAGCCGTCCGGGAAGGACAGGTCATGGCCGAGGCGGGCCATGGGCATTATCTGGAACGCAGGCTCCTCGAGGGTCATGCCTGAAGCGGGGCAGTGTTTGGACCGGCTAAAAGATCGACATGGAAGGTCGTGCCCTCGTCCTGGATGGTTTCGCAGGAGATTCGTCCATGGTGTTTTTCGATGATTTCCTTGCTGACTGAGAGGCCCAGTCCGGTTCCCTTTCCTCGCGCTTTGGTTGAAAAGAAGGGGTCGTAGATCTGTTGCACTATGGAGGCGTCAATACCGTCACCGGTATCCGTTATCGAGATGCGCAGCCATGTTTGATCATCGGTATGGCGCTGAGCGTGCAAGGTGATCCGGCTGGTGGCCGGGGAGTGTCTGTCCGATGCCTCGATGGCATCCCTGGCATTGGTCAGGAGATTCAAGAGGATCTGGCGGATCTGGGCCGGGTTGCAGAAAACGGCCGGGGCATCACTGTCAATGATCACGTCCATCGTGATGTCACCTTTGGCAAAGAGTTTCGAGACCAGGGAGTGGACGCTCTCGATCAGTTCGACGGGTTGTATGGGCACCATTCCCGATTCTTCCTGACGGGCGACGGAGAGCAGGGCACGCACAATGGAAGCGATGCGTTCCCCTTCGGAGATGATTTCGCAGGAAAACTCCTTGACACGTCCAAGCAGCGACGCGATTTCCGGGTCGTTGCTGCGGGCTTTTTCGCTGTTGTCGAGAATCAGCTGCGCCAGGTTGATGATTCCCATCAAGGGGTTGTTGATCTCGTGCGCCACGCTTCCCGACAAGGTTCCGATGGCCGAGAGTTTTTGTTCCTGGAGAAGTTGCGCCTCGAGCCGGGCGATCTGGCGCTCGGGGTGACGGTCTTCTGTCATGTCGCGGATGATGATCAGGATCTCACTGGTACTCCAGGCGATCACTCGCGCTTCGTAGTCACGGGAAACAGAGCCGTCGTCCAGTGTGTAGGTAAAACGCTGTTCGCCCTCATCGACGTGTTCCATGGCATTGGCGGTCGGGATGGCGATCGAAGGAGGGAGGACATCGTGGATACTCTGTCCGATAAAGCGGTCCGGCGGAATCAGGAGTTTTTCGGGTTGGGAGGAGACATAATCCACAAAGCGTCCGTCCCGCGAGAGGATGAAAAGCAGGTCCGGGATGGCGGCCAGGATGGCGGACTTGCGTTTTTCGGTAGCGGCCAATTCCTGTTCACTTGCCCGTTGGCGGGCGAGGAAATCGCTGATGTGCAGGCCGGCCAGCAGGGCTGCCGCCAGATTGACGGCAAGGAACAGGGCAGCCTGAGGGTCGGAAAAATCGGGGATGATGTGCAGGGTTGGCGAGTTTTTGACGAGGATGTCGGCCAACAGGGTGTAGACGGACAGACTCAAAAACCCGCTGATAAAGGCAACGGCGAAAATCCCGCCGGCACGACGGTATTCACTAATGCGGGGCAGCCCGAGCATGCTCCGCACCGGGCCGGTCCGGACCAGGTGGGCTGCGGCGAGCATGAAGATCAAAAAAGTCAGCGCATCCTTGACGGCTATAGCGACCAGGATGTCGGTGTCGATGGCCGACAGGGCGTGTTCGGCCCAGACCGGCGGGTTGAGGGTCATCATGGGCGGAAAGAAGACGATTTCAAGCAAAGTCAGGGCGGGCAGCACAAAGGGCAGTACCGCAGCCAGATGCGGGTGCCGGCGCTGCAGGCCGGACAGGTACCCGGTCGCGGTAATGATAAAAAAATAGAGAAGTGCTGCCGGGAGGCAGGCCCAGCCGTTGTTGGACCAGAGCAGGAAGGGGATGGCCAGTACCGGCAGGGCGGCGATCAGGGCGCCCCGGGTGCCATACGCAAAGGCGACAATGAGGGGGAAGACCAGCGACCAGACAAAGGAAACCGTGATCGGCGGCGCACTGATGTCAAAGGAGGCCGAAGCCCCTGCGAGTGCAAGGAAACCGGCCAAAAGCGGGATGACTGTACCACGCCAGCCCCGGAGGGCGATCGTAAGGTGTTGAACCTGAGCCACTCAAGCCTCCAAAAAAAATCACCTTGAGTCTATCACTCTTACGCAAATTTCACAACAGGAATGGGAGATACGGGAAATGAGAACAACTCGGGATGGAGCATACAGAACCGGGCCGGTTGGTCAGATCAAAGGTTCACGATACTGTCATGGGTTTCCGGGATAGATCCGCCGGAGGCAGGTACGGTGCTTGAAATTTACGCAATAGAGTAATCCGGGATTACCTGATGGTCACGCTTAAACCACGACGATTTTGTAATAAGCCAGTAAATTCAGGGATATTTGACCGAGCCCTCTTGGAATTTCTGAAAAAACAGTGCGTACAATTCAGGCAATTGGGGCAATATCCTTGAGGGATCTTCGCCGGGATTAGCTGATACTCGCGCATAACCCTGCAGATTCTCCCTTCGGGTCACGGATTTTCTTGAAGAGATTTTTTGAGTTCTCAAATACAGAATTTGGTTTATAATAGAAGAACCATCGTCCCGTGAATACGTCTCTTCGCAAAGGAGTCCTTTGTATGATAGCTCGTCTGTTCATAGTGCTTATCGTTGTCCTGTCGTCTGGAATACTCTCTGCCATGCCGCCCCATCCCGATGTTTATAACCGTATGGGCGAGACTCAGCGTCGGGATCTCTCGATCCGCCTGCAGGCCCAGACCAAAAAGGGGATGGACCGGCCGATGAGGGCCTTTCCCACCACGGGCAACCGGAAAATCCCTGTCCTCGTCGTGGCCTACAGTGACCGCGCCATGAGTGCCATCTCGACAAAGACGTTTTACGAAAACCTCCTCAATGGGGCGACATCCTCCGACATGTCGATGCGCAAGTACTATCAGGACATGTCCAACGAGGCGCTCAATCTGACCATCGATGTGCTTGGACCGTACACGGCACCCAATACGCTGGCGTATTACGGCGCCAATACCGGTTCCGGTGACAGTGACGCCCATCCGGGTGAGCTTGTCGGGTATGCGATCGACCAGGCCGAGGCGGCCGG
>DAIREN010000083.1:10386-11757 GCA_036795535.1 Spirochaetota bacterium
GGGCAGTCTGGCCTCGGCATCTGGCCAGTCATCACTTTCGGGAAGTGCTGGCTCCGTTGCCACCTCCGGGAGTCTCGCAAGCTCCTCGGCTCAGGCTGCTTCGAGCCAGTCCGGAGCAATGGCCTCATCCGTGTCCGGTGGTGCGAGTTCAGCAAGCCTTGTTTCATCCAGTGCGGTGAGTTCCGCTCCGCTGTCAAGTTCGTCCACGACGAGTGTAGTCTCGTCAAGTCCGGTTGTTTCATCCAGTGCGGTGAGTTCCGCCCCGGTTTCAAGCCAGGCACCCTCGTCAAGTGCTGCTTCCAGCCTGCCTCCAGGGGCCTTTGTCGAGACGTTCAACTCCTGGTCCGAGTCAGGTTCTTCCTATGTTGGCGGTTCATTCACCGGGGTCAATTCCATCGGCTGGTCGTACACGCAGGCACGGGGGGATCAGACTTTGGACGGAAAGGCGATGTGTCTCAAAGGGGATCTGACGGCGACACTCCCCCAGGGACTGGCTTCGCTCTCGTTCAAGATGGCCAAGCCATTTACGGATACGCCGTCACTGACGGTCTGGGCCGGCGGGGTGCAGATCGGAACGACCTATACAGCGGCCGGAACCTGGGTGATTGACGGGCTGTCTATTCCCGGGCCCTGTACGCTTGTTTTCAAAACCGCGGGGATGCGGACGACGATTGATACGGTGACAATCCTTCCCAGCTTTATCATCTCAAGCAGTTCCAGTGCTTCCTCGGTTTCTTCAGCAATCTCCTCTGCACTGGCCAGTTCAAGTCTGGCAATCTCCTCAAGTGCTGTGTCTTCTGCCAGCAGTGCTGCATCCTCGGCGTTTTCAGCAACGCCCCTGACGGTCAACGCAGCCTGGACGGCGGCGAACATGACGTCCGGAGTGGGCGAGCAGTGGTTCTCTTTCGAGGGAAGCGCGGGCACCAGTTATAAGATTTACTGGGATGATTCATACCAGGGTTCAGGAACAAAAACCCTTGATGTCAAGGTCTCCTGCTACAGGGCCGATCGCAGCACAGGCTACTTTACCAGCGTTGACACCGCTTACACAACACCCCAGACTGTTACCCCGTCGACCAGTGAGACGATCTATATCAAGGTTGTCCCCTATACTACGGGCAACACGGGGACCTACGCCGTCAAGGTGTCGGACAGCACCCCGGTTACCGATTCCGTCTCTCTCGATGATATCGAGACCAGCCATACGGCCATCAAGATTCCTTTGGGTGACAGCCAGGGCAAGCAGTACTACCTCGTCGAAAACAAGCGCCGCATCACGGGAACCTGGACCGAGTACCTCCCCGGTGACGGGCTCTTGATCTGCCACATCCATGACGGGGTGACCGCGGCTTACCTCTCCAGCAATGCGGT
>DAIREN010000084.1:0-11588 GCA_036795535.1 Spirochaetota bacterium
CGGACACTCTCTTCAGCAAACTCAAGCACTAACCGCTCGGCCAGAAGACGAGCCGGCGCATACCGCTCCGCCAGCCATGTCCGATAGCCATCACCGGTCAGAGCAAGACATCCCGGGAACAGAAGCACAAGCCACAAAATCCAGTACGCGGGTTTACCGATCATTGGTCGCAGCAATCACACGATCCGGACGTTCACCCCAATGTCTCGGCCACTTTGGCTTTTGCAGGCGTTTGGCAACATCGGAAAATCTCCAGCCGACTCCCAGTTGGTGTGCCGTTTCGGGATTACCGTCCAGCCAGATCCAGGTCGGACGGTAAAAGAGTGTCAGATATCCGTACTCACTCACAGGAAGCGGAATGCTCCAGTACATATGCACCCCAAATCCTGCCGAGTCCCCCAAGGCCCAGTTATAACTGACCCCGACCCCAAGGGGAAACGGAAGGGCTACCGTCCCCTCAAGGTATACGGAGAGCAGTCCGTCATTGCCGCGAAAATCCCGCCCGTCATCCCGGCTGAAAACCTGCCGCATGCCGGCACTTGCGGTAAAGAAATAGAGTGATGTCACAGCATCAACACCAATGGCCGGACCTGAAAGATTATCCGACCAAAACCAGCCCAGATCAGGCCCGAGCGCCTTGAAATTGTCCGGAATGTACGGCATCATGTCAGCCCGCATCGGTACTGCTGACAGCAGCACAAGCACACACACCAGCGATATCATCCCTGCCCCATGTCTCATCCTGTCCCCCTCAAGCATAACTCCTGTTTTCAACAGCAAAAACACCCTGCAACCAGTATATCCCGGAGGATGCACGCTCACAGATCCTCCGGGCACACGAAGTCTACCATGAATATTCCAAGAAGTTCGCTGTCGGGGCATGCGATGCAGACGCACAAAATCGCTGCCCTGGATGACAATTCCGGATAGAGACTGCTCGATGGTGCCTGTATTCGGACAAATAAAATCACGCCCGGGTATGCCTCTTCACTCTCCCATGAGTAGCTTCTTCAGCATGGAACCTGTCATTCTTCTTGGAAAAAATCCGCAGGAATTGGGCGAGCTGACGACGTCACTCGGCCTCCCCAAATTTGCTGCGCGCCAGCTTTCGGACTGGCTCTACAAAAAACATGCGACCTCATTCGAGGCCATGACCAATCTTGCAAAGACGGCCCGGACCGCGCTGGCCGGACAAGCCATCATCGGCTGCAGCGAGCCCGACTCGATTGCCGTTTCTATGGACGGAACGAAAAAGTATCTCTTTCGCGCCCTGTCTGGGGACTGGATCGAGACTGCCTGGATTCCGGACGAGGAACGGGCGACCCTCTGTGTTTCGACCCAGGCCGGGTGCCGGATGGGATGTCGCTTTTGTGCGACGGCCCGTCAGGGGTATGCCGGCAACCTGGATGCTGCGGATATCCTGAACCAGTACCGCAGTCTCCCCGAACGGGATACGGTTTCAAACATTGTCTACATGGGGATGGGAGAACCGCTCGACAATCTGGATGCAGTCCTGGCCAGTATCCGGGCTTGCACCGAGGAATGGGGCCTGGCCATGAGTCCGCGCCGGATCACGGTTTCGACCTGCGGGATCCTCGCACCTCTGCGGCGTCTCCTCGATGAGACCGAGGTTCATGTCGCTCTCTCTCTCCACAATCCGTTCGATAAGGAGCGGGCCGATCTCATGCCGATCACGCGCAGCCAGCCCCTCGAACCGATCTTTGACCTGCTCCGCTCCTATAATTGGCGTGGACAACGACGACTGACGCTGGAATATATTCTCTTTGACGGATATAATGACAGCGAGGATCATTTCAGGCAACTCGTCCGTCTGACACGGGGCCTGGGGGATGTCCGGATCAATCTCCTGCGCTGGAACACCGTTCCTGGCGATGACGGGCTGCGTGGCGCTCCTGCGGAGACACTCGAACTCTTCAGGGACAGCCTCAATGACGAGGGTATTATTGCGACCATCCGCCGCTCACGGGGTGGCGATATTGCCGCCGCCTGCGGCCTCTTATCCACAGCACGACTCAGGAACACGGACGCACCGGGTGTTCCTGATGCAAACAAGGAGTAGACAATCATGGCTACCAGAAAAACCCCAGACGCTTCCAGTCAGTCTCCAAAACCGGTACGCACCGGCAATACCAAGCCACGGGCAAAAAAGAATCCGGATTCCGTAACAAAACCCGCAGCTCCCAGATCGGCTCCTTCCGGGTTCACTTCGGGTTCGGCACCGATTGCCAGTCCGGCACCGGCAGTTGCAAAGAGAAAACCCTTCCCGGTCAAAATCTTTCTTTTGGGTCTGGCCGCGTTGACTGCCGGGATTCTCGTTTTTGTGCTGGCTCCGGGAAATGAGCCATTGACCTTTATCGGATTTGCTCTTGTTCTCGGTGGGCTTTTGGTGCCAACCATTGTCCTCTTGCGGCGGATTCTCCGAAAAATATTTTTCTGGATGCCGGCATCCCTGATGGCCTTTGCCGTCATCTTTCCCCTGACACTCTCGGCCTATGTCGTTTTCTTCTTTCCGAATGAAACCGTCCGTCAGATCATGCAGACCGAGATGAGCAAGGCCCTCAAGAGACCGGTCTCCATTGGCAGCCTGCGGATCTCCCTTCTTGAGGGAATCACCCTTGACAAATTGGTGATTTCGGACAGGGATGGAAAATCCCCCTTTGTCAGTGCCAGTCTGGTCCTCTCGTATAAACTCTTGCCGATTCTGACGGGAAACCTTGTTGTCAACCAGGCTGTTCTCGAATCACCATCCATCACGGTCACGCGAAGGATCATTGCAGGGAAGGCTGTATTGAGCATCGATGATCTTCTGGCTGGAGGAGGTGCTCCTGAAGCTGTCGAAGAACAAACAGCAACTGAAACTCAATCCGGGGCAGCACCGGCGATTCCCTTTGCCATAAGTGTCGGAGAGATCGGCTTGCGCAACGGTTCGATCACGATCGAGGACCAGGCCACCAAGGGGTTTGCCAACCGGTACACCCTGGACAAACTGGATTGCCTGGCCAGCGAGCTGACATGGCCGATGACACAACCTCTGCGCGTCCGCTTCGCGTTCAGAATGACAATGGAAGAACTCGGCGCCCCGACCAATACCGCAAAGGCCCTCAGTATCCATCCCGGCATTGAAGGTCGGATGGTCCTGAAAAAGTCCGGCGGGACACTTGTACCCGAGGGAAGGATCGAGTTTTTTGCCAACAATGGTCTCTTCCATGGGCAGCAATTTTTGACCAAGGCCCAGGATTTTCTCGATACCCTCAAAGCGGATTTTTTCAGAGGTATCCAGCGCGAAGCGGAGAAGCGGCTGGACCAGTTTGAATCCGATCTCAAGGCGATGGTGTCAAAATTCTCCGGAGAAGCAACCAAGCGGATTGACACCATCATTGCCGATGCGCAGAAAAAATTTGCATCCGTGACCAACGAGCTTGCCCGCGCCGGAGGGGATGCTGTCCGCGAGTTTGATACCTCGGTTACTTCTGCGGTCACCAGTATCGATGCCGAGGTGAAGAAGCTCGAGGATGAGGTGAATGCGGCGTTCAGCTCCATCACCCGCCTGTACCCGGCGGCACGGACGAAACTCAAACTCGAGATGTATACCTCACAGGCAAGAGCCAAGGCCGAGACTGCAAAAAAGGAATATGCGGCGTTTGGCAAAGGCCTTTCCGAGGGGCTGGCAAAGGATATTGCCAAAATCATCGAGGGAGAGAGACAGCGTTTTACGGACTGGTCGAAGAGTGTCAAGAACAGTCTGGATGCCCAGATCACGAAATACGCGGCCAGTGTCCGGAATGAATTCCGCAAGCAGTTGGCCAATGTACGCTCTTTTGTGGACAGCTTTGAGCTGGATATCCCCTTCCTGCGCAAACGGATGGAGTTTGACGAAGCCAGAACCGGTCTGGATATCACCAATGGCGTCATGGTTTTCAAGGGCCTTTCGATCGGAGGGAAGGAATTTCTGGTGCAGGCCGATGGAAGTTATGGGCTCCTGGATGGAAGCATCACGGCACATCTCCGTCTTTCACTCGACAAGCGGCATGCGGCCAATCCCCTGATCGGGATTTTTGCCGCCGCCGATGGAAGACCGGAACTGGGTCTCTCCATCAAGACCGTACAGGGGAACCTGGTCTTTTCTCTGGATGGACCCCCACTGTTTGAACGCATGAAGTCCCTGGCGGCCGACAAGGCCCAGGAATACATCCGGAACTATCTTGCGCAACATGTCACCATGGACGCGTTTCTCTCCCGGATCGGCGGCGGGAATGC
Organism: Spirochaetota bacterium; assembly: GCA_036795535.1. Taxonomy (GTDB): domain Bacteria; phylum Spirochaetota; class JAGLSM01; order JAGLSM01; family JAKPMW01; genus JAKPMW01. The sequence continues at coordinate 4,279 of DAIREN010000084.1, forward strand.
CGTGACTGCCGACAGCGGAAAGGTGGCGATTACGGCAGCCAGAAATTCCAGAAACACGGCTTTGCAGAATGAAAAGGCACGTCGCGCCAGGATGCTGGCCGACGAGAGCCGTGCGATCAAGAAGAAGATGGAGGACGATGCCAAAAAATCCGTCGCATCAGTTCTTCCTGGTGGACTGAAAAAACCGTTTTAAGCAGTCCACGGTGCAGACCCGCGGCAGGGCGGGATGATTCGTCCTGCCGCTGTACGGTATGGAGCCCATGTGTCGTTTGATGTCATCCTGTTCATGCCTGCCCCCTTTACCGACCATCCCTCCTTTCCGGAAGCGCTGATCGCCCGGTCCCTCGAGCGCGCCGGATTTTCAGTGGGTGTTATCGAACAACCGCACTGGCAATCTGCGGATGACTTTGCCCGCTGTGGCCGTCCCGGACTCTTTGCCGGGATTGTTCCCGGTCCCGTCGATTCCGTGGCGTTGAATTTTACTTCCACGGGGAAGAGGCGGAACGAGGATCTCTACCAACCGGAAGGCAATGCGTATTTCCCCGACATGCCTCCTTCTGTTTCCTCGCGCATCCGGCCAGACCGGACACTGACAGTCTTCGCTTCACGCATCCGGGAGGCGCTGGGTCCTGTTCCCCTGGTCATCGGAGGACTTGAGGCCAGTCTGCGGCGCTTTGCCCACTGGGACTTTCAGCAGCAGGCGATCCGTCGTCCGATCCTTCTCGATACCCGTGCCGATCTGGTTGTCAGCGGGATGGGGGAATTGCAGATCGTGGAGATAGCCCGGGCGGCCGCACGCGGAGAGATCCTCTCAGACGCGGACATTCCCGGGACTGTCCGGATTGCAAAAACATGTCCTGACAACCCGGTTCTTCTTCCGGATGCCGCTGCCGTCGCCGATACGCCATCTCTGCTCCTGACACAGTATCTTGATGAACACCGTGCCATCCGTGAGGGACGGCCTGTCGTGCAACCGGCGGGCGGTCGGTTTGTCGTCAGCCAGCCACCGATGGTCTATTCCCGTGAGGATCTTGATGCGATCTACGGCATGCCCTTTACGCGGGCGCATGGCTGGATGCGGGATACACGGCCTACGGAGGGCGCTCCGACTCCGGCCCTCCTGATGAACAGGTTTTCCGTGACCACCCATCGTGGCTGTGCGGGTGGGTGTGCCTTCTGTTCGATCGCAGCACACCAGGGCCGGGGTGTTGTTTCCCGGAGCCGGGCATCCATTCTCAACGAGATCGGGGCGATGCAGCGGCATCCGGACTGGCGGGGCGTGATCGGAGATGTCGGTGGGGCCTCGGCCGAAATGTGGGAGGCGGATTGTGCCCGCTGTCAGCGGGCGTCCTGTCTCTCACCAGGTCTTTGCACACACTATCCGGCGCCTGGGGCCCAAGCATGGCAGAGTCTCCTCAAAGAAATCCGTTCTCTCGACGGGATTCGACAGGTCAATCTCGGCTCAGGGGTTCGCTATGAGGTCTTGCTTGAAAACCCGTCACTCCTTGAGGATCTCTTGCGCCACCATTCGGGGCAGTTTTTGCGAATCGCTCCGGAACACACCGAGGACCATATTCTCAGCCTGATGAAAAAACCACCCTTTGCGGTCTTCGAACGGTTTGTCCATCTTTTTGAGACCATCGTCCGCAGGCTTCCCAGACCGATCCGCCTGGCTCCCTATCTGATCGTCGGACATCCAGGGGAAACAGCCGGGGATGTCGTCCGGATGCGTGACAAACTCAAGGCGTTGGGTCTTTTTGGCCAGGCGGACGTCCAGATCTTCACGCCAACACCGGGCAGTCTGGCCACGGCCATGTACTGCAGCGGCCAGGACGAACACGGGCACACAATCGCTGTGGAGCGGAATATGGTCGAGCTTGTACGGAGACAGCGAATGCTGATCGACTCGGAAAAATCGGACCGGAAACCGGGGGCGCCCCGCTTGGATGCTGGCAGGGATGCCCCGAAACACGGCAAGCGGAAAGACGCCCCAAGGGGAGGGAAGCGGTTTACTCGCTGATCAGGAATTGCAGGCCCGTTTCAAATCCGAGAAACCAGGACGAGGCACCACCCTCGGACGTGAGTTCATAACTTTTTCCGACGGAAAGATCCGTCATATAGCTGGCTCCTCTTGTCTCGGGAAAGACCGTCAGGGTTGCTGACAGGAACCAGCGTGCCGTTGTGGAAAAGGCAAAACTCAGCGAGGCGCTTACTTCCAGTGAAGGCAGGAAGATGAAGTAGTCGTAAAAATCCAGCGAACGCATGTGGTGCTGATCGTAGGCCCGCTCATATCCGATGATCGAACCACGAAGCTCGAGGGATGCGCTCAGGGTTTTCGAGCTCCACTCCGAAAGCAGTCCGATTATGGGGAGAATCTGGTCGGTCGTATAGCTGATGACCTTGCCTGTCAGAAAAACCGGGTCGGACCCAGGAGGGTATTCGGCAAAGCCGTCCATGCCCTGCATGGCGTAGCGCTGCCAACCAAGGCTGGCTCCGAACCAGACCTTCCCTCCGAGAAATCCACCCAACTGGAGATACCCGCTCAGTTCAAGACGGAGAGCGTGATCCATAAAGAGGTCGTGTTCGGAGTAATTCGAGAGAACTCCGTTATAGGTCAGCCCGTCAGTATTTCTGTCAGCCCAGTCATAGTCTTTCATCCAGCCGGTATTTGCCGGCAATCCAAGAACGACCGAAAAGCCGAAGATCCAGTGCCCGGACCGGAAATGCAAGGCCGTCCCGAGGCTCGACAGCAGGTCGATATCCCAGTCCAGCCGGCTGAGGAGATAGTTGCCACTGAAAACGTATTCCTTGATCATCCCGGACTGGACTCCGCTCGAGAATTCCCAGGAAGCAGCTGACGACCCGTTGATAAATCCGGGGGTCGGGGCCGCCGCGGGGAGACTCCCACCCATGACCCAGAGCATGCTCAGAGCCAGCAGCCACTGTCGGGGATGCACCATTGCCCGAAACCTGTCACGCATGAACCGCTCCTTGTCCGCCTGAGGATATTCCTCAATCAATCCTTGTTGCTGTCTTCTGCCCGTATCTGTACTCGACGGATCTTGCCGCTGATCGTCTTGGGAAGGGCTTCGACAAATTCGACGATGCGCGGGTATTTGTAGGGTGCGGTGACCTTTTTGACGTGCTCCTGGAGTTCCCGCTTCAAATTCTCGCTTGGCTCGAATCCCTTGGCGAGGACCACGGTGGCCTTGATGACTTGACCACGGTCAGGATCCGGGACACCGGTGATGGCGCATTCCATGACGGCCTTGTGGGTGATCAGCGCGCTCTCGACCTCGAACGGGCCGACACGGTACCCGGAGGTTTTGATCACGTCGTCAGCCCGACCGACAAACCAGAAATACCCGTCTTCATCCCGCCAGGCAATGTCTCCGGTATAGTAATACCCGTCATGCCAGACCGAGGCTGTCCGCTGTTCATCCCGGTAATAGCCGTTGAAGAGACCCCAGGGTTTGCCCTGTGACAGATCAATGGCAACCTCGCCTTCCTCGCCGACTTCACAGGGTTTGCCCTCGGGGTTGAGGAGCACAACACGATAGCCCGGAGATGGTCTGCCCATGGAGCCGGGCTTGGGCGTCATCCAGGGGAATGTCGCCAAAAGAACCACCATCTCGGTCTGTCCGAAGCCCTCCATCAGGCGGAGTCCGGTGGCCTTGTAAAACTGCTCGTACACTTCGGGGTTGAGCGGTTCACCGGCTGTGACACAGTACTTCAGGGATGAGAGATCGAACTTGGAGAGATCCTGCTTGATCAAAAAGCGATAGATCGTGGGCGGGGCACAAAAGGTCGTTACCCCGTTTTCGCTGGCACGCTCAAGCAATGTCAACGCATCGAATTTGTCGTAGTCATGCACAAAGATGGCCGTGCCAGCCAGCCACTGACCGTAGATCTTGCCCCAGACCGCCTTGGCCCAACCGGTATCGGCCACCGTGTAATGCAGCCCGTCTTCCTGGACGTTCTGCCAATACTTGGCCGTGATGATATGCCCGAGGGGGTAGGCGAAATCGTGGTTGACCATCTTGGGATACCCGACTGTTCCGGACGTGAAATAGAGGAGCATGATGTCGCTGGTTTTCGCGGCAGCCTCACCGGTCGGCCGGTCAAAGACTTCCTGGGCGATCTCCATCTCGGCATCATAATTGACCCAGCCCGGACGATCGGCACCGAGGAGAAGCCGCTTTGTGAGGGAAGGGTGGCCATGGGCGGCTGCGGCATCAATGGCATCCACGAGGGGCTGTTCGTTGACGGAGATGATCATCTTGACATCGGCGCTTTCGATCCGGTAGACGAGATCGTGCTCCGTCAGCATGTGGGTGGCCGGGATGGCAATCGCGCCCAGCTTGTGGATGGCCAGAATGCAAAACCAGAATTCGTAGCGGCCCTTCAAGGTCATCATCACGGCATCGCCCTTGCCGATCCCGTGTGTGCGGAGGACGTTGGCCGCCCGGTCGCTATAGCGCTTGAGATCGGCAAACGAGAAGACCCGCTTTTCACCATGATCGTTGACCCAGACCATGGCCCGCTTGTTGGGAGTCTCGGCAGCGATGGCGTCGACAACGTCGTAGGCAAAATTGAATTGGTCGGGGGTATGAATGCGGAAATTATGGAAAAAATCATCGTATGACGAAAATTCGGTTCTGTTGACAAAACGCTCCAGAAACATATGTGTATCCTTCCGGTTAAAGTTGGGTGTGTTGGGTCTCTATGGCAGATGTTACAGCACGATGGCGAGGAAGTGTGCCGGTCGTCCGTCCAGCGCTTCCATGGCGTGCGGGTGTGAAGAGTCAAAGTAGATGCTGTCGCCCGATTCGAGGATGACTTCGTTTTGATGAATATAGACTTTCATCCGCCCCTCAAGCACAAAGTCGCACTCCTGCCCGGGATGGGCATTCATGTGCGGTTCAAATCCTGCCTTGGGCTCGACTGTGACGACGAAGATCTCGCCTTTTTTGTGCATAAAATTGGCCGCAATGTTTTGGTACCCGTACTCCTTGCGGCGTTCAACCCGGACTCCCTGATCGCGGCGGGTCACGGTAAACACATTCATCCGGGGATTCTCGCCGGTCAAGAGTGTGCTCATATCCATCTCGAGACGCTGCGCAATCCCATACAACACGCTCGCCGGTATGTCGTCTTCCCCGTTTTCATACCGGGCATACTGCCCGGGAGCGATTCCCAGACAGGATGCCATCTCGTCCCCGGTCAAATTTCTCAGGTCACGCATCTCCCGTATCCGGGCAGCAATCTCACGAATCGTTTCCTGCATCATCATGCTCCTTCCAGTAACGCTTGCTCCAAGCATAGCATGATCCATGCTGTTCGTGAAAGTAGCTTGAAACGAAAAAAGCCGGCCCGGCGTTGACCGGAACCGGCTTTGGGCAGCATCCCGATGTGTCCGTTTACAGATCGCCGGAGGCTGTTGAGAAGATCGATGTGTCCGACCACGGGCTGATATCATACCCCGAACCGCCGAACGGGTAGTGCAGGGTGCACCCGCTGACATTCAAAAATGGCGTGGTTCCCAGACTGGGGGCGGTGACCGGACGCATGGTGAGCGTTGTCAAGCCGGTGCATCCCTGGAAAGCCGTGTTCATGATAACGGTGACAGATGCTGGAACATCAAACGTGGTCAGGGCGGTACAGCCCCTGAAGGCCTGGAGTCCGATGGTTTTGCAATCAGGGGGCATGGTCACCGACTCGAGTTTGATGCAGTCTGCGAAGACGGTGCTGCTGATGACGGTCAGCCCGGCGGGGAGCTGGACATTCGTCAAGCTGCTGCACTTCTCGAATGCTCCGAGACTAATATTGGTGACCGATGCCGGGATGACGATGGAAGCCAGGAGCGTGCAGTTTTTGAAGGCCTCGATCCCGATGGATCTGTAATTTGTCGGCATGGTCACCGAACGGAGTTGTGTGCAATCTTTGAACAAGCGGGATTCGATCTTGCTCAGTCCCGCAGGAAGGACCAGATTTGTCAAGGACGAGCAGCGATCAAAAGCATACGCGTCAATCGTTGTGACAGTTTCCGGTATCAAGACAGCCTTCAACGAGGTACACCCGCTCAGGGCCATGTTGCGGATGGACGTCAATCCTGGCGGCAGGACGATATTTGTCAATACCGTGCAGTCCGCAAATGCCCAGACACTCAGCTCGGTGACAGGTTCCGGCACGACGATGGAGTACAGCCCAGCCCCGGCAAACCCTGCCTCGGCGATGGTATGCACAAAAGAGGGGAGCGTGACCGATGTCAACTTGTCGCATCCCTCGAACGCGTATTTCCCGATCCGCACAACCGGTCGGCCGGAGATGTAGTTGGGAATATTGAGATGCCCGGTGACTGTTGTGAGACAATCGCTGATCTCGATCCCGCTATTGGTCGTGCACGTCAAGGGTGATGGAGCCCATTTTGCGTACACAGTTGTTGCTGTCTGGACAGTGTCGCTTGAAAAATTCCAGGGAGTCGTCCCGTCGGCATCTTTGTACCAACCGACAAAGACAGACCCGGTTTTGTCCGGATACATCACCGGCTGTGTCACGAGCCCACCCGCTGCAACGAATTGGGTTCCGATCCCGCTCCCGCCCAGGGTGTCAAATGTGACGGACAGGTCCCCCGAAACCGGACCACCGGTCCATTTTGCAAAGATGGTTGTCTCCGCACTGATCGTGTCCGTCGAGTACACCCAGGCTGTTGTCCCTTCCCTGTCACGATACCAACCCGCAAAGGTCCAGCCCTCCCGGACGGGAGCGGCAGGCTGGGTGACCAAGGCCCCTTTTGCGACAAGTTGCGGTTTGATAAAGCTTCCGCCCATGGTATCGAAGGCCACGATGAAGGAATCCGTAGCGGGTGGCAGGGGATCGGTTTCATCATCGGAACAGGAGAAAACAAACAACAAACATACCAAACAGAGCACGCTCAAAGTCTTTTTCTTCACGGGTCCACCCCCTCATGCTGTAACATACACGTCCTGTTCCATTATAGCTCCGATACGGGTCTTTTCAAGAATAAAAAAAGCAGGCTGCCCCGGACCGGGAGACAGCCTGCCTGCTTTTCAGGAATCGTCAGTGGTTTTTCAGAGGAACCGGTTGCCTTGTCTAATCAAGGGCTGGACCCGGGTCCGGGGCGTTCAGACGTTGAACAGGAAATGCATGACATCCCCGTCCTGGACCTGGTACTCCTTGCCCTCTGTCCGCAGGACACCGGCAGTCCGTGCGCCCGCCTCACCCTTGTGTGCAATGTAGTCTGCGTAGCCAATCACCTCGGCCCTGATGAAACCGCGTTCAAAGTCATT
>DAIREN010000085.1:0-11377 GCA_036795535.1 Spirochaetota bacterium
GCCTGGGCCCAAAACGCCAGCGCCGAACAGGCGAGCGCGGTAAAAATCAGCACCAGCCAGGCTTCTCCGGGAATCATGACAAAACCGGACACGGACACGCTCTCCAGCAGGACCGAACCGCCTCCGCCGGGCATGAGGCTGTTCACAGGAAGTTCTCCCAAAACAAGCGCCAACGCCATCGCCGGGACACCCACCCAGAAATTCTGGTAGAACGCCAGGGACTCGACCCGAACCCCGCGGACATGGGCCCGGTCAATCCAGAGGATCTGCAGGGCCACGGCGATCGCGCAAAACAGGGTCAGGACGTCACCCGGATTGAGGCGCATGCCCTCGTTCCAGCACAACAGGAAAAAGCCGACGAAGGCCAGCACGAGAATCCGTCCGAAGCCGGGTTCAAGCCGGGTCCGCCAGAAGAGCCACCCCAAAATGGGTGTGAAGACAAAATTCAATCCGGTGATGAAGGCCGAGTTGGCCGCAGTCGTCCAATGGAGGCCATAGGTCTGGAGAAGATTGGCCGCAAGAATGGCCAGACCGATCGGGAGGACGGGCAGAAAATCCCGCAGCACCGCACGCCGCACCCGCAAAACCCAGGGCAGGAGGACGATGGCCGCCAGAAGATAGCGTGCACCGAGAAAAAAACTGACAGGAATCCCGCTCTGGATGGCTGCCTGCACCATGACGAAGGTGCTCCCCCAGAGGAGGGCAGCAAGCACGAGCAAGAGACTGTGAACCGTGGTGAGACGCATGCTGAAAAACTCCTGCAGGGATATCATCGGCCTGCCCCGGAAAGATAGCATCGCAAGGCCCGAGGGTGCCTTGTCACGGCATCCAGACTCCCCGAAAACGACACCAAGCGAAAAAGTATCACGATTTTATCATGGGACACCAGGATCAACCGCAGCAAACGACGGAAACCACTGCGTAAAAAACAGGCAAATCTACAATCCGGGACAACACAATTTTATATATAAAGCGTTATCTATTTTAAAAAATCCCTGTAAATTCTGAATTTTCGGGAAAACCGCACCGGAAACCCCAATTTCCGGTTGCTGAAAATTTGCGCAGACGCGGTACTCCGGGATTGCAGAGGACACGTTTCAAACAGCGCACCACGGTGAAACCTGCCGCACAGCGGGAATAGCACGATTTTGTCATGGGACTCCGGGGCACATATCAAAAAATATGGTTGCGTCATTCGTATCCCGGATACGCACCACAACATCATGAATTCCGCAGAGCTCCGCCCTTCCGTATACTTGATGCACATCCGATGAGGAGGCCCGTATGGCCAGCAATACCTTTGGCGAGCTTCTGCGCATGACAACGTTCGGCGAATCCCACGGGCCGGCCATCGGAGTCGTCGTGGACGGTGTCCCGGCGGGCCTGCCCATCACCCCGGAGATGATCCAGCACGATCTGGACCGAAGACGCCCCGGACAGAGCAATCTGACAACGCCCCGCAACGAGAGTGACAGTGTCGAAATCCTCTCGGGCGTCTTCGAAGGAACCACCACCGGTCACCCGGTCGCCATGCTGATCCGCAACTCGGATGCCCGTTCAACGGCGTACGATGACATCAAGGATCTCTTCCGGCCCGGACATGCGGACCGCACCTGGTTCGAGAAGTACGGTATCCGTGACCATCGGGGCTCGGGCCGGGCCTCCGGGCGCGAGACCGCCTGCCGGGTGGCCGCCGGCGCCCTGGCCAAGGCCATCATCACCCGAAGCGGGATGCGCGTCGCCGCCGGGGCCGTCCGGATCGGCGACGTAGAAGCCAGGACGTTTGACCCACAGGCCGTCTGGACCAATAACGCCCGCTCGGCAGACGCCGCAGCCGCCCCGGCCATGGAAGCCGCCATCCTGGACGCGGCCGCCCGCAAGGACTCGATTGGAGGAATTGTAGAATGCCGGGTCGAGAATGTTGCATCCGGCCTTGGCGCGCCCATGTACCGGAAACTGGATGCCGTCCTCGCGGCCGCCATCTTCGGTCTGGGGGCTGTCAAGGGCCTCGAATTCGGGGCCGGATTTCGGGCCGCCGGGATGGCCGGCTCGGAGCACAATGACGGCATGACACCCGACGGATACCTGTCAAACCATGCTGGGGGAATCGTGGGCGGGGTCTCAAGCGGGCAAACCATCATCTTCAGGGCCGCCATTAAGCCGACACCATCCATCGCCAGCCCGCAAACCACCATTGACACGTCCGGCAACCCCGTCACCTGCATCGTCGAGGGTCGCCATGACCCCTGCATCATCCCCCGAATCGTTCCCGTCATTGAAGCCATGACGGCCTTCGTTCTGGCCGATATGTTGCTCCTGTCACGCAGCGATCGGTTCTGAAAATTTTTATGAAGAATTTGTGAAACCCCTGTGGGGATACCGTGTCCATGATACTGTAGAGGTACGGGGTACATTCCTGGACAAGGGGGCAACACAATGAAACATACCACTCTGGCTCTTCTCGCCCTGTTGACAGTCTGCGGAACACTCCTCGCCTTCAATCGGGACGACATCATCAAGATCAAAAATGGCGAGAAAGACCTTAGGCGCGCCATTCTGGACTGGGCAAAGCTCGACGGGTACGCCATCATTGGCGCCGACCTGCAGGAGGCCGATCTCCAGTACGCATCCTGTATCGGGGCCAACTTCTCCGGCTCGCGGATGATGAACGCCGACCTCACCCATGCCAACTTCTCGCGGGCCGATCTGACCGGCGTGACGCTCACGAGCGCCCGGCTGGTTTCGATCGACCTCCGAGATGCCATCCTGCACAGCGCGGATCTGCGCGGGGCCAATCTGAGCGGAGCCAAACTGACAAATGCCGATTTCCTGAACGCTCATGTCTCATCCCGCTTTATCACGTTCATCAGCAATCAGAAGGTGAGAAACTTCCACACCATACAGTGGAAGTTCTGACCCCGCCATCACAAGTGTACCCGGCCTCACCCCGAAACGGGTGGGGCTTTGTTCACAGCCTCCCTTGCCAGGCGCCTTTCTCTTGACAAAACCGGGTTTCATGCCGGATACTCGCAGTGACGAGTTAACGTTACCGGGCGCAACACGCAAGGTCTTCCGCTTCTATGGTTGTCCCCCGCAATTACCGGGAAGGTCAGATGTCTGCAACACATGGTTTTTCCGAGCCCCTCCTCCGCGCCATCGTCGAATCCCTGGAAGACATCATCTTCCACATTGATCCTGCCGGCCTCATCCGGTCCTGGCATGCACCCTCCCCGACCGATCTGTACACCAACCCGGCCGAATTCGAAGACAAACATCTCGCGGATGTCCTGCCGGCTGAACTTGCAGACCGGTTTGCCACTGCCTTTGAGCGGGCCAAAAAAACCGGATGTGAAACCCTGGAGTACTCTCTCGAAATGACCGGCCGGATACACTGGTATCTGGCCCACATCACCCCCCTGGATGACGGCGGACAGATTCTCGTCATCCGGAACACGACCCGCCTTCGGGAATACGCCCACGCCCTTGAAACCCGGGGCGCGCAGATGGATGCCCAGTTCGAGATCCTCCCCCTGGCGACCGTCGTGTTCCAGTCCTTTTCCGGTGGACTCATCTTTCAACGCTATAACCGGGCAACCCGCCGCTTGGTCGGCGACGGGATCGCCAGCCTCACCGGCCGACCGGCACACGAGATTTTTGCCGGGCACCCCGAGATCGTCGCCAATCTGGGGGCCTGCATCCGTGAGAAAACATCCTTTACCCTCGAAATGGAGTTTCCCTGGCCCGGGATGAGCAACCCCAAAAATGTCCATGCCGATTTCGTCTTCGTCCCGCCGGACATGGTCATGCTGCACCTCACGGATGCGGACACCGTCCGCCGGGCGACACAGCAGGCCCGGATAGCCGAGTTTGTCGTAGAATCCGCCATTGAAGGAATAGTCCTGACGGATGCTTCCGGAAACATCGAACGGGTCAACCCGGCATTCACCACCATCACGGGCTTCACCGCAGACGAGGCCGTCGGGAAAAACCCCCGGATCCTCAAATCGGACCGTCACGACGAAAAATTCTACGAAGAGATGTGGCACACCCTCATCACGACAGGTCGCTGGGAAGGTGAAATCTGGAACCGGCGAAAAAACGGCGAGACATACCCGGAGCGGATGGTGATCGCCGCCATCAGGGACCAGAACGGACTTCTCCGGCACTACGTTTCGGTCTTCACCGACATCTCCGACGTCAAATCCCGGGACGAACGAATCGCCCATCAAGCCATGCACGATGCCCTGACGGATCTTCCCAACAGGAATCTCCTCACCGACCGCATCCGCTACGCCCTCTCACGCCTGCAACACAACAGCACTCAGACACTCCCGCTGCTCTTCATCGATATTGACCATTTCAAATACATCAACGACGCACACGGCCATATCGTCGGCGATTATCTCATCACCTCGATCGCCCGCCGGCTTGAGGAGCTCCTCCCGGAGGGGGCGGTTCTCTCACGAGTCGGTGGTGACGACTTCATCATCCTGCTCCCCCCGGCACGGAGCACGACCGAGATCATGTCCTTTGTCGTCTCAGTCTCCGCGGCCTTCCGCGAATCCTTTTCCGTCGGGAAGGAGGAGTTTTTTCTCACTCCAAGCATCGGCGTCAGTGTTGCCCCGGGGGATGGAGCAGACGAGATCAGCCTGATCAAAAACGCCGAACTCGCCATGTATCACGCCAAAAAATCCGGGCGAAACACCTGGCAATTCTACTCCTCCGAGATGAACAGGGAGGCCACTCGCAGGATTGAACTCCAGGGTCTCCTGCGCAAAGCCCTCGATGATGGCCAGTACGAACTCTGGTTCCAGCCTGTTGTCGACTCACTCACGAACGAAGTCGTCAGTGCTGAAGCCCTGGTACGCTGGCGCGATCCGGCCCGGGGCATCATCTCACCCGGAGAGTTCATTCCAGTCCTCGAAGAAAACGGCCAAATCGTCCCGCTGGGAGCGTGGATCCTCGAACAATCCCTGCTGGCGGCAGCACAATGGCAAAGCTCACTCCCGGGTGTAGCACTCTCGGTCAATCTCGCCGCCAGACAATTTTCTGAGCCTGACTTTATCGTCTCTGTCTTCAAGACCCTCAACACAAGCGGACTCGATCCGGCACTGGTCGCCTTGGAGATCACCGAAAACACGATCATGTCCGACCGGAGCCGGGTCAGCGGCTTCATGGAGCAGATCAAAAAAATGGGATTGCGGATCTCGATCGATGACTTCGGAACAGGCTATTCGTCCCTGGCCTATCTCAAGCGTTTTGATGCGGATTATCTCAAAATCGACCGGAGCTTCGTGATCGACCTCCCCCATGACAGGGACAGTTCAGCGATAGCGGAGGCCGTCATCGCCCTCGCCCGCTCCCTGGGACTGACAACGATCGCCGAAGGTGTTGAAAACGAGGAGCAAATGCGATTCCTCCGTGAACGCGGTTGCACGCGTATCCAGGGGTATCTCTACAGCAAGCCACTCCCGCTCCCCGAGTTCATCGAGTTTGCGAAACTCCGTTCCCGTTGAACAACCATGTACGCGGACGCCCACGCACATCTCCATGACCAGCGCCTTCGTACAACCAATCGCCCGGGAACCGTCCGTTCCAGAGCCGGAGCAGCCGGGCTGGACCTGGTCTGCGCCGCGTCCGTCAGCCCCTCCGACTGGATGGATCTGGTCCGCTTTCTGGAGGCCGGGACCGGCGAGCCGTGCGAGTCCGGCCTTGTCATCCTGCCGTCCTTCGGCCTGCACCCCGCCTTCGACACGGGAGAATACGACGCACTCCGTGACGGCATCCCCTCCAACGGACCGCGCCCCCGGGCGATCGGAGAGATCGGCCTGGACCAGACCGTCGACACACCCATGGAGTGGCAATGCGAACGCCTCGAAATGATGCTTGCCCTGGCGTCCAGCCGGAATCTCCCGGTCATCCTGCATGCCAGGGGCCCCTGGGACAGACTCTTTTGCGTCCTGGACCGGTACCCCGGAGTCCACGGAATCATGCATGCCTTTGGCGGGGCCCCTGAAATCGCCCGGGAGTGTATCCGCCGGGGCTATCTCCTCTCGGCCGGCCCCCGGCTGCTCGATTCCGGTGCCAAAAAAATGCGGGCCAGTTTTGCGGAGATCCCGCTACCATCGATTGTCCTGGAGAGTGACGCGCCAGACATGTGCCCGATCGACGAGACCCCGCCCAACGAGCCCTCTGTGATCGTCCGGGTTGCCGAAACACTGGCAAAGATCCGTGGAGAGTCCGCGGAGAAGATTGCTGTCGAAACACGCCGTAATCTGCTTCGCCTGTTTGACACAATGGCATAACAATCTTTTCGGGGAACAACCTCCAGCCGGGGAGAGGCAGTCTGTCCTGATCAGCACCGCTCACGAGCAAGTGTCAGGCGGAAGAGCATTGGCAAAAACGGACAGGAACGCACAACACGGCGCATACCACTCAACGGGAGGCCAACTCCCGGAGAGGGGCACCCGACGGATGCACCATTTCTCAAAACGCTTCGAGCGACAAAAAATAGAACCCGAAATCCCCGGCCGTCCAGGCAATATCGAGACGGAAAGCCAGCCGCTCCCGGGGAAGGAAGATGTAGCGCGCCCCGAAACCGGCTCCAAAATGCAGATCTCCCGTCGAGAGAAGTCCTGCCTCGCTGGCGACGGTCCCGGTGTGTCCGAAGGCGTTGACGGTCCAGCGGTCACTCAAGTGCAGCCGATACTCGAACTGGGCCGCCAGGAGCGCCTTATCCCGCAACCGGCCCTCAAAAGCCCCCCGCAGGAGCTTTGAACCACCCAACCCGGCCAAGCGGTGAAACGGAACATCCCCGTCCTGGATTTCCGCGAGAAGCTGTCCGGCAAACGTGTGCCGTCCGGCCAGAGTACCATACCCGCGCAGATCAAGGACAAAGTGGGAGTACTCCCGCCCACTCCCGAAGATCCCGTCGTAGCGCGTCAGGGCCGTCTGGAACCAGACGCCCTCCCGCGCGGAAAAGACATTGTCCCTGGTATCCCAGGCCAAGGCCAGTCCGAAGCCACTCACAAACGAACCGCTCCACCCCGGAATGCTCCCACTGGCCAAAAGCCTTCCGGACTCAATGTCAGCCGTCTCATACCCGGAAAATTCCGCCCGTGCTCCGACACTGAGGCTGGGCATGAAAAAGTGATTGTACTCGAAGACCCCCCGGGCTTCGTACTGAAGATAGGATTCGCTGGCATCTGGCCGGTTGTCGTTCCCGATACCGAAGAACTCTCCGGGGTAGCGCAGCCCGGTAAGTTGGACCCGGAATTCATCCCCGCCGGGGAACCAAAAATCTCCGACGATGGTCCCAGTGAACTGGGCCTTGACGGTGGCGATCAGAATCGCATTGATGGTTGACGGCCGCAGATCTTCATCGCCAAGACGGAAAACATACATGGGAACGGCTCCGAGCGCCACGGATGTCTCCGGAGTATAAAACGCAAAAGGAATAATGCGGAACTCGCCATGCAAGGGCGACCTCGGAATCTGGTTTGTCGCCGGATTACCGCTGGACCAAAGCGGGTGGCTGGCCAGAACCAGCACAAGGATGGCAGAACTGAGGACACTCTTCATGACGGAAATATAGGAACAAAGCACCAGAAAACGTCGCCAATCCGGGCCGCCCCCGGAAAAATATCGCAACCACGGACACTTTTCTGTCTATACTTCATTCTGAAGCGGACGGATGTGCCGTCCTGGCCCCCTGCAGGGGATTGCAAGACTCTATTGAAGACAAGTGACGAAAACAATGACCAATGAATTTGACGAACACGGGCCGATGCCCGACGAGAAGCAGCCCGAGGGGCTGGACAATTCTTCGCGCTCTCCCTTTGAGCGCCCCACATTCGACCGTGGCCCCCGCTTTTCCTTCGGGCCGAAAAAAAACCGCTTCGGGAGCAATGCTGACTCCGGCGAAGGATTCTCGAGCCGCCCTGACCGCGGCGGCCGCCCCGGTTTTTCCCGTGAAGACCGCCCCTCTGGCGGACGCTTCGGTGGCGAGAGCCATGGCGGCAACCGCGAGGACCGGCCGCGCCGCTTTGAAGGCGGGGATCAGCGCCGGGGAAGCGGCACCATGATGCCGATCGACGGCGATTTGCTTGAATACTTCCCCAATCCCGGCGCCGTCAACTCGGCCCTCCGGGCCATTGCAGGGATCATCCGCAACCAGCGCGGCCGTGGTGGCTACCAGGAACGTGGAGAGCGCGGTGGCTTTGACCGTGGAAATCGTGGCTTCCAGGATCGCGGAGACCGCGGCGGCTTTGACCGCGGAAATCGTGGTTTCCAGGATCGTGGTGAACGCCCCTCCCGCGAGGGTTTTGAACCCCGTCCTCCATTCGCCCGCCGCAATCGCGATAACGACGAAGGCTGAAACCCTTTTCTGGTATCAATCACAAAAAGCCCCCGGAAGATCATCCTGGGGCTTTTTTGTTTGTCACGGGGCTGTCCCGAAGAGATCGTCCCGACATGCTGCAAAAAGTCATGTTTCGTAACCGAACCCCGGACCGGGAATCCCGGTCCGGGGGCTGCCGTCATTCGACGACAGGGAACTTCCGGATCTTGCCGGTTGCAGGCTCGGTAAACCAGACCTGTCCTCCGGCAATCGCCAGTGCGGCGGCTTCCACCCCTGTCGAGAGTGCCGGACCATCCGCTGAAGCGTCCTGCCCGTTCCCGGCCAGTACCTGGATATAGCCGCCATGAACCGGTGCCCGATAGATGCGACGTGTTCCGCTCGGGCTGATTCCCATATCGGAGTCATAGAAGTAGACACAGCCTGAGCTGGCCGCGAGAGAGCCATTGTTCCAGAAGGGCGTTGTTCCGCTGCTGGTATATCCTGCCACGGTGCTGAAGAGCGGCAAGGAGACCGTTTCATTGACCCGATCCAGGAGATAGATCCCTGAATTGTTGTCCGTGAAGAGCACAAGCGAACCGGAGACAACAACGCCCCGCGGACCATTGACATCGTATCTGTTGGCGGCAATGCTCTGACCGGCCAGGAGATTGACGCCGTTTGGCGGATTCCCGTACAACACGGTCTGGGTGATTCCGCCATCCTCGAAGGAACGGATGGCCCGATTGGCGTAGTCAGCCACGAGGAAGCGGGGCCCGTCAACAACCAGTCGATACGGAAGATTGAACCGGGCATTGACGGAAGCCCCGCCGTTGCCCCAGTCACTCTGATCATCCCAGGACAGGGGTGCCACCCCGCGTCCGGCAACGGTCGTCACGGTCCCGCTTCCGTCGGATGAAAAACGCCTGATCCGGTTGAGCAAGGTTGTATTGCCGCTCCCGTCGGCCTCGCTGACATAGACGTATGGCTCGCTGACCACGATTCCGTCAAGCTTTTTGAAATACGCTGCACCAGGTGTTATCCCGTCATTGGTCGCCGTGTTGAGCGTTGTTGTGCCCGTTCCATAGCTCCCGAGGAGGGTCCCTGTGTCGGAGTACTTGAAGATGTATCCCCGTTCCCCATCATGCGATACAACCCAGACACTCGAGCCGCTGACCGCAAGTCCACGGACTTCTCCATATTGGGCCGCCACTGTTGCAATGGTGCTTATTGAAGGACTTCCATTACTTTTCAGCCAGCCACCAGTTGCGATAACACTCTGCGGCAGCAGCATGCCGTCCTTGACAGCAATCGCCTTGATCGTTGCCGCCTTGTCAACCGGGATGGCAACACCTGAATAGATCGTGCTGCCCGTCGTGGGCTCGCTTCCATCCGTTGTATAATGAATTGTTGCCCCAGGCGTTGTTGTTGAAATACTGACCGAAACAGACGCACCTGTAAAGACTCCCGGCGCTGGCGAAAAAACCGGTGTGGCCGGCTGCAAGCTCAAATCAGCCGAGGAACTGGACGAAGCACTCCCCACCTCATCATCCCCGCCACAACCCGATAACGCCAGAAGCGCGGCCAGTATTACGTGTACAAAATTTCTCATAAGTCTCTCCTTATTCTATCAGACTTTGTCCCATCCATTGTTGAAAATGGGAACTCCTGCTCGTAGACTATGCTACCTCGGCTGACGTGTCAAGAGAAATAAATCCTTTCTCGCGATATTCCTCAATACGTATAGCAAGTAAGTTCATATCCTTGTAACCTTTGACTCTTCTGAATCCCTTTTCAGCCTCAGCGATCCCAGTATAAACCCAGCGCATGACCATGTTTGAGTTTCGCCAGCGACGGACTCTTGCTGTCTGTGCCTTGATCCTGGAATTGAGATTTTCTATCAGATTTGTTGATGCAAGCGTTTTTCTGAGGGCTCCAGTTATTCCCAGTTTATGCAAAAGCAATGTCTCTTCCAAACCTTCGCCCAGTGACCGGGCAGCGCTTTCATGATCCTTGGCAAGCCAACGCCCCAGCGATTCGAGCGTCTTCTTTGCTGTCGCATAATCGGCGGTCTTGTAGGCATCTGCCATTTCCCACTGGACTCGATGCCGCAGTTCTTTCGGCACATACTCGAGAACATTCCGCTGCTTGTGAACCTGACATCGTTGAATCAGAATATTTGCTCCGAAAACATCCGTGATGGCCTTGTGAATGGCTTTGCCTCCATCGAGAACCGCCATGCTGACTCCTTCTGGTCGTAAGCCCCGTTCCATCAGATTTTGCAGAAGGTCAGTGCAGACTCTTGAGTTTTCAGTTGATCCATCCCATGCGCCTAAAACCCGCTTGTTTCCGGCCCTGTCGATGCCCAAAACGATGATCACCGTTGTTTTTTTGAATACAGTGCCGTCGATCATCAGCACAGGGTAGTCTGTATCAATTCTGGCATGCAGCCAGTCATCCAGTTTCTGTCTGGTCTTCAAAACGAAGTTGCGACTAACAGAGCTCTTGCTGTCAGCGTAGTTTTTCTTTCCGACCAGCCTGGCTTCTTCAGAGCGAACAAATTTCCGACTCGACACACCGATGAGCATGCTTTCAAGTTGCCTTTCTGCCAGCAGGTCCTGTGCGTTGCAGGCATCAATCGTTTTCAATCGGACCTCACTCTTCTTGTGTGTGTCTCGTACCCGTCCTCGTTCGATCAGAACTCTTTTTCCGCCCAATACAATCGGGCTGTCTGTCGTTCCCCATCGTGTCAATGCCCGATCTGCTACATTCCGATATTTGACTCCGCAGAGTTCCTGAATCTCGTCTTCAACGAGTTCTCTCAGAGCATTAATTCCGGCTGACAGGATGAAGTCCATGGCATCTGTCCGGATGAAACTTTCTGGCTCTGTTTGTAAGCTTTCTTCGCTGCTCTTGCGTAAAACTTGGGCTTGCTTCCTGCTTTCTTTGCTGCTACTCTTGGCCATGGGTACTCTCCTTTTTTGTGTTTGCCTACTGACATCTTACGATGCCAGCAAGAAGGGGAGCTACCCATTTTCAACA
>DAIREN010000086.1:0-3844 GCA_036795535.1 Spirochaetota bacterium
CACCACGCAGCTCCCGCCCGCCCGCGCCCACGAGCTGCTCGCCCCGCACCTCGCCACGCTCCAGGTCGACGAGCTCCTCGCGCGCGCGCCGATCTTCTGGCTGCGCGTCCGCGCCCCCGCCGAGGTCGATCCCGCCTGGCTCGCCGCCACCCTCGCGGTCCCCGGGCTCACCACCGTGCGCTACGTCACGAGCGCCCGCCACGGCTCGCAAGACTGGGCGCCGCGCTTCGAGCTCGATCCCGCGCTCCCTCACGCCGCCACGCCCTCCGCCGACTGGCAGCCGCGCCCCGCGTCCACCGGCCCCGAGCGGCGCGACGGCGGCCACTGGTTTCTCGCCGACGAAGGCGGCGGCATCGCGGTCATCCGCGAGCTCACCGGCACCGCCGCGGGAACGCGCCTGGCAGTGATCGACGATGATGCTTCAGGGGTCGACGCGCTCGCCGTCGATGCCGAGATCCTGATGAACCTGCCCCGCGCCCCCCGCGCGCAGAGCCACGGCGCCCTCATGGATCTGGAGTGCCTGAAGATAGACTCCCCAAAGGCACTCCAGATCCATGAAGGCATGACACAATTCGCCGAGAGTATTCTTTCTACCATCTCCAGCCCTCAAGAGCTCGACATGGACCATATCCGGGAAAACATCGGGGCGATCATCGGTCTGGTGAACACCAACCCGGCAGCGCTGATCAGCCTCGTCCATCTCCGGGATCTGGACCAATATACTTTCATGCACTCCGTCAATGTCTCCGTACTTTCAATCATTCTTGGAAAACGGTTGGGACTCGAATCCACACAGTTGGAAATGCTGGGGACCGGAAGCATCCTGCATGACGTCGGAAAAGCCCTGGTGAGCCAGGAAATCCTCAACAAGCCCGGAAAGCTGACGGATGAAGAATTCATCGAGATGAAAGCACACGCCCAGAGAGGCTACGAAATCCTGCGAAAGCGCGGTGCGGACGAACAAGTCTCCCGTATCGCACTGATGCACCACGAAAAATTATCCGGGCGGGGATACCCGCTTGGACTCAAGGCTGAAAAAGTTCCACTTTTGGCACGAATCGTGGCCATTGCAGATGTCTATGACGCTTTGACGGGGGACAGAGTCTACAAAAAAGCCATGCATCCAAGCCAGGCCTTCGGTCTGATGGAGCAGGATGTTGGCCAGCACCTGGACAACTCGCTCTACGCCATCTTCAAAAGCCTCCTCGGTCTCTTTCCCGTCTCCAGCCTGGTTCTGCTGGCCAATGGCTCCATCGCCCGGGTCATTTCGCAAAATTCATCGGATCCTGCCAGACCGGTTGTCGAGGTTGTCCGGAACAGATACGGGCAAAGCCCAAAAGAACGGATCGTCGTCAATACAGCATCTTCTGCCGAATACGCGATTACCGGAATTCACACCGAGTGAAGGCGCCGCGCAGAGAGTGTATTGTAGAAGTATCAAGAAACCTGTACAATGAGAGGCAGGCATAGATCCCGCTCTGGAGGCTCCACCATGAAGCATGTAATCCTCGTTGTTCTTGCAGCCCTAATCCTGATTCCGATGTTCCTTCTCGGTTACTCCCAAGAACAGCAGGAGCAACTGGGGTATCTCAAGGAAGGCCCGCTCAAATGGAACGAGTGGCGACGGGACAAGCGCCCAAAAAACATAGACTTCAATCTCTGCAATTTTTCAAATGCCAGCTTCAACAGCATCAATCTGAATTCCGTCTCCCTCAAAGCGGCCATTTTTTACAAGGCAGACCTTTCATACGCAAAGCTCCGTGAAGCCAATCTTGAAGCTGCCGATCTCCAGTACGCAAACGTCTACAATGCCGATCTCTTTTCGGCCAATCTCCTCGGAGCGAACATGATGGGGGCAAACCTCTCCCGGGCCAACCTCGGCGAAACAGATATGACCTATGCGCGATTGAACGAGTGTAAACTTTTCAAGGCCGATCTGGAAAATGCCAAGTTGTACGAAGCTGATCTTGAACGCGTAGATCTGCGATATGCCAATCTGACATATTCCAATCTTGCTCGGGCCAAGCTTTTTAAAGCCGATCTGCGCTTTGCAATCCTCAACAACGCCATCTTGATCGATGCCAAGCTGACTGGAGCCAATCTGACAGGGGCGGATCTCACCCGAGCCAATTTCTCCAATGTTGACTTGACTGCTGTAACATTCACCTCGAATACCATCTTCAAAAAAGCGACGCTGGCGGGAGCGCGCATCCAGAAAAAATGGCAGCAGTTCATCTACAGCCAGGACGTGGTCAACTTCAGTAAAATCATCTGGGTAGACTAAAAAAAAATTGACCACCTCAAAACTGCGTTGTATCTTTGTATCAAGTCAGCCCGGGTGGTGGAATGGTAGACACACTAGCTTGAGGGGCTAGCGGCCGCAAGGCCGTGCTGGTTCAAGTCCAGTCTCGGGCAAAAGACGTTCCTTATGGAGCGTCTTTTTTTTGTATCGAATCTTTGATTGCGGGTCTGATTGCCGTCCATGAAGAAACGCCATTCAGTCGTTGAATACCGGTCACACCCGGAATCTGCATATTTCAATCACAAGAATCCGGGATTCCCGCCAGCTTTGGACGATATTCTGTGCATCGACCCCGCTATCACCTACGGATACCCGGGCAGGAACAACCCGACGAGTCTCCGTAGTGGTTCAGGGAAGACCAAAAAACCGTATTGAGCCGGCATTCTCAGCCATAGACATGGGCACGACATCAGAGAACGAGTTTGACCTCATCCAAAAGGCCATACTCTTTCGCTTCAGCAGCGGAGAGGTAATGATCACGGTCCGTATCTTTTTCGATCTGGGCGAGGGGTTTGCCGGTCACCTGTGAATAAATCGAATTGAGCATGCTCCTGGTCTTGAGCATCTCCTCGGCATGAATCTTGATATCCGTCGCCTGTCCGTATATCTCTCCTGAAATCAGCGGCTGATGGATCAGGATTTTTGCATGAGGCCACGCAAAACGCATCCCCTTTGTTCCGGTTGCAGCTAAGAAAGAACCCATACTGGCCGCCAGTCCGCACACAATCGTCGAAACCGGAGCCTTGATGGCCTGCATGGCGTCATAGATCGCCAACCCGGCCGAGATGACACCACCCGGGCTATTGATATAGAGAGTGATCGGATCACTTGATTTTGAATTCATGAAAAGCAATTGCCGGACAATTTTTTCTGCCACCTTGTCGTCGATCTCGGACCAAAGATAGATCTTGCGTTCCAGTATGGCTGAATCAATGATTTCTTGTGAAAGAGAGCTGTCCTTCTTGTCGTCCTTCTCTACTTTCTCTTCATCTTCCCGCATTGCTTCATCCTTTTTTGAATGATCTTTTTATAAAGATACTCATTCAAGCCCGGGAAATGTTCCAGACATCATTCAGAAGGCGGTAAAATGCTTGCTCCTGACTGGTAACAGACCCGTCAGCCATGATCATGGAAAAAACCGTATCAAACGTCTTGCGGAGTTCCTGTTTTGTGAGCTGCTCAGGAGCGGCATAGACGGCTTCAAGGAGTCGAGCCAGATAGGCCGCTCCCGAAAGATCTTGCAGCTCCCGCCTTTCCCTGTCGATATCGTCATCCGACAGACCAAGGCCATAGACCAGCGTCCGGGCTTCCTGCATTTCGACCTCGTCAATCACGCCATCAATCGCGGCGGCAGCAAGGACAATCGTAAGAGTGCACGTTTTCATGAAACCCCTGAAAATTTGTCTTTCCCCGTGAAGATACAACCAGAGCCAGAGGCAGTCATGTAAAAAACTTTCGACTTCTCCAGGTTGATGAGATCTGTTCTTGGAGACAGAAACGGCAAATCTTCCGTATACCCTGCGTGGTATCCAACCAACCAAC
>DAIREN010000086.1:3944-11349 GCA_036795535.1 Spirochaetota bacterium
CCAACCAACCAACACGAGCATACGTCATTTCTGGAGAAATCGGTACCATGGCACTACTTTGGAACGCCACCATGGTGCATCTTTTACCTGTTTGTATCTCCCTATAGTGCATTCCTCACACATACCGGGGTTTCCAATCACCAAGGTGCACAATCTCCGCGAGCTGACACCCTGCAAACAGGCTTGAGGTTGTTCCTCAAAAATGAAAAACCGCCCACCTAGAGCGGTTTTTCCTGATACAAGCCACACCTTCGTGTGTTGTTACTTGATGGTAATCCGCCCCTCAGCCCTGGCGTCAATCACGCCCTTGCTCTTGATGACATCGATGATCGCATCGCGCATCATGAACCCGGTATCCATTGTCCGTCCGCTCTTGAACTCGTCAAAACCATCGCCACCAGCGGCCAGAAAATCACTGGTAGCGACACGATAGGTCCTGACCGGGTCGATGGGAGCACCGGCAAGAACAATGTCAACCGCCTTCTTGTCCTTGATCGTATACTTTGTCCCTGAAGAGACTTGGAGGAAGTTGCCCTTTTCCTTTTCCTTGGCCGCCACTTTGTCGAACATCTTGGCAATGGCTGCACCGGTCATCTCGACAACCACGATCGTGTTGTCGAAGGGAAGAACGGTCATCACGTCCTGGATCGTCACATCACCGGCAGCGATGGAAGCGCGGATCCCGCCCCCATTGACGACGGCCAGGTCGGCCTTGGCAATATCTCTGGTCACATCGCAGATGAAGTTGCCGAGATTGGTCTCCTGGTTGCGCACAAGGCTCTTGTCACCCTCAAGCTTGGTGGCGGCTTTCGCGATCACCTGCTTGATCTCGTCACTCAGCTTTTTGGCGTACTCGTCAACCCTGGCCTTGGTCGCCTCATCAAAGCCAATGCCCGCGTCCATGGCGACAAGACTAGCGCTGGCGCTTTTGAGCTTCTTGTCCGCTGGATCAACCTCAAGAGTGATCACGCCAAGGTGTCTCCCGTAATATCCGGCCTGGGCAATCAGGGTGTTTTTGACCTTGCGCCCATTGGTCAGCGCGGTATGTGAATGCCCCCCGATAATGACATCAATCCCGTCAACTTCCTGAACCAGCTTGACATCTTCCTCGGACCCGATGTGGGACAGGGCTACAACCAGATCAACCTTTTCCTTGTTTTTCAGCACATCGACCATGCGCCTGGCGGCCGAAGCGGGCTTTTCAAACGTAAGGCCCTTGACATTCTTCGGGTGCGTTGTAACCACTGTTTCCTCGGTGACAATCCCGAAAAGACCGATCTTGACGCCCTTGATCTCCTTGACGATGTACGCCTTGGAAGTAAACAGGACATTGCTTTCGCCCGTCACGTTGGCACAAATCACCGGGAATTTGGCCATACCGAGAAGCTTTTTGAGGTTTTCCTGACCGTAATCAAACTCGTGGTTTCCGATGGTCGCGACATCGACAAAGTCGTTCATCAGATCGAAACCGTCTACACCTTGGAAGAGGGTTGAAAACGGTGTTCCCTGGAGCATGTCGCCGGCAAAGGCCACAATTGTGCTGTCATTCTTGCGGTCTTTGACCGCCTTAACCAGCCGGGCAATCCCGCCGCCAGCATCCGCCATGACGGTCTTGCCCTTTTCGTCCTTGACGTCCTTGCCATCCTTTTTGACAGCTTTTTCCGATGGCTTCATCATTGCATGAAAATCATTAAAATGAAGAATTTGAATCTTCTCGCTCGAACCGCAACCGACAAGCGCGATTGCCAGTACGAGCGCCGTCAGTGCGAGTAAAAAACGTCTTGCCATTCCTGTGACCCTCCGTATTGTATGGAGAAAAGAACTGAGTCTTTCCATTGTTTGAAAGTTTACCAGATTGTTGCGTTTTGGTCAATCAGCGAATACTGGCTATTCCCTGAGTTGACGAAGAAGAACTTTATGTTTCCTCGCCAGTTCTCTCGCCCCGGTCAATTTTTCCGGATCCAACATGACAGCCTGTTCCAGCATGGATCGTGCCATATCCAAGCAGGACTCTTTTTCATGGGGATCACCACTCATCTGGGCCTGCGCCATCTTGATGCCAGCCAACAAGGTGTAGACATGCCCAGCATTGATACCCTTTCGCTCCTGCGGTTGCATGCAGGAGAGCGCCTTGAGCGCGTATCTCTCCGCAAGTCCATATTCCCCGAGCTTGGCAAGCCCCTGCCCGCAGATCCATGCGGCCCTGGCTGCGTTTTCTCCATTTTGCTGAACATTCTCAAGCTGGTTGAGGGCATTTTTCAGCCGTACACGTTGTACCTCAACCCTTTGGTCGGTCCGTGCAAGAAGAAAATCCGCATATTCCAGCTTCCAAACAGCCGCGCTGTCAGTATCCAAAATTGTTTTCCAGAGACCAAGAGCCTTATCCAGATTTTTATTCTCGTCAGCTTGATACACTGCCAGTGCTGCCCGGACCGCACTATCCTTCAGCCTATACGGCAGAGCCTCAACAATTTTTTCAACCAGTACAAAATTCCGTTCATGCACCATGACATATTTCAAAAATGGGACGATGACCGATTCATTTTTTTCTCGCACATCCACACGGGAGTCGGCAAGAAGGACACCAGACCCGCTCAGGCGCAAATCATTTGTAACATGAAACCCGGCCTGCTTTCGTGTAAACATTTCCCTAGGGGCGATATCGGCCAACTCAGGTTGCAATGAACTATAGGGTTGCTGCACGCCCCTCTTGAGTACCGATCGTATGCTGGTCAACTCCCGAAGGAGAAAATCACCCACACCTTCAATACCGAGGATCTCCATCTGCCGACCAATCTCGGCCCGCTTCATTCTTTCGGCGATATCGCCCGGAAGTTGTTTCTTCCCCTTCCAGCCGACCATGAGAAGATCCCCATTGTTGCAGACCCAGATGCTCGCACCTGTAAAAACGTTTTCGAATGTCGCAAATATTCTGGTAAGCGTCCTGTCAGAGAGTCCAGCCACATGGACCCATTGCGTCATGATACCGTTTTCCGCAAGGCTCTCCCGGCAGAGCGTGAAAAACTCTTTCGAGAACAACCGAGAAACACCGGCCATCCAGGGATGTGACGGTTCACTGATGATCACATCATATGCTTTCCCCCCTGACGCAAAATGGACACCGGCATCCCTGACAAACACCTTTGACCTGTGATCTTTGAAATAGGCACGATTGACAGATTCAAAGGATCTTGAGGCGGATACAACCGCCCGGGACAACTCGATCGTATCGACAGCAGCGACTTCCTGGTGCGCCAATACCGCCCCGGTCGTGGTTCCGCTCCCCAACCCGATGACTGCGACTTGCCGGGGCGCCTCGTGCAAAAGCAACGGCACATGCGCCAGCAAGAGCTGGGTCGACATGTCGTTGATATTGTCACTCGCATCCGGCTTGCCATTGACTCGCAAGGTCCTCGTCTCATACTGCCCTGGATTCCTCTCCTTGCTCATGAATCCTGAGAGTTTCCTGAGATCTTTGTGGCTTGTCACACTGACGGAAAGTTCTTCATCCTCCTGGAAAAACAGCATCCTGTGCTCCGAGAGGGCTCGAAGATAGTCCTGTTTCTTCTCAAACGGATTCTTCTCCAGGGTCCAGGCCAGACCAAACTGGTTTTCATGGTTCGACCGATTCATGACACTCACCACAACAGCTATGAATATGAGTGTTACCAGTACCATCCCTGCCCTTTTTTTGAAGGTTCCTTGCCCGATTCCGGCTTGAATGACAGCATACACCGCGATCCCAAATGACAGCACCCCGAGAGCGACAAGACTCGTCCGTGTCCCCGCGACTGGAACCAAAAATAAGGACGCGGCCAGTGCACCAAAAATCGTACCGCCAACATTCCATTTCCAGCCCAACGAGACATTCCTGACCGAAACCTCATTATTGGTCACCAGGGAGAGCAAAAGGGGAAAGGATATTCCTGCAATCACTGCAACCGGAAGCATGACCAAGGCGCTCACAAAAATCCTGAACAGCATCCACACGATGTAGCCTGATTCATCAGCAGCAATCCCATCCCGAAGTTGCAGCAGGATCCAGGGGATCCGGTCGGCGACCAGGAGCGATACCACGATGGCTAAAGCGAGAAGCAATTGCTGCCAGATGAAAACAGATGTTTTTTCGATCCTCTGAACAAGCCTGGCACTGATGGCTCCGCCTGCAGCCAGTCCTCCGACAAATACAGCAAGCATGAGTGTGAAACTCTGGGCGGAACTGTCGAGAATGGGAGACAGGAGCCTGAAATAGACAATCTCGAGTGCGAATATCACGGCACCCGTCAGGGCAAGCATCAAGAGGCTTGGAAATCTGCGCCTGCCCTTCTCAAGATTTGTCCTGGCTGATTGGACCACTGATGCCGAACCCTCGTTTTCAAGCCTGCCAACTCTCGTTTCAGGTGATGCCAGGACTGTTTTTTGACCAAGCCAAAAAACAAGAACTCCTGCCAGAACATCAAGGATCCCGGCCAGCATGATTGAACCATGCAGGCCATGCGCCGGGATGAGGAGGAAACCTGCAATCATGGCTCCGGTTGCCCCCCCACATGCATTGCAGGCATAGAGACGGGCCGGTACACTGACCCGGGCTTTTCCACCGATCCCGGATGCCACCCCGGCAGAAATGAGGGGGAACGTCGCTCCAGAAAGCATGGCGGCCGGAAAAAGCATCATCACAGCCACAACCACCCTGGACAGCAACAATCCCACACCCTCGCCACCGAACGAGGTTGTCATGAAACTGAAGATTTGACTCCCGAGGAGATGCACCAGCGGAAACAGGAGACACCAAGCACCAAGAGCGATCTCGACAAGACCAAAATCCCTGCAGGGCCTGATCGAACTTCTGGATCCGGCGATATGGGCACCCAGTGCCGAACCACCCATGATCACAGCGAGCACAATCGCTGCCGCCTGCGTCTCTCCACCACCGATGATGGCCAGATACTGTTGCCAGATGGATTCGGCCATCAACCCGGCCATCCCGGTCACAAAAAATGCCAAAAAGAAGAGTCTTCTACCGTTCCGCGTCATGATGCTCATCAGCCCTCGCATTGTTGTCCTATCAATATGCAAAAAACCCCTGCTCTCTGGCAGGGGTCTGTTTTTCAAAGCACCGTGTTATTTGATTTTCCCGGAGCTAAAGGACTGGGTGATACGGACACCAAAGAAGTTGTCCGAGGGAGCCTTGGTCAGATAGAGATTCTCGTCGGTCGTGACATGACGATACTCGGCATTGACCTTGAGCCCATGACCCTTGAAGTACCAGTTAACACCAATGGCGAACTGGCGCTTCTCGCGAATTTCGGCACCATACCCCTCGTCGATGACATCATTCCATGCTTCGTACTTGAACATGGGTTCGATATCCGGCATGCCTTCCATGCAACCAAGGTTGTAGCCGATCTGGGCAAATCCGCCACCGGAGGTGCGGATATTTCCGTTGACACCACCCCAATAGCTGCCATCAAGCTTGGCATCGAACTCGTTGTAATTAGCCTGAGCGAAGAGTGAGATGCCACCCATCTTGAAGGTCACATCGGCAACGAGGTGCTTGCTGGAATGATACTCGTAGTTGTATCCCTGGTCGTAGGTCGTTGCCTTGTTGTCAAGAGCGGCAGCAACGCCAATGGCCAAAGTCGGGAAGGGGTTTTTGCTTGTATTCCCTTCGGTGATGTTATTGTAAAACTCGTCCTTGCCGGTTTTCTTGCCTTTCTCATTCAACTCATCAGCACCGAGCACGGTGAACAGCAACCGCCCCATATAAAGATAACCATTGGCTGTGTTGATTTTTGAGAGACCTTCCCCACCGCTGACAGAAGCATAGTATCGCATCATATTGTCAATCAAACTACCACGGACCTGCACACCATACTGATAGGAATCCAATCCTGAGGTGATGTCATAATTGATGAAGGCGAATTCGGTTCCGGACAATTCCCGGGTGAAAGTTGTTGTTATGGCGCCAACTTCAAGGTAATGACCCTTCATGAACTCCCAGCTTGCGAAAGCCACTTTGAGCTCGGCACCCTTGCCCTTTTTGGTGTTTTTGGCATCAATGTCAACCTTGAAATACAGATTTTCAAGAAGCATGCCATCCATGCCGAGTCTGGCACGATCGATGTCAAAGCCGGACTCAAGATCCATATCCGACTTCCAGGCCATCTGATAGCTGCCACGGACGCGAGCCCAAGAGGTAAACTTGGCATCATTTGCCGGGGTAACAACCGGAGTTGTTGTTTCTCCGTTTTCCTGTGCAGGAAGCATGGAAGACACAGCAAAAACAAGAATAGCTGCTGCCATCAAAAGCTTTGTCATTTTCATATTTTCTCCTTGGTCGAAAATCACTTAGTACGTGATCCATTATTCTCCGGCAATTGTTCTCAAAGCATATTCAGGCCTGAATAACGCTATACGATGATAACTGTATGACCATATTACCGGCCCGTACACCGTTACTTTAAACCCGGTTGTAAATCTGTTGAAGAAGCTGGTTACCTCTGGCGCAGGAGGATTACCTGAGTAAGTACTGTACCTGTTCACAAGATACAGGCTTCCATCAGTAAACGTACCTTCACCTCGCTTTGTCAAGCTAGTTTTGACTGTTGCAGTATGCTTCCAAAGCTTACCTCTTGAGAATACTCTGTCAAAACCACCACTTCGGATCAACAGAGGCTTTGGTGTCCCATCGAGCAGAGTAAGCTCATCAATACCTACCGCTTCCGCCATCCCGTAATAAACTTGACCTGCAGATATCCGCATACTGACCTTGCTTCCAATCTTGAAGCGTCCATCAGGTTTTGTCTTGAGACCGGCATACACCGCATCATTCAAGAATACGTATAGCCCTGCCTTGTCATCTTCAATAAACATGCATTTTTTTGCATTCTCCCAACCCCAAAAATCTTTGAGAGTGATAATACCCTGCACTACAACTTTTGTGAAATTCTCGCCTTTCAACGTAATATCGTCAAGTAGCGCTTTGATTCCACCATCAAAACCGTACGGGGTAGTCGTAAACACACCAACCTTGAAGAGATATTCACGATTTGCTTTGTTTGTATCGGATGGTTTTACACGAATAATGACAGTGTCGCCCATTGTTACGGTAATGGTTTTTGAAACTTCAATTGCCGAACCAGGAGCAGATGCAAGATTCTCTGCATTCTCGATATACGAGTCCCAAGCAGCATTTGTCTCATAGTCCGTCAACGAAGTCTTGGCGATATACACAGTCTGCTCCAACTGTGTTTTTTTGCACTTAACCGTTAACTGCGTTCCCTCGACAGCCCCATAATACTGAGTGGTTCCATAATAGAACTCGGGGAAGAAACCTGTTTTTCCATTCATTGAAACATCAAGGATACGCGCATCTGACGCACTAGCAAAAAACGTGGCATTCGTA
>DAIREN010000087.1:0-11276 GCA_036795535.1 Spirochaetota bacterium
GGGCGAGATCCGCGAGCCGGCCAAGAATCTGCCAAAGGCCCTTTTTTGGAGTGTCTTCGGGACAATGCTGGTCTACGTATTGTTGAATGTCGTCTATCTCATTGCTGTCCCTGCGGAGACTCTTGCCGGGCAAAGGGAGGTCGGGGCGATCGCGGCAGGAGCGCTTTTTGGGAAAGAAGTCGGCTCTCTCTTCAGTCTGGGGATTGCCGTCATCCTGCTTTCGGCGGTTTCGGCACAGATGTTCATCGGACCCAGGGTGAGTTGGGCCATGGCCAAGGACCGGATGCTTTTTGCAAAACTCGGGACCCTGCATCCCAAATTCGAGACGCCGCATCTTGCCGTGATTCTCCAGGCTGTGATCGCCATAGTCTACATTGTTTTGGGAACGGCTGAGCAATTGATGATGTACATGGGGTTTGCCCTGTCTGTCTTCCCGCTTCTCTCCGTTGTCGGGCTGATCTGGCTGCGGATCACACGTCCTGAGTTGCCGCGTCCGTGGAAGGTTCCTTTCTATCCGCTTTTCCCTGTACTCTATATCGTATTGACCGTTGTTATGATGATTGCCAGTCTGATGGCATGGACGAACACCTCCTTGACAGCCCTTGCTGTGCTGGCTGCAAGTGTTCCGGTCTACTATGGATGGAGACATCTGGTCCGGAGAGGTGCTGACAAAACCTGAAGCGCGTTGTACTAGAAAGAGACAGAATACGGATTTGGGAGGAACATCATGCATCGAAGATATATCTTGGTTGGCGCTATCATGCTTGCCCTGGGGATGACGGCGCATGCCGAACGACTGGCAAGGGATACAGCCTTGCCGACAGGGCGAGGGGCGTATGTGTTCAAGGGTGGGACGCAGGTAACCCGCTATGGCGACGGGAAGGTTTCGAGCGGAGTCCTGAAACACAATGTCAGTCTTCCGACACCAAAGGGAAGCCATATTTTTAAAGGTGGCGAGTCCGTCAGTTTTTATCAGGGAGGATATGTCCGGAGCGGGGTTTTGCTGCAGAACATCAGTCTTCCGACACCCAGGGGAAGCCATGTCTTCAAGGCCGGGACGCGGATTGATTTTACTCAAAGCGGCTATGTCCGGAGCGGTGTCTTGTTGCAGAACATCAGTCTCCCGACCCCGAGGGGGAGTCATGTCTTTATGGCTGGCACTATGGCCCAGTTTTATGGAAACGGCTATGTCGAGGGAGGGACCCTCTTGCACAATGTCAGTCTTCCGACGCAAAAGGGCAGTCATGTGTTCCGTGCGGGCAAATGGGTCTCGTTTTACGAAAACGGGTATGTGTCCATCGGGACCCTGCATCTGACCGTCAGTCTCCCGACTGCCAGAGGGTCAAAGGTGTACCAAAAGGGGACCCAGGTGCGTTTCCACCAAAACGGAAATGCCTTGTAACAGGCAGTGACCATGAAGTACTGAACCGTCTTTTTCCCGGACGGTTTTTTTTATCTGTGCGACCGGAAAGTGCCTGCGCGTGCTCGATACAAGGCATTTTCTGCCGGGAATGCGTGATGTGAGGGGCCGCTTTCAAAATGGTTGCAATACAATGAATTGGTCTGTGTCTGTTGAAATCCGTCAGTAGTTGTACGGATTGGCGGGAGTGTCTTGGAGTGATAGCTTGTAGCTTGAATAAAAAAACTGCAAAGGGGTGAGGGATATATGACGGTACGAAACAGGATGAAGGAGTGTTTGCGATATGACGGTCCGTAGCAGAATGATGGCGTATTTCGGATTGATTGTGCTTGTTGTGTGTGTTGTGTTTTCTGTAACCGGAGTCATGATTTTTCGGGCAACAATGATTGAAGAAGCAACCCAGACTGTCAAGACGGGAATGAAGCAGGTGGATGCCAAGTACAGAGACTGGTTGGATGGATTGACACGATTGACGCCATTCATGACCCAGGATCCGGCCATGGCAGGAATGCTTGTGAAAACGGATGCACCCGGCTTGCGGGCCTGGGCCAAAGCGGTCCTTTCTTCCGGACGGATGGATGTTTGCACAATCATTGATACAAAAGGGATAGTTGTGGCCCGGGGCCATGATGATCGAGTCGGCGACTCGCTTGCGGGGAAAAAGTATGTCCGCGATGCCCTGTCCGGTGTGTCCTCGGCGTTGATTGAGGAAGGAACACTGGTACGGTTTTCACTGCGTTGTACGGCCCCAATTAAAAACACACAGGGCGATATTCTTGGTGCTGTTGCCTGGGGGAGGAATCTGACAGGAAACTCAGAATTTGTTGACGGTGTTCGGCAGAGTATGGATATGCACTGTACCCTGTTTTATGGAGATACACGAGCAGCGACAAGCATTTTGACGACAAGCAATACCCGTGCCGTCGGGACAAAGATGGACAATCCGGATGTCGTCAAGACTGTTCTTGGAGAGGGCAAACCTTTTGTCAGGCAAAATCAAATTCTGGGAAAGCCCTATATTACCGCCTATTGGCCCATTAAAAATTCTGAAAATAAAAATATCGGGATGTTTTTTATCGGCCGGGAAATAACGGTGATTGAAGAAAGTGTCGGAACGGCCAGAAATATCTTCATTGTATCCGGATGCATTGTGCTTCTTTTTACCATTCTTGTTGTCTGGATGATCGCGGCGGGGATAGCGCGCGGAGTTCTGCGCCATGCGGATACGATGCTGCAGAGCGCCAACTACGTGCGGGCCAGTTCGGAGCAGTTGGCCCAGGCCAGCCAGGGTCTGGCGGCGGGATCGTCCGAGCAGGCGGCATCGATCGAGGAGATCTCTGCATCACTTGAGGAGATCTCCGGGATGACCAAGCAAAATGCGGACAATGCGGCCCAGGCGGACAAGCTGACGCATGCGGTGATCGGATCGATCGACAACGCGCACAAGGCGATGCAGAAGTCACTGACGGCCAGTCAGGAGATAGCTCGCGCCAGCGGTGAGACGCAAAAGATCATCAAGACGATCGACGAGATCGCTTTCCAGACCAATCTGCTTTCGCTGAATGCCGCAGTTGAGGCAGCCCGGGCCGGAGATGCGGGAGCGGGATTCGCGGTAGTGGCCGACGAGGTCCGATCGTTGTCCATGCGTTCGGCGGAGGCGTCGAGGCGGACAGCCGAACTGATCGAGGAGACGATCACCCGGGTGAATGACGGCGTTTCGGTCTTTGCCGAGAGCGGGCGGGCGATAGACGAGGTGGTGGAGCAGTCCGGGAAAGTCCAGCAGCTTGTGAGCGAGATCGCTGCAGCATCCAACGAGCAGTCCAAGGGGATCGAGCAGATCAACCGGGGCGTGGTCGAGATGGAAAAGGTTGTGCAGCAGACAGCGGCCAATTCGGAGGAGACAGCCTCATCCTCCGAGGAGCTCTCGGCCCAGGCGGAAGAGATGCATGCCACAGTGGACCGTTTGGTCGAGTTTATTGGCGGATCGGGAAAGAAAGCAGCAGCCGGAGTCACGCCAGCGTTGGCCAGGCCCGCGCCGGTAGGCAAAAAGCCCGTCACAGCACGGCCGGAAGTACAACAACCGGTGAAGGGAAACCAGCCTGTTCGCAAAAACAGTGTTGCACCTGTTACCAGGACCAGGGAGATCACACCGGAGCAGATCATTCCCCTGGACGAAGAGGACATGAAGGATTTTTGAGTCCTGGTTCCGGATGGATGCAGGCAAAAGAGGCGCGTGAGCGCTTCTTTTGCGTTGAAGGATGGCTCAAGAAGTTCCAACGGAGAGATGTGCCACAAGAAGACAGGATGGAGATATTGTCCGGTGCCCCATGTTCAAATTCATTATTCCAGGTCGGTTGTCCCCGTTTCTTCAGGCCGGAGTGCTCAAACGAAATCATGGGGGGCATGAGGGCAGAACCCGTTTCTTGCAGAAGAACACCATCCGATGATATAGTCATGGGTGGGGGTGGCGTGTGCTCAGAATGACAACGTTACGGATGAAGATCCTTGTTCCTGTCATCGGAATTCTTGTGGTTGGATATACCCTCGGGTTCTATCTGATCTTTTCCAGATACCATGACCAGGCCCGGGATCGTGTCTACGGGATGTTGCGGGAATCGGCGCGCCACTATGCCCTGCAGATCGGGAGTCGCTTGCTCAATGGGCTCAATATTGCTGTGGCTAACGCGAGTTTTTACCGCGGAATTCTCGGTGTGCGGGGAGGTTTTTCGAGAGAGAGTCTGGTTGCGATTTTGCGCGAGAATCTGAGAAGCAAAAAACTCTATGGTGCTTGGGTGGTTCTCGACAGGAATGTTTTGGACGGGAATGATGACGCCTGGGTCCGTCATCCGCTGTTCTCGCGAAGCGGGGGGCAATTCACCCCTTTTTGGACATTGAAGAACGGGGAGACGCACTACACGGCGATTGCGGGTTTTGATAACGAAAAGGATCCAATCAATGAATTTTACTGGTTGTCAAAGCGCTCTGGTTTTCCGGCAATAACAGAACCCTATCTGGATCCCGATGACCAAGGGACGCGGATGATCAGTCTGACAGCACCCATTGAGAGCCCTGCCGGCGATGTTGTGGGAGTAGCTGGAGCGGATGTGGTATTGGAAGAGCTTTCAAAAATGGTGCAGGATTTCTTGAAACTTGAAGGTGGAAGAGTGGCATTGGTTTCGGAACGTGGGCTCTGGGCGGCGCATCCTGAGAAACAGATGTTGGCCCGCCATGTGGGGACAAATCATGAGGAGGTGCAGCTCTTGCGCTGCATTGCCGAGCGACGGGAGAGTATCCGGCATATCCATTCAGCCTTGTTGCAGGGAGATGCTGTTCGGGTTGTCTGCCCTGTTCTTGTTGGCGCGGCAAAACAGTCCTGGGGTTTGATTATTGATGTGCCCGAAGAGGAATTTTTCAAGGATATGCGACGGGCAATGCTGTTGACATTGGTGGTGACGCTGGTTGTGCTGATGGTGCTGGTTGCGGCGATCATCTTTCTTGTTGGACGAATGACCAGGCCGATGCAGCGTGTGGCGGCGGCCATGTGGGCTTTTGGTGGCGGCGATCTTGGACAAAGAGTGCCGGTATTGTCACAAGACGAGGTCGGGGCAATCAGTCAGCGTTTCAACGAAATGGCAGAAACGCTTGAAATATACAATACCAGGCTCGAGGATGAAATCCGCAAGCGATCCGACCAGCTTGTCCAATCCGAAAAGCTGGCGGCATTGGGACAGCTTGTTGCAGGGATAGCGCATGAGTTGAACACACCTCTGGGTGCCATTGTTTCATCCAGCCGGACATTGAAAACACTGTTGTACGGAAGTGTGCGCTCTATCGTTGTGTCCCTGGCGGATATGCCGGAGAATATCAGGGAACAATGCTTGAAACTTGCCAGGGAGTGTGTCTCCGTACCGGTGAGTTACCGCAGCGGGGAGGAGAGAAAGCTCCGCAAGGCACTGGATGGACGACTCAGGGATGCAGGTGTCAATGAAAGCAGTGTCGTTGCCGAGCGGCTTGTCGAGTTGGGCGTTGTCGATATCGACGAGCCGCTGGTGCAGGCCATATTATCGCCATATGGAGAGGCGGTGATCGATATCGCAGTGCGGATGGCGCAATCCGTGCGGTTGACAGAAATTGTCGTGATGGCTGCTGAAAAGGCGGCACACGTGGTGTCAGCACTCAAACACTATTCACGCCAAAACCCTGACGAAGAAGCAGGTCCGGTGAATGTGGAGGAAGAGATTCAGGCTATATTGACTCTTTATACCAACCGGATCAAATACGGAGTGGATGTGCGTCTGGAATTCGGGGTTCCGGCGATCGTCAGAGGAAACAGGGACCGCTTGAATCAGGTCTGGATCAATCTGGTCAACAATGCCCTGCAGGCAATGGAGTATCAGGGAAGTCTGGTAATCGGGGGACGGATGGAAGATGGCGGACTCATGGTGTTTATCCGGGACAGTGGGCCGGGGATACCTCCGGATGTCAGGAGCCGGATCTATGAACCGTTTTTTACGACCAAGGCCATGGGGGAGGGGACCGGTTTGGGTCTGGATATAGCAAAAAGAATTGTGTTGGAACATGGTGGGCGGATTGATTTTGTGACTGGCGAAAGCGGAACAGAGTTTTTTGTATGGCTTCCGTTGGGGGGTGAAGAATGAGGCAAGCGATCCTGTGTCTTGATGACGAGGTGATCATTGTTGAGGCGATGCGCCAGGAATTGCGCGGGTATTTTGGACAGCGGTTTCTCTATGAAACGGCGCTTTCGGCAGGTGAAGCAAGGAATGTGCTGGAGGATCTGGTTGATGAAGGAGTGAAGGTCATCCTGATTATTTCTGACTGGTTGATGCCGGGTACAAGGGGGGACGAGTTTTTAGCCGAGGTGAGGGAGCAGCATCCCGGGTTGAGGGCGATTCTTGTAACAGGGCAGGCTGATGAAGCGGCCATCGAGCGGGTTGAGCGCGATAATCTTGCCGAGTGCATTGTCAGAAAACCATGGAAGGCTGATGAACTCACCAAGGCCGTTGAGCACTGTATCGGTGTGTCCGGGAAGGAGACCGGAGATGGCCCGTGACATTCTTCTGTGTGTTGATGATGATGTATTGATTCTTGAAAGCCTGCGGGTCGAGTTGCGACCACTGTTGGAAGAGCTCGGATTGTCTCTTGAAACAACACTCTGTGGCGAGGAGGGTCTGGATATTCTGCGTGAAACGCTGCAGGCCAAGGAAGAAATAGTCTGTGTGATCTCCGACCAGAAAATGCCGGGTATGAAGGGAGATGAATTTTTACGGGAGATTCACAGGCTCACGCCGGAGACACTGACGGTTCTCCTGACAGGATATTCGGATATCAATGCCATCCAGAATGCGATCAATACAGCGGATCTCTATCGATACATTGCAAAACCTTGGCAGAAGGCCGATCTGGAGATGACCGTCAGGGGTGCAGTGGACCGATTCAGATTGAAGAGATCGGTGGAGGAAAAAAACAAAAAGATCGAACGACTGACAATGACGATGGTTTCGATTCTGGAGTCAGCAAACTATTACAATGATACGGAAACAGGGAACCATATCCGTCGTGTGACGGAATACAGTACAATGATTGCCCGGGAGGCCGGGTTTGACGGGGATTTTGTCAAGAGGATCAGTCTGTATGCGTCACTGCATGACATCGGGAAGGTCGGTATCCGTCAGGATCTGCTTCATAAAGTCGGAAAGTATACCGAGGCCGAGTTCAACGAAATGAAGCGGCATGTGACGATCGGATGGAACCTCCTGGCGAGGGAAGAGGTCGATGAAATGGCGAAAAATATCGTGCTGCATCACCATGAACGGTGGGATGGGACCGGGTATATGTCCGGGTTGAAGGGCGATGAGATTCCGGTTGAAGCCAGGATCGTGGCGATAGCCGATGTCTTTGATGCTCTTGTGACCGAGCGCGTGTATAAACCGGCGCTTTCCCTCGAACATTCGATGAACATGATGCTCGCGGAGCGCGGGACGCATTTTGATCCGGATCTTCTGGATGTGTTTGCCGTGAATCGCCATCTCGCCTACTGGATAGCGACGCGCTCGATCTGATCGAACCGGGTGTCTGCTCAAGGAGAAAGGATTTTTGGTGAACAATCCCGGATCCAGGGATGAGCCGAAAATTTCAGAGGACGAGTGCACCCGGATTATTGTTGTCCTGCGGGGGGCGGGTATCAATCCTTGACGCGCAGGCTCCATGCCTTGACTTCGGAATCTTCGCCGAGTATGCGGAAGTGGTCCGGGTCATCAAAGATAAAGGGGCGGATTTCTTTTGTCCCGTTTGGTTGAATGACGACCATGGTGGTTCCTTGGACGGTCCAGCGGGCTGTCATACTGGCTGTGTAGACTCCGTTGCGCATATAGCCTTGGGTGGTGATGCCATTCGGCTCAAAAACAACGATTCTGTCCGATGTTGCGGCTTCATCCGGGGATGTCAAGCTGATGCGCCACATCCCGCAAAAAATATCAGCCGGTGACTTCCGGTTGAGTGACGAGCATCCAGCCATCAGGCTGAGTGCGACCAATACGGGAAAAATGACGGGAGATGTTTTCATGGGGGCTCCTGTTGTGGCGGGTTGTTTCTGGTTGATTCAAGTCTACTACGGTTTTCGGGAAGTGTGCTACAGATGATACAAAAACACCCGCCTGAGCGGGTGTTTTTGGAAGGCTGGGGAGATCTATTTTTCGACGTCGAACTCGTTGCTGGCCTTTGTCTGGGAGCGATATTTGACTTCTTTGATGACCGGGCTGAGAATGTACTTGTCTTTATCGACGCTTGCCTGAAGAGAAGCTTGGGCGTCGAAGTCGAAGGCCAGTTCGCTGGTGTCGCCTTCGGCAATCGAGAAGAGCGGATCGTTGCCTTTGCCCTTGATCTTGATGCCGCTGGTCGAGCCACTGGGTGTCTTGAGGGCGTACAAAGCTGTATCATTGGCAAACTTGATTTTGCTGTTGGTGCCGACCACAATGCGCAACTGGATATAATCGCCCGGGTCAAGCGTGATGCTGCCGATCAGTTTTGAGGCCCCGTTGACCAGGTCAAGCAGATTGACATTGGTCATGTTGGCATTGGCGATCACCGTATAGACACCGCTCCCGTCCTGGATTTGTGTTACTCCGGCAGTTTCGGCTGCGCTCCCCTTTTTGACAACATCGACACGGTTGATGTCGACATAGACACCCTCAACCTGATAGGTTCCGACTGTGACTGGCGCATCGACCATGCGGACAACCAGAGTAGCGTCGTCTTCACCGCAGGCGGTGAGCAGGCTGAATGAAGCAAGAAGAGCTATAAGGATAATGGGTTTTTTCATGGGAAACCTCCCGGGTTGGAATGTGGCCGGCTCCGTCCTTCGGTGCCGTACATTCCGGATATATGTCCGGGGAGCGGGAAGGTTTCAAAAAAAATCGGGCGGTTGTCTGAGTACCCGCCCGTATACGGGTCATTCTTTGAAAAATACATCCATTGGAGTATTCAGGCCGGTATTGTATGTTGCAAGGATTGTCGAGAAACTGGTTTTTCGAATGGCGTTGTTTCCGCTCTCGGCGAGATGGAATTCAGTTGCTGTACTGTTGATATGAAGGCCGACGACATCCAAAAATGCTCCGTAAAAGGTTGTTGGTGCAAAGGTCGTATCAAGTTTGCGGAGATAGTCTGATCCCGCAGGGTTACTTCGGCTGATAAAGCAGGCTGCGCTGTCGTTAAAGAGGTGGACCCCGTAGACTTCCTTGCCTTCATGGTATTCTTTCCATCCACTGCCGTACATATCGTTGATGCGGATGACCCGTTTGTTGCCCCTGTCGGATACCATGATAAAGCCGGATGAATTGACCGCAATGTCGACCGGACCGGAAAAATATCCCGTTGTGGTGCCGTACGAACCATAGGATGTCCAGCCTGTTCCATTGATATCATCCAGACGGACAATTCGGTTGTTTCCGGAGTCTGCAATATATATTTTCCCGTCATAGCCGATGGCGATTCCTTGCGGATTGTTGAATTGGTCTGTGCCCGAGCCATAGCTCCCGAAGAAGACTTCACCTGACCCATTGATGCTGTTCATGCGGACAATCCGGTTGTTGCCGGTATCGACGATATAGATCCGGTTGTCCGGTCCGACAGCGACGGAGTGAGGCAGGTTGTAGCCTGTTTTTTCGGTCAGTCCGGCACCGGTCATATCGCTCATGTAGAGAATGCGGTTGTTCCCCGTATCGGCGATATAGATGCCTGTTGGTGCCGTGCCCGTGCCTGTGCTGCTCGAGGTCATGCTGGAGACGGAGTTTGCTGAAGATGCCGAGCTTTCAGAGGAGGGTGTGCTGCTTGCGGCAGATGCGGAGCTTTCAAGGGAGATGCTGCTGCTCGCGACAGGAGAGGAACTCTCCAGCGATGCAGTACTGCTCGTGAATGTAGAAGACGGACTTGAAGACATCGCGACGATGCTTGAGGTGACCGATGACGCAATGGAAAATGAAACCTGCGAGGACTCGACGGATCCAGTTTGGCTGGAGGTTGTTCCCCAAGAAGAAGAGAGCGAGGACGCAGAGCCTTCGGGAGATGCCGGAGCGTCGGTGTCGTTTTCGATGGCGAGGCAACCGAAGACGATAATCTGGACAAGAAGGCCCAGGAAGACTGTGATGGCAGAGCGCAGGAACATGGGTGACTCCAGAGACAACCGTTTGCTATTGAGTATAGCACATTTCGGTGAATGAAAAAAAACACCCGACGGAAGGGCCGGGTGTGGAAGGCGGGAGTGGTTATCCGGGTCAGGGCTTTTGGCGTTTGATGGCAAGGACCAGATTGGAGCTCCCCTTGACATGGTCGTAGCCGTAGCTGAAAGCAAGCCGACCTTTGGATCTGGACTGCATGTTTGTCAAGAGTTCGCGCTGGAAGTAGTTCGAGAAGAGTGGTATCGGCCGGTCATAAAAACCATAATATTCGACATCCCATGTGCCGTTCAGGAAGAAGCGCTGGGGGACGGCCGAATCGTCCTGGAGAATGAAAGCGCTTTTTTCGAGGACCAGGGTGCGGATGCGCGAGAAAAAGTCCTTGTGCATCAGGAAGGATGCCGACTTGGCCATGGTTGTGGTTGCAGGCAGGCTCTTGGCAAAGAGCTCGAAATTGTTGTTGCGTTTGAGACCGGAATCGGAAATATCGAGCGAAAAATACCGGACACGTTTGATGGTGTCGGATGGAGCTTGGGTTTCGTGTCTGGAGTTTTGTGTGCGTATGCGGAAAGTGTATTCGACACCGGGGATCAGACGCCGGTTTTTGGGATCATAATTTGTCACGATACCGCCATTGGTGTCAATGCTGATGTTGCGGCCGCCGATGACTTCCATTCCGGCCCGGGTCAGGAAGTACATCAGGATGCCGGATACGCTGGAGTAGGATGTCTCGGTGACTTGGACTTCCATGTGGAGGGTCTGGAAGAAATTCAGGACGAGAATGTCGGAGAGGGCGTTTTGGAGGCGTCCCAGTTCGAGCATCTGGCGCTGGAAGGGATCTTTGTCGGGTCGGGGGATCCGGCCGGCAGGTTCCATGCCGAAGAGGATATAGTCTTCAGCCCCCGGGAAAAAGGCCAGCGCATTGAGAATGTCCGGACCGCTGAAGGGATAAAAGAGCGTTTTGGGCATTCCGGCGCGGTTCAGGTTGGTTGAAGCCCAGGTCTTGATCAGGTCGAGATTTGGCTGTTGCGTGCGTTGCCAGACATTGTTGAAGGCGTTGGTCCAAGCCGTGTAGGCCGGCGCGGAGGCTGTTTTGGCGAAGATGGAATTGGTCGG
This sequence comes from Spirochaetota bacterium, assembly GCA_036795535.1. Lineage (GTDB taxonomy): Bacteria > Spirochaetota > JAGLSM01 > JAGLSM01 > JAKPMW01 > JAKPMW01. The sequence goes on from DAIREN010000087.1 coordinate 11,227, forward strand.
CAGAGCGATGCCACCGAGGAGGTTGGCTGTGTCACGCAGGAGGGGGTCAA
>DAIREN010000088.1:0-11269 GCA_036795535.1 Spirochaetota bacterium
AAGATTGTCAAGAAGATAACGAAATAAAAATATGCTAAAAAATTCATTTTTTGTTTGACAGGAATTTGCGCTGGGGGCATCCTGTCCCCGAAGGGCGTATTACGCCTCACTTAACATCTCCAAGGAGCCAAGGTATGAAAACGTTGAAAGTGCTTTTTGCCGTTTTGCTCGCGGTTTCCGTTCTTGCAGGCTGTAGCCTCGCACCGGATACTGTCGGTGTTACCGAAGACAGTGTGCAGCGCACTGTCACCACCTACACCGAGACTTTTGCCAACTGTACGAAGACCGGGACCAGCTATGTATCCGGCAGTTTCGTCGGTGTCGGCGGATGGACCTGGAATTACGTCTCTGCCGCATGGAGCGGTGGCGACATCAACGGGAAAACCCCCGTTCTCGGCAAGGGCAAGAGCCCGGCAGCATCGGTCTACACCACGGTCAACAACGGTGTCGGAACGATCTCGTTCAAGGTAAAAAAACCGTATTCCACAGCGGTCAATGTTACCCTCAAGATGAATGGCACAACGATCGCCACCATCACCCACAGCAGCACAACGGCTGCAACAAAAGGTCCCTACACCATCAACCGCACAGGATCCGTCAAGATCGAGATCGTCCAGACCTCGACCTCGGCCGGTCAGGCCTCGATTGACGACATCACCTGGACTTCATACGACGGCGGGACAAGCTCTTCGAGTTCCTCGAGCTCGGTTTCCTCCTCTTCGTCCTCCGTTTCAAGCTCGAGCTCCTCGGTCGCGGCCGGATGGGTGCGCGAGACCAGCACAGTCGCTTCACCAAACTACCCCTCAGCCTACGGCAACAATGCCAACGTGACCAGCACCTTCTCCAAGACAGGCGCAACCAAGGTTCGTGTGCACTTCTCGGCCTTCAACACCGAGAACAACTACGACAAGGTCTATCTGAAGACTTCTTCCGGCTCGACGGTTGCCACCTATACCGGGAACAAGGGAGCCTTCCTTTCCGCCGAGGTCACAGGTTCGTCTGCGCTTGTCAACTTCACCTCTGATTCTTCAGTCACTGCTGCCGGCTGGAAGATCGACTACGTCGAGTACTATGTCACATCCAGCTCAAGCAGCTCGTCCAGCTCCAGCGTTTCTTCTTCAAGCTCTTCGGTTTCTTCAAGCTCCAGCTCCTCAGCAACACCCGGCAGCTTCCAGGAAGATTTCTCGCTTTCACAGAGCATCCGCGATTATTATCGCAGCGCCTACGGTCTCTCGGGTTCGGCCCTCAAGACCAAGCTCCAGCAGATCATCACGGCCGGATATGTGACAAAGAGCTATAGCTACCTTTACACGATCTACGCTGATGCAGACCGCACCTCCGACAGCAAGGTCTGGGACATCTACTCGGACCGCGACGGAACCGGACTCAATCGCCCCTACACCTATTCCTTCGGGACAGGGACCTGCGGCACATACAGCAAGGAAGGCGATTGCTACAACCGTGAGCACATGATTCCCCAGAGCAAGTTCAACGAAGCCAGCCCGATGGTCAGTGATGCCCACCACGTCCTCCCGACGGACGGCAAGGTCAATGGCATGCGCTCCAGCTATCCCCATGGTGCTGTTGCCTCGGCCACCTGGACATCGCAGAACGGTTCCAAGCTCGGATCCGGCACCTCGGCCTCCGGCTACACCGGGACAGTCTTTGAGCCCATCAACGCCTACAAAGGCGATACGGCCCGCATCTACTTCTACTTCTGCGTGCGTTACTACAACAACTCGGCTATCGAGGCATGGGAGTCGATGAACGCTGGTGCCAAGCTCAAGACCTGGGCACAGACCCTCTATCGCCAGTGGGCTTCGGCTGACCCGGTCAGCGCCAAAGAAGTTGCCCGCAACAACGGAGTCTACACGCACCAGAAAAACCGCAACCCCTTTGTGGACTACCCGGTTCTCTGCAATATGATCGACTTTGCCAACTGATCAGTCAGGATCAGCAGTCCAAGACCGCTCCTTCGGGAGCGGTTTTTTTTAGTGCGCCCGGCACCCCACGTGGGGCACTGATGGGGCGACTGCTCTCCCGTCATGTGGTTGAACCGACCGATCAGGAAACGGGGATCCATTGTTGTGAGCCGGTTGCAAAAGGTATATGGACACCCCGCCACAGACCGGGCCGCTCCGGAGACGGAGGGCCTTGTCAGGTGACCGGTTCAAAGGGGGGCGATACATATCCCCGTTGAAGAATATGTTGTCTGACGCATGGCGCGGAACGCCGCTGGGGACAAGGCTCGTTCGTAGGGAACCGGCGCATGCCATTCGGGAGAGGCCATTCTGCAAAAGAAACCGAATAAGGGGAAGATCGTGAGCGGTTTTCAGTCTTCGTGATTGAAACGGACGATCTCGTCCAGGGCTTTTCGCTTGTGACCCTCGGGACGCTTGTATTCGGGGGGCGGATACCCGAGCGAGATCAGGCAGACGAGTTTTTCTTTTTTGGGAAGAGCAAGTACCTTGCGTGCCTTTTCAACATGGAACCAGCCGATGTAACACGTGCCCAGCCCGAGATCCTCGGCCCGGAGAACAAGTTGTTGGCAGGCGATGCCCAGGTCCAGGAGGTAAAACTGGGTTCCTTGGAGGAAGGTCCCGATTTTGTTGACCATGATGTCGGTTTTGGCGGTCACAGCGATGATCACCGGGGCTTTGCGGATGAATTTGGTGGGAAGATAGATTCCACCGGTACAGGCCTCGGTCAACTCGCCGAGCAGCCCGGGTTCGTCGATTACACAAAAGCGCCAGGGTTGGACGTTTTCACCGGAGGGTGAGATCCGGGCTGCTTCGATGCAGGAGAGGAGCGTTTCCCGGTCGGGAATCCGTGTATCATAGACCCGCAGGCTTCGGCGTTTGTCAAGAATCTGCTTCAGTTCCATGCTTGACCTCATTATTTTGGAATTTTTTGCGCACCATTGAACGTCCGGCGACTCTTCTCCCTGTAGAAGATACGGAGGAAGTCAATGACGGCAAGTGGATATCTGCGGTGTGGCGTGCTTGGTTTGATGGCCAGCGGAGAATTTGTGGTTGAAGTCAGGGATACGACACTCGTCTGGCTCCTGACGGGCGGGGGCCTGCTTTTCGGTCTGCTCTGCCTGGCGGGAAGGCGGTTTGTCCCAAAGCAGACATGGCTGCGGGATGTGGGTATCGTGTTCACCCTCTGGGCCGTGTTTATGGGTGGCTGGAATTGCTTGCTCGGAGGGTACCAGGAGCGGGATCTGGCAGCCCATCACTGGCTTGTCCGGGACTGCACGGGTCACGTCCGGGAGATGGTTGTCAAGGAGAAGCGGACCAGGCTGATTCTGGAGATCGATCAGGCCCTGCTCATCAATGGACAGAAAAAAGCCTTGTCCGGTTGCCTCGTCATGTTTTTGGAGAACGGGTCCGTGGCCGGGGTGACGAATGGCTCCCTCGTCAGGGTGATCGGGGATGTGCTCCCTTTGCCCGAAGGTGGTCCATGGGCCGGGTTTTGGAAATTTCTCGCGGACCGGGATGTTCGGGGTCTGATTCGGCGACCGGAGCATTTGGAACTTCTTTCAGGCCCGGCAGATTTGCGGCTGGCACTCAGGACTCTCCGGCAACACTGCGATTCCTGGTTTGAGTCATTGGGAGATACGGGGATGGCCTTTATGAAGGCACTGGTCTTTGGTGACCGGAGCGGTCTTGGGCAGGAAGAGACAAAGGATTTTGTCGATGCCGGCATCATACACGTGATGGCCGTCTCGGGCATGCATATTGCCGTTGCCAGTGCCGTTCTGTTCTGGCTGGCCCGGCTTGTCGGCGTGGGCCGGCGATTTGCCTGGCCCTGTGTGATGGCCATCCTCGTCATCTATGCCGGGCTCTGTGGCTGGACAGCTTCCGTCATGCGGGCCGTCCTCATGCTTGGGCTGCTCCAGATCTGGAAGCTCGTCCGGTCCAGGGTTTCCCTGCTCGATCTTCTGATTGTCGTGGCCGGACTCCTCTGGCTGGAGGACCGGACAGTCCTTGGACAGCCGGGGTACCTCCTGTCTTTTGCCGCGACAGCCGGCATCATCCTCTTTGCAAAACCTTTGACCGAATTTCTGCAATGGTTGCGCCTGCCCCGCTGGCTGGCCTCGACCCTTGGCGTCTCTCTGGCGGCCCAGTTGGCCGTCATTCCGATCCTGGCCGGGTTTTTCGGGCGGATCTCCCTGGTCTCACCTTTGGCCAATTGCATCTTTGTCCCAGTCATTCTCGGTTTGCAGGCCGTCGGTTTGGTCCTGTCCTTGGCCGCGTTTTTCGGTGCCGGCGCCTGGGTTGCTTCATTTTTCGGAACCATGATCGACCTTCTCTATGCGGCGATCCATCAGGCGGCCACGCTCCCCTGGGCCAGCCTCGAGATTCCCGAATTTCCCTGGTGGGGGGTGCTGGCGTATACTTGTCTGATCACGGGCATCATCAAGGGGAGTGAACGTGCAGTCCTGGGACGTCGAAAAAATCGAGGCCTTGCTCTCGCCACGCAGGTTGCAGGCATTCTTGCGCGAGAGGGGGATGACGGCCCGGCACGGTCTGGGGCAGAATTTTCTTGTCAGCCGGCACATCCTCGAGCGCATTGTCGCTACCGCAGCGGTTCAACCCGGAGAAGATGTGCTTGAGATCGGTCCCGGTCTCGGCTTTTTGACGCACTTCCTCCTCTCGGCCGGCGCCCGGGTGCGGGCCTATGAAACGGACGCGGCCTTGTGTGACTGGCTGGCCGGGGTTTTTCATGGGGTTCCCGCCTTCGATCTGGTCCGTGGTGATTTCCTCCAGGCGGACTGCTCACTCTATGGTGCTTCCATGGACGGCGCTGGCGATGGAAACCGGCCTGAGGATGTTCCCCAAAAAAAAGCAGCGGTTGCCCACGCGCGCGTCATCGCCAACCTGCCGTACAATATCACGACACCCGTTTTTGACCGGCTCTTTTCCCTCCCGGCCATTACCGAGATCATTGTCATGGTCCAGCGACAGGTGGCCGAACGGATTGTGGCCAAACCGGCGACCCGCGAGTACGGGGCATTAACCCTTTTTGCCGGCTTCCACTCCGAGCCCGAGCTGCTCTTTCATGTCTCTCCGGGAAATTTCCATCCGGCTCCATCCGTCTATTCGTCCGTTGTCAGACTGCGGATCCGCCGGGAAAAACCCCTCGCCGGTGAAGCGGCCCGTCTCTTCTTTGCCCTCGGTCGGGCGGTCTTTTCATCCCGGCGCAAGGTGTTGCGGAACAGTCTGCGTGAATCCCCGTTTTGCGGTTTGAACGGGGAACAGGCCGACCGTCTGCTGGAGCTGGCCGGAATCCTGGGCGGAATCCGGGGTGAAGAAATGTCGATGGACGAATTTGTCGTCATGGCACGCGCCTGGGAATCAAGCGGGCTTCCCCGCCCCCGGGTTGCCCGGGAGGCGGAGCGTGGATGATGCGCTCCCGGAGGTGATTGTCCACGCACTGGCTGCCTGGTTCAGGGATCACGGGCGGCCATATTTTTTCAGGCGGCATCCTACAGCCTATTCGGTCTGGATTCTCGAGGTGATGTCCCAGCAGACGCAGATTGCCCGGGCCGAGGAGCGCCACCGGCGCTGGCTTGAGCTCTTTCCCGATATTCAAGCGCTGGCGGCCGCGTCGGAGTCCGAGGTCCTCAGGGAGTGGGAGGGCTTGGGCTATTATTCCCGCGCCCGGAATATCCACAAGGCCGCCCGGCAGGTTCTTGATGCAGGGGGCGAGATGCCGGCGACGCGGGATGAACTGATCCGCTTGCCCGGGATCGGGGCCTATACCGCGGCCTCGATTGCGTCCATCGTGCATGGCGAACCGGTGGCCGCACTGGATGCTAATGTCCGGCGGGTCATGGCGCGGGTGTTTTCCGGCCGGGGCCTTTCGGACAAGGAGATCAGCGCGATTCTGGAGACCGCATTTCGCTCCGAACCACCCGGTGTCATCAATGAGGCACTGATGGAACTCGGTGAACAGGTCTGTCGCCGTTCGGAGCCCCGCTGTGAAACCTGTCCCCTCGCGGCCTGTTGTGTCGCAAAGAGTACGGGACAGACCACCCTGGTCCGTCGTCAAACCGGGGGCCGGATCCGGCTGCGAATGGTGGTGGCCTGTCTCCGGATCGGGGATCGGGTGTACGTCGAAGTGGCACCCCGCGGCGAACTCTGGACCGGACTCTGGCGACCACCCTGCCGGACCATCGAGCCGGACGAGGTACCCGAAGAGCAGGTCGCATCTTTGGTGCGGGAGACCGGCTGTGTCATGAAAACCTGCGAGCCCCTCAAGGGGCGTTTTACCGGGAGTCATACCCGCTATTCGATCACGTTTTTTCCGTACCGGATCGGCATCGAGTGTGGGCCGGACCCGGTGGGCCGGGGGGCCTGGATCGGTTTCCGGGACGATGGCGGGCGGACCTTTCCCACAGTGTTCAGAAGGATACTGGATGCCGTGTTTGCCCCCGAGTCCTGAGGGGATCCTTCAGGGAACGACGCCAGGCAGGCCGAAGGAGAGCCCCTCGGGTTCACCTTTCCTGAGTACAACCGGACGCATGACCGGGGTCGTGGAATGCATGCCATGGGGCAGATGCCGGGTCCCGAAGATCGAGGGGTAGACGGTTTCGCCCGAAAGGGCCTGCTGCAGGGACTCCGCATCGGGAGGGGAGTTGCCCGCGATCACGGAGACGAGCATGAGGCTGTCGTAGGCCAGCGCCGCCTCGATTGTCATCTCGCGGCCGAATCTGCTGAAAAAATTGTCGACAGTCCGCCGGGTCAGGCTGAGGGAGCGATGGTCGACAGCGCTGGCCGGACAGAGGAGCCCTTCCGCTTCAGGAAGACGGCGGACTCCCGGAAAGAGTGCCTGGCTGGTCGTGATGACCGGGTGGCGGAAGCCGCTGCTCTTCAATCTCTGCAGGACCAGGGGGAGTTCGGTCGCTGCGGCGGTCAGGATCACGGCCTCCTCCGGAGGGAAGCCCGGATCAAGATTGAGGATGGAACTCCTCCCGTCCCGCTCAGCGCGGGTACGGAGCTCCCGGAGGAATTCGTGTTCCCGTGGAGTCTGGCCGTGGATCACGCTGACACCGGTCGGAGCGAAGTGGTGGACGAGTTGCCAGATGATGCGAGCTTCTTCGCGGGCCGTAATGGCATTGCTGAAGATCCAGGCATCCCGTTTGGTCCGGCCCGTGGCGAGTTCCGTAAGCGCGATGACCGGAATCCTGATTCTGGTCGAGATCGCTTCCAGTGCGCGGGCTATCCCGTCGTGTTGCACGATGATGAGAAAGGGGGCGGATCTGCGAAATTGTTCATGGAGGAGCGTCTCGAGGTCATTGGTGTGCAGGGAGACGGCAAGTGTTTCAAGCACCAGGGTTCTTCCTCCGAGTCCATCCCGGGAATTCAACTCCTCGACGGCAAAGGTCAAGCCCTGTTGCACTGGTGTCGTTTCGACACCCGGCGGATGCAGGAACAGGATGGACATACCGTCGCCCCGGCCGCAGGCCGTCGCTCCGGCAGCAAGGAGCAGGGCTGAGAAAATCGTGGTCAGGATGTATCCGCGCATGGGGGCAGTATGCCATGGCAGCCCGCGGACAACAAGGGGGAAACGCGACTGCCGCTCTCGCGGCGTGGCACCGGGCCTCCCGCGGGAACGGCATGGTGCCACTGGCAGAACAGGAATCAGGGGCAGGCCGATCCGAAAAAAAGCTGCCCCCTTCGGGACAGCTCTTTGGAACAGCGGGAGGATCTCATTTTTTGAAATGGGTTCCGGTTTTTCCGGAGAGGGCTTCGCGGGCCTTCTCCAGCGAGGTGATGATCGCACCTTCGCCACCCCAGCGGACGAAGTCGATCGCTGCCTGGACCTTGGGGCCCATCGAGCCACCGGGGAACTCGCCGGACTTGTGCATTTTTTCAGCCTCGTCACTGGAAAGGGTGTCCAGCCACTTCTGGTCCGGCTTGCCGTAATTGAGGGCGACCTTCTCGACATCGGTCAGGATCATCAGATAGTCCGCATCCACTTTCTTGGCGAGGAGGGCGGCGGTGTAGTCCTTGTCGATGACGGCATCGATGCCCTCACACTCTCCGTCGGTCTTGCGGACGACCGGAATGCCGCCACCGCCGCAGGAGATGACAACGACGTGATTGTCCAGGAGCTGGGTGATCGAGTCGATTTCGACGATATCCTGCGGTTTCGGCGAACAGACAACCCGGCGCCAGGGTTTCGGCTTTTCGGGAGCGACTTCCTTCATCGTGTAGCCATTGGCCTTGGCGATGGCGTCCGCTTCCTCTTTGGAGTAAAACGAGCCGACCGGTTTGGTCGGATTCTGGAAGGCCGGATCGTCCTTGTCGACGACGACCTGGGTGACTACGGTGCAGACCGGAACGGGCGCACCACGGAGTTTGAGAAGGTGGTACTGGAGCCGGCTCTGGAGAAGATAGCCGATCTGGCCCTGGGTCATCGCACCGCAGATCCGCATGGGTTGTTCGGGAACCGAGTCGGCGGCAGCGGCCATCTGTGTCATGATCGTTCCGACCTGGGGGCCGTTTCCGTGGGTGATGACAACCTTGTAGCGGCTCTCGATGAGATGCGCGATCTGCTGGGCTGTGATATCGATGTTTTTGAACTGATCTTCGTAGGAACCCTTCGAATTGGAGGGCTGAATTCCGTTGCCACCGAGGGCAAGAACGACGACTCGTTTACTCATTGTCTGGTTACCTCATACGTGAACTGGTCTTTTTGTGAACAGCAGGCACAGTATAGCTGTTCTGCCTGTTTGTCAGCAAGAGAAATAAACACTACCGGTTTGTGGAGCCCGGGACCGCTCTGACACCCGAATCCTTCCCCGGATCTTCCGGCCCGCGCGGGATTCTCTCACGGGAGGGCAGAGCGTTTCGCGGATGTCGCATGAGGCCAAAACGCTGTATACTCAAGGGATTCCAGGGGGGGCTATGCGCAATCTTGAAATGGTGATCCAGTATGACGGAGGCCGCTACGAAGGCTGGCAGAGGCTCGGGGGCGGGAAGGCCGGGAGGACCATCCAGGGTGTGCTGGAGGAGGCCCTCTCAGGGATCACCGGTGCCCCGGTCGAGGTGATCGGGTCCGGCCGGACGGATGCCGGGGTGCATGCCCTGGGCCAGGTCGCCAATTTCCATACCCGGTCCGGTCTCTCCTGCGGGGAGATTGTGTCCGCGCTCGAACGGACCCTCCCTCCCGATTTGGCGGTCCGGACGGTCAAGGAGGCCGATCCCAGGTTCCACGCCCGGTTCCATGCCCGTGCCAAACGCTACGCCTATCGCCTGGATACCGGGGCGGTTCATGATGTCTTCATGAGACGCTATGCGCTCCACATCCCCCGTCCGTTGGATTGGGACGAGATGCGCCGGGCTGCTGATTGTCTGTGCGGGCGGCACGATTTCACCAGTTGCACCAATGCCCGGCTCAAGGAGAAGTCCGCCGAGCGGGTGATCCATTCCATCGAGTTTGTCCGTGACGGGCAGTTCGTCGATCTGGAGTTTTTTGGCGACGGGTTCCTGCACAACATGGTCCGGATACTTGCCGGGACTCTCGTCGAGGTGAGTTCCGGCAGACTCGCCGCTTCGGACATCCCGGGCATCCTTGAGGCGCGCTCAAGGCAGGCGGCCGGCCCGATGCTCCCGGCTCATGCACTGGTCCTGGTGGAAGTTCTCTACGGACAAGAGTCATGATGCCCGACTCTTTCCATGGTATCCATAATATAAAAAATGGCATATATTACCGGTATGGGCATGCAATCTGGTATGACCCGCAGAGGAGGGCTCCATGAAAGAACGGTCCGGGCCGACGATCGTCATATTCGGGGCATCGGGAGATCTCGCCCGTCGCAAACTGGTTCCCGCACTCTGGCATTTCGCAGGCCGGGCCGCGCTGCCGCCGGGCCTGAGGGTGATCGGGACCGGGCGGACCGGGTTTGTGGATCAGGCGTACCAGGAACACATCCGGGACGCCGTCCGTGCGACGGTGGCCGGGGTGGATCCGGATGCACTTGATGCATTCTCGCGCGCTTTTTCCTTCGTCTCCATTCCTGAAGGAGGATCCTTTGCCGGCCTCAAGGCAGCCCTGACGGCTGACGGGGGGTGTGGAGACTGCATTTTTTACCTGGCGGTCCCGCCGGCACTCTATGCGGGAATCGCTGCCGGACTGGCCGAGACGGGCATGATGGACGAGCGTGACGGGTACAGGAGACTGATCGTCGAAAAACCTTTCGGGTATGATCTCGAATCGGCCCGTGCGCTCCAGGATGCCCTCCTCGGATGCTGCCGCGAGGACCAGATCTACCGCATCGATCACTACCTCGGGAAGGAAACAGTACAGAACATCCTCGCATTCCGGTTTTCGAATGCCATTTTCGAATCTGTCTGGAACAGGAATTACATCGACTGGGTGGAGATCACGGCGGCCGAAGAGCTCGGGGTGGGCAAGCGGGGAGGCTATTACGACACGGCCGGTGCCCTGCGGGACATGGTGCAGAACCACATGATGCAGCTCTTGGCCCTGGTCGCGATGGAGCCACCGGTCAATTTCAATCCGGAGTCCCTGCGGAACGAGACCCAAAAAGTCTTTCAGAGCCTGCGTCCTTTTGAGCACTCGGATCTGGTGGATCCTCTCCCCTCATCGGAGGAAGCCCGTGGGCCGGGACGTCCGGCCTGCATCCGGGCGCGCTATACCGGATATACGGCGGAGTCGGGGATTGCTCCCGATTCGATGACCGAGACCTTTGTCGCCGCACGGATCTTCATCGACAACTGGCGCTGGGGAGGGGTGCCCTTCATCGTCAGGACCGGGAAAAAGCTTCCGGTCCGTGTCACCGAGATCGTGGTGCACTTCAAGAAGACGCCGCACATCCTCTTCCGCAATGCGGGGACGCCCCGTGTTTCCAACAGTCTGATCATCAGGATCCAGCCCGACGAAGGCCTGCTGCTCACCCTCGGGCTCAAGTCTCCCGGTGGCGGGTTCGATCTCCGGCAGGTTCCGCTGCACTTCCACTACAGGGAACTGGAGGGTGTACCGCTCTCCGAAGCCTATGAGCGGCTGATCCTGGACTGCATCAACGGGGATCCCTCGCTCTTCATCCGCGGAGATGCCGTTCTGGCCTGCTGGCGGTTTGTCCAACCGGTCCTTGAGGCGTGGAGGGCGCATGCAGCCCCGTTGGCGGAGTATGCCCAAGGGAGTTGGGGCCCGGAACTTGCGGATCTTCTTCTCCCTCCCGGGGAGCGTTGGCGCGAGCCATGCCGGATCCTCTCGGAGGATGGGGTCTGCCATC
>DAIREN010000089.1:0-11147 GCA_036795535.1 Spirochaetota bacterium
ATTGGTCCCAGCCGTATACATACCTGGTATAGCCAGTGCTTATGATGGTGTGGAGTGCCGACTTGAGCGCACTGCCCGAAAGACCATACGCACTGCGATAATAGTCGCGCACCGATTGCGGCAAACTCATGTTTTCAGTCAATACCGTCCCGCCACCAGCGCTGGACGAAGTTCCCAGTGAAGAAGAACTTGAAGAAGAGGAGAAACCCGCAGACGACACGGAGGAGGTTGCCGAGGAAACCGCGCTGGCTGACGATGAGACAGATCCCCCGGTAACATTGTAGCTGGTGAACACAAGATCGTCCAAGATCAAATGGCCTGCCTGATTGTCATTGAGCACCCTAAACTGGATGCTTCCCGCCGTCGAGTTGATGGTACAGGAATATTGGGCCCATGTCTGGGTTTTGAACGTTCCGCTGCCGGCATCGGACCAGGTGGTGCCACCATTGACCGAGGTCTGGACTTTGAACGTCGAATCCGCTGACTCGGCATTGAGCGCCCGGTACCAGAAAGAGACCGATCCAAGCCCGTTCATCACCGGAGAAACAAGGCAGCTCCCGGCAACATCGTCGTTCAAGCGGACAGAAACAGATCCCCCGTGCGTTTCGGAATCCTTATACGCAGCCACCACGTACCAGCTCCCGGTTGTGAGAGCAAAGGTCCCGGTCGCATAGGAACTTCCATTATAGGCTTCGAAAGTTTCAGTATAGGTATTCAATCCGGGCATGGTGCTGGCCACACTGCTCGACACCGCAGGACTGCTCGACACCGCAGGACTGCTCGACACCGCAGGACTGCTCGACACCGCAGGGCTGCTCGACACCGCAGGGCTGCTCGACACCGCAGGACTGCTCGACACCGCAGGACTGCTCGACACCGCAGGGCTGCTCGACACCGCAGGGCTGCTCGACACCGCGGGACTGCTCGACACCGCGGGACTGCTCGACACCGCGGGACTGCTGGAGATGAACCCTGTTGATGAAGCGCTCCCGGTGGAAACGGCTGAAGTACTGGCTGAAGATATCGAAGCGGAAGACACAGTATCTGTTGAGGAGGCAGCAGATGCGGAAAGGCTGCTTGAACCGGATGACACACCCACTACCGGTACAACAACATCATCGTCACCACAACCGACACCGAAAGAAAGGGCGGCCACGACGGCCAGCCCGGTTACAACACGTACGCCCAAATGCATGCATTGACTCCTGTTTGTATCTCTCCGCCGGAACATGGCGCGGAGGACCTCTCCTGATCCTTCACACCAAGGATGTATCCAGAACCGGGAACAAGTCAAATTCAATCGTTTCCCCACGTCTCTTCGAGCAACACACAGATCGGCCCATACACGGGGATCACGCAACGATACCCCAAAAATACAACAAGCGACCGGATGGCCGCTTGTTCGGATACCGGCTGTTTCGATCCGGATCAATACACAACGTACTTCATAAGTTTGTACACGAGGTCCATCACTTCCTTGTCGCTCTTGAACGCCGCACTCGCAGTCACAACATCCCCAAGAGTCAGGCCACAAGAATTAAGGAGATCTGCCTCCTTCTTTTTGTAATCTCCAAAATATTTGTCAAAGATCTTTTGGCGATCCAGAATTTCTTTGACATCCTCGGCCTCAGCCTTGTACTTGGTCATGGCATCCGCATACTCGGGTGTCCCGACGATGGCCAGTTTTTTTGTGAGATACTCCATAAATTTTTCTTTGGAGATCGCCGTCTTTTTACCATCCTGACCGGTTGTCCCAAACATCGCATCCTTGTCATCCTTCTTTCCACATCCGGCCAGCATGGCCAAAGAAAGCACACAGACTCCAACAAACACCACAATCTTTTTCATCATGGCACCCCTCTGCGCAAGTTTTTGAATACAACATCCCCAAAGTATCACGTTTCAAATTTTTTTTCTGCTTGGTGTGGCAATCTCTCGCACAGGATCGATGCACCCAAGTGATAGCAGACAAGTTTTTATAGAAGAAAACGAGAGGACAGTCAGGCGTGCAATCCCGGATTATATCAATTGCTTAAATTTTAAGCAGCGGATACTTTGTTTGCTTTTTGGCAATCTCAAAAAACCCCTGTGTTTTCGTAAATTCCTCGCTTGCCTGCTGGAATTTGCGGCATTTTTTGCAATCCCGGATTGCGCAATTGCTTAAAATTTAAGCAGCGGGACTGGCAAACTTTTCGCCACTATTTTTCCAAAAAATGAAATTTCAGCCCACCCCCCGGAGGTATATCCTATCGGAGGACAAAATGCCACCACGAAAAACTTCCTTTATCCGAGGCGGGATCTACCATATCTACAATCACGGAGCCAGGGGGGCGAACATCCTTCGTTCCCAAAAAGACTTCTGTGCCGCCTACGCCATCCTGGAAAAATATGCCCAAGAACTCGACCTGGAAATCCCGGTCTGGTGTTTCATGCCGAATCATTATCACTGGCTCGTTGTGCAACGCGGTCCAAACCCTGCCTTAAAACTGCCATACCACGTTTTCAATGTGTATACCAGGTGGTTCAATAAAAATCACGACGAACGAGGCACTCTCTTTGAGAGCCGTTTCAAAGTGAAACCTGTCACTACTCCAGACTATCTGGCTCAGCTCTGCATGTATATTCATGCAAATCCAGTCCAGGCGGGACTCTGTGATTCCCCCCTGGACTGGCAATGGTCAAATCTGGGTGAATATCTCCTGTTTCCGCCACACCCTGTCATTGCTCCCCTATTCCTGGATCAGCAAACATATCTTGGAAAACTTTTGGAGTATTGCAAGAATACCTCTTGCCGACAAGCAGCGTAAAAAACCCGGGCGCTTGACTGCCAGTCTGACGTGTAATCCCGGATTATATCAATTGCTTAAATTTTAAGCAGCGGATACTTTGTTTGCTTTTTGGCAATCTCAAAAAACCCCTGTGTTTTCGTAAATTCCTCGCTTGCCTGCTGGAATTTGCGGCATTTTGTGCAATCCCGGATTGCACAATTGCTTAAAATTTACGCAGCGGTGCTGGCGGACTCCCCTCGATATAGGCCTCGACATCAAACTTGCGCCGGCAGCCGTTGGCGTTCATGTAGCGCACCCGCCCGAAAATCTCCCGCCGCTGCCATGGCCGGTCATGCACCCCGCCCAGACTCCAGGCGATCCCCGCATACCCGTTCGGATCGCGCCCGTCCAGTTGCCAGCGGTCATTAATCGCCAGCGCCACCCGCAGCGCCTCCTCCACCGTCGGCGTCCACTCCAGGATGCGCTTGGCCCAGTACATCCTCATGTAGCCGTGCATCCACCCCCGTGCCACGAGACGCTGCTGCGCTGCGTTCCAAAGCGGGTCGTCCGTGCGCCCCTCCTCCAGTTCTTTTTCTGTGAACAGCCTCAGGCGCGGGTCTCTCCGGTGGAGCGGAATATCCTCGCGCACCCAGGCCGGAAAGCCGTCTACTGAATCATACTTGTCATTGTACAAACAAAAATTGTCGGCCAGCTCGCGCCGCACCACCAACTGTTCGAAAAACGCCTCCGCGGATTCACCGCCCCCGGACGAGACCCGCGCCAGTTCGAGCGCCACCCGCTGGGGTGCAAGCTGGCCATAGTGCATGTATACCGAAAGATGCGAGGAGCGCTCGGCGACCGGGTCGTTGTGACCGGCCGCATATCCGGCCAGGTCCGCGCCAAAAAATTCGTTCATCCGTGTCAGGCCGGCATCCGTCCCGGCGGGCCATGCCTCGCCAACGTCATACGCATCCCGCATCAGGCCGCGCGGCAATTTTGCCAGCAGTGTTTTTGTAATGGCCTCTTCCCCGCCTTCGAGCAGGGTTCCCGCCGCGCGGCCGGCCCGGGCACACGCCGCCCGTACCAGGCCCGGAGACTGTTCCCCATAATCACAAAACTCGGTCAAAAAACGCGGCACAAGACGGTGCAGCTTTGGCCGCAAGGTATAAGCCCCGTACTCCTGCTTTGCCGACACAAACCGGCAGGGCACGATATTATGCCCGTCGATCTCGACCAGCGGACAGGCGATCTTGTCGCCCAGTCGCGCCTGCCAGTCCCGCGTCAGCCTGAGAGGGTTAAAGTCCGTGCAGACACAGGCCGCGTCCAGCCGGCGCACCAGCGCCGCCAGCACCTCCGGCGGATCACCCTCGAGCAGCACAAGCGGAAATCCGCGCTTTTCAAGCTCGACCGCGGTCCGGGCCAGCCCGCGCAACATGAAGCGGTACTGCCGCTCGCCCGCACCCGCAAAGGCCGGCGCCAGCACAAAAACTACAAGCAGTGTCCGCCCCAGGTCCCGCGCGCGGGCCCGGGCATGCACCAGTCCCCAGTTATCCACGGCCCGCATCTCGCGCTGCATCCAGTAGACAACCGGACCCGCACCGGCCCGGCCCTCTGACAGGACGAACTCACGAGCCGGATCGAGGAGGAGCAATCCTTCCTGCATGCCAACCTCTCATTCCCACGGACAGTTTAACGATCCTGATCCGGCCGTCATGATTCTTCCCATCGACTGTCTCCCGCGAGCCGGACTCTCCATCAGGCAGACGCACCACACAGTATCGTAGCTGTATCACTCCTCTCCGGGTAAAGAACCCCGGAGACCCCTGACAATGGGACACGTCCGGACTCAGCCTTTGACCGCGAGAACAGGCTTGGCAGGATCGAAATAGGCGTAATTGTTTTTCCCGCTCTTTTTGATGTCATACATCGCGTTGTCGGCATTGGTAATCAGGGCATCCACATCCCGACCATGTTCCGGGCAGATGCTGATTCCGATGGAGGCCCCGATCACACAGTCATGTCCGTGGTACGGGATTGGCCGTGCCACGGTCTCCAGAATCCGGCTCACCACCGGTTCGATGTCGTCCCGCGAACGGACATTGTCCATGATGATCACAAATTCGTCGCCGCCGAACCGGGCCACGGTATCTCCCTTGCGGACACAGGAGCAGAGCCGTTTGGCCGTTTCCTTGAGAACCGCATCGCCGGCTTCGTGTCCGATCTGGTCATTGATCTGCTTGAAGGAATCGAGGTCGATAAAGAGCAAGGCCACCGAAAGCCCGCTCCGTTCCGTTGCGGTGACGGCCCGGGTGAAGCGATCCATAAAGAGCTGCCGGTTGGCGATGCCGGTCAGAGTGTCGTGCAAGGCCAGATGGGTGATGTACTCCTCGTGCCGCTTGGACTCCGTCACATCCACGGAAGTCCCGCAGATGGCCAGCATCGCCCCCCGGGCATCATCCATCAGGGGGACGCCACGTTCAAGAATGTACTTTTTTTCACCATTGACCATGCAGGAGTATTCAATCTCGCTCATCTCCCCGGTCTCGATGATCCGCCGGTCGTTTTCGAGCATCATCTCTGCAATATCTTCGGGGAAGACCTCGTCGGGCGTGCTTCCCAGAATGTTTTCGTAGGGAAGCCCGAAAAACTCGGCGTACTTCCGGCTGACCAGGGTATAGACATTGTCCGTACTCCGCACATAGACCATGGCCAGCACACTGTCGATAATCTTGTTGAGATATTCCTGACGCTCGGTCAGCATGCGCTCGGTCTCACTACGGATTTTGCGTTCCCGGATCAACTCGCCATTGGTCTGCACCAGCTCCGTCGTCCGCTCTTCAATCCGGGCCTCAAGATCCTGCTGGGACTGTTTGAGTTCATCCTTGATCTGCTTGTGATGCGTGATTTCCCGGGCCAGCCAGACAACCTGGACCGGGGGCTGCCCCTCTCCTGCATCAACCGGGGAGACTCGCCCTTCGTACCAACGCACTCCGTCCGGATTGGGAAGCGAGTACTCGACGCTCTGGGGCATTCCCGTATTCAACGTCTCGCGGATCGTCGTCAAAAAGAGTTCGAGGTTTTCGGGCGGAACCAGGTCTCCGATATGCCGGCCCTTGATATTGTCAACCTTGAGATGCCTGTAATTGAGCGGGGATGTATAGACATCCAGATAGTTCCCGTTGGCGTCGATGATGAACGCGATGTCGGGCATGGCCCGCACAACCGCCGCCAGCAGATTGTCGCTGGCCGGATGCCCGAGGACAGCCGGAACCGTCTCGACCGCGTCCGCCCCTCCGGCGGTGTTCGCTGGATCCTTCCGGTTATTGACCCCAGTGCTCTTTTTTCCGTGTCTTGCCATGCGCGGTTTTTCCACCATCAGCCAGTTGCTCTTGCCCAGTATATCCGCAAAACTACGGACTTCGCAAACGATTTTTTGGTGGCAAATAATACTATAAGCAGAAACAGACCGGACCAAAACCGGCTTCAAGAGTGAAAATTCGTGATACGTATCCCGGATCCCCGTTCCAATATCATGCTTTTGTGGTGCGACTACGGGAAACGCACCACTTTTGTGCACTATCCGGCACACCTGTCGAGCCTACAGCGCCAGCATCCGCTCCAGAGGAAGACGGGCCCGCTCCGCGATCCCCTCGGGAATCCGGATCTCGTGCCGGTTTGTTTCAAGCGCAGACCGGATCAGTTCGAGTGTTGTTTTTTTCATATTCGGGCAGATGCCATGCGTTTCGGAAACCGGGAAAAAGCGTGCATCCGGCCGAACCTTGCCCAGCCCATGCAGGATTCCGTTTTCCGTCGCGATGATGAATTCCTTTTCCGGACGGGTCCGGCAGGCCTCGATGATCTGGGCCGTACTCCCGACAAGATCCGCCATCCCCCGCACCTCGGCCGTACACTCCGGGTGAGCCATAAATGGTGCCCCCGGATGCTCTTTCCGGATAGCAACAACCATTTCTGGAAGCAGCCGCTGGTGGGTCGGGCAATACCCCGGATACAGGATCAACTGCCGGCCGCTCTGTTCAGCAGCGTACCCGCCGAGATTCCTGTCCGGCACAAAGATGATCTCCCGGTCTTGGGGTATGGATTGCACGACCTTGAGTGCATTGGACGAGGTACAGCAAATATCGCTTTCGGCCTTGACCGCCGCCGTGCTGTTGACGTAACACACCACCACGGCCCTCGGATGTTCGGCCTTGAGAGACCGGAGTGTTTGATCGTCGATCATGTCCGCCATGGGGCAGCCTGCGCCCTCGGCCGGCAACAGAACCGTCCGCCCCGGATTGAGAAGCTTGGCGGACTCCGCCATAAAACGGACTCCGGCCAGCACGATCACCTCGGCTTCCGTCGTCACCGCATAGCGCGCCAGTTCGAGCGAGTCCCCGACCCGGTCGGCAATCTCCTGCACCTCGGCCGGCTGATAGAGGTGCGCCAGGATCAGGGCATGCCGCTCATCCTTCAGTCTCCCTATCCGCTCAATCAGATCTTTCACCGCGCACCTCCGTCGTCTTCAGCACAAATATAGCAGACGCATGCTGGCCTGCCGTCCATATTCAGGGCCAGACCGAACACACAAGAGCCATCGAGGACAGGGAGAATTACAATACAGTGGTCTGACTCCGGGATACACATGGCATTTTTATTAAACAGTCATACGTATCCCGGATTCGCATGACTGTTTTACAATATTGTCTCTGCCTGGCTACCCGCCCGGGTCACCGATAACTCTCAAACACCCAGGTCGAAAGGTAGCGCTCACCCGTATCGGGAAGAATCGCCACGATGGTCTTGCCCGCCATCTCCGGCCTGGCCGCGACCTTGAGCGCTGCATTCAGCGCGGCACCCGAAGAGATCCCGGCCAAGATGCCCTCTTCGCGGGCCAGCCGACGCGTCATCTCCCCGGCCTCCTCGGCCGAGACCGTCAGGATCTCGTCAATCAGCCCGCGATCAAGGATGGCCGGAACAAAATTGGCTCCGATCCCCTGGATCTTGTGCGGCGCAGGCCGGCCTTCGGAGAGCATCGGGGACTCGGTCGGCTCGACCGCCACGATCCGTACGCCCGGCTTTTTTTCCTTGAGCACCCGGCCCGTCCCCGTGACCGTTCCACCCGTCCCGACGCCGGCCACAAAAACATCCACGGCTCCGTCTGTATCTTCCCAGATCTCGAAGGCGGTTGACGTCTGGTGGGCGGCAGGGTTGGCCGCATTCTCGAATTGCTGGAGCATGATGGCTCCCGGTGTTGCCTCCGTCAGTTCACGGGCCTTGTCCACCGCACCCTGCATCCCGCGGGCCGCCTCCGTCAGGACAAGCTCGGCACCCAGGATGCGCAAGAGCTGCCGACGCTCCAGACTCATCGTCTCGGGCATCGTCAACACCAGGCGATAGCCCCGGGCGGCGGCCACAAAGGCCAGAGCGATGCCGGTGTTTCCGCTTGTCGGCTCGATGATGGTGCCACCCGGAGCCAGCCGCCCGCTCTCCTCGGCAGCGCGCACCATGGCGGCCCCGATCCGGTCCTTGACGCTGGAGAGCGGATTGAAGGATTCCAGTTTGACAAGCACCGTCCCCGGCAGGCCTGCGCCAAGCCGGTTGATCCGCACAAGCGGAGTGTGTCCGATTGTATCGATGATGGATTCATGTATTCGTGACATTGCAAACCTCCATTTTTGTGAACAGCCTCGGTCCATTTTGGTGGATTTTTCACTCCAACAATCGCGTTTTCCTCCGTGGGCTGACGGAGCCCGCCAGCCCACGGAGTCTGCATCACTTCGGGCTGGTCGCCTGTTTCAAGGCCTGGTCGAGATCCAGCACGAGATCATCCACCCCCTCGATACCGATCGAGAGCCGGACAAAATCGGGCGTCACCCCGACAGAACCCTGTTCCTCCTCCGAAAGCTGTTGATGTGTCGTACTCGCAGGATGGATCGCCAGTGACTTGGCGTCTCCGATATTCGCCAGATGGGAGAAGAGCTTGAGCGCGTCGATAAAGCGTCGACCCGCCTCGAGACCGCCCTTGATCCCGAATCCGATGATCCCGCCGGCCCCGTTTGAGAGATATTTTTCCGCCCGCGCATTTTCGGGACTCTCGGGCAATCCGGGATAATTGACCCAGGCCACGCCCGGATGGCGCTGCAAAAATTTGGCAACGAGAAAAGCATTGGCGGAATGGCGCGGCATCCTGAGGTGGAGTGTCTCCAACCCCTGCAGGAGCAGGAAGGCATTGAAGGGCGAGAGAGCCGGCCCGAGATCACGCAAGAGGCTGACACGGGCCTTGATGATGAAGGCGATATTTCCCATCGGGGCGAGTGCCTCGACAAAATCCAGATCATGATAGGACGCGTCCGGTCCGGCGATCAAGGGGAACCGGCCGTTTGTCCAGTCGAATTTTCCGGAATCAACAATCACGCCGCCCAGCGATGTTCCATGTCCACCGAGAAACTTTGTCGCGGAATAGACCACGATATCGGCGCCGAACTGGATCGGCCGGCAGAGGTAAGGAGCGACCGTATTGTCGACGACCAAGGGAACCCCGTGTGCGTGGGCCGCCCCGGACAACCGAGAGAGATCGCTCACATTCAGCCGCGGATTCCCGATCGTCTCCGCGTAGACCGCCTTGGTCTTCTCCGTCAGAGCGTCCGCCAGGGAGGCCGGGTCATCCGGATCAAAAAAACGCACTCCGATCCCGAAGCGCTTGAATGTGTGCTTGAAGAGGGAGTAGGTCCCCCCGTAAAGATTCTCTGCCGCCGCGATCTCGTCACCGGCCTGGGCTATGTTCAAGAGAGCCAGACTGATCGCAGACTGCCCGCTGGCGACGGCCAGTGCCGCCACACCACCGTCAAGAGCCGCCACCCGTTTTTCAAACACATCGGTTGTGGGATTCATCAGTCGGGTATAGATATTGCCGAACTTCTTCAACGCAAAAAGATCCGCGGCATCCTGCGAATCCTCAAAGACATACGATGAGGTCTGATAGATGGGCACAGCCCTCGACTTTGTCACCGGATCAGGCACCTGACCGGCATGCACCAAAATTGTGTCCAACGAGATTTTGTTTTCCATTTATACTTCCTCCTTTATTTTTTCTTGTTCCCGAGATCAGATGCAATATCCCCCGATATCGGCCGTACCTTGGACTATCGACTCGATACTGTACCCCTCGAGGACGGCCTCCAACCGCTTTTCGATTTCCATCCAGACCGTGGCCATTCCGCAACGCCCGACACGGTCACACCCGCCCTCACCCATGGTGCAATCCGCCAGCCTGATACCGCCATCCAGAATCGCAATCACTTCCCGAAGTGTGATCTTTCCGGCAGGTTTTGCCAGAGAACACCCACCGCCGGCCCCCCGTGCCGTACTGATCAGCCCGGCATTCTTGAGTGGAGGCACCATACTCCAGAGATATTTCTCCGAGATCCCTTCGCGCTCCGCAACCTCACGCAGACTGGCCGTTCCGGAATGCCGGGCGAGATCAACCAGAAACCGGACACCATAGCGTGATCGTGTTGAGAGTTTGATCACCCGACCCTCCCTTTATATACTAGCATTACGATAGTATTACTCGTTTTTCGAGCAGACTGCAAGAAAAAAATTTGCACCATGGTGTCGCATCAAAATCTTGCGGAATTTTCCGGACAAAACCGCGTGTCAGTGCATTACCGCAACACCATGGTGCAAAGACACGATGCTCCTGCCCGGCCTCACGCGCCAATTCCGGTAAATCAGCGCACACAGCGCTGATCCTGTGCTATACTGAGGCAGGCACCATGGTGTTGCATTCGGGCTTGCAGAAGCAATCGCTGACCAGAAGGAGAAGAGATGCCGTCGCCGGAACCCCTTGATTACAGGGAAGCCTTTATCTGCCAGCTCGCGCGCTTCAGACCTTGGCTGCGCTACTGTCTTGTATGGACCATAGGTGCCGGCCTGACACCCCTTGTCCTGCTCATGTTTGGCCGCCTGGACACCTATCCCGTCTTGGCCCCTTGGATCTATGGTGCCATCCTGCCGGCCCTCTGGGCCATCTGGCAAGCCGGCCGTTGTCCGCGCTGTCGACGCAGCCTCCCCAACTCCCGCGATCCGGAGTCCTGCCCCCACTGCGGCTGCCGCCTGCGCTGATCCTGCACCACTTCTTCCCGTGCGTGAACCCCCAGTGGTCCCACGACGCCACGACGCCACGACGCCACGACGCAAAGTAATCCCGGATTGCACAATTGCTTAAAATTTAAGCAGTGGCTCACCTGCATTTTTTGACCAAACCCTGAAAGATTCGCGAATTTACAGGGGTTTTTCATGATTCTGCTTTTTTCTACAGACAACGATGCAATCCCGGATTGCTCAATTGCTTAAAATTTAAGCAGCACCACGCTCGGG
>DAIREN010000090.1:0-11071 GCA_036795535.1 Spirochaetota bacterium
AGACGGGACTGAGGATATCGGAAATCAGATGCCGGCCGAACCGAGAGCATCAAGAATGGTCACCGGGGAGAGCAAGGTTGTCGGAAATTTCCGGATTATCGATGACAAGCAGTTTCCGAATGACCCTGAAGATTATGCCAAGGCCATCCGGACAATGATGAGCAGGGACAAGGAGTAGGGCGGTCATTTTTTTGGTTGATTTTCTCTGAGTTTTGAAGGATACTGTAGACTGCAGCCAGGAAGATGCAGCGGCTCCGGTATTCCGGGGGGGGAGAATGCAGAAAGCGACAGGCTCGGACCAGGACAAGATGACGCAGACGGGACAAAAAGCGGCCACAGTCAGTATTTCAGAGAAAAAGCGGTACGAGCAGCTCTCTGAAGATGACTTGTGGCCCGAATACATGAGGACCCGGAGTCATCTCATTCGCGAAGTGATTGCCGAGCGCTATGCTCCCTTGGTCAAGTACGTAGCCGCCAAGGTGGCAAGCGGGCTCCCGCAAAATATCGAGTTTGACGACCTGATCGGATACGGGGCCTTCGGGCTGATTGACGCCATTGAAAAATATGATCCCGGTCGCAATACCAAGTTCAAGACGTATGCTGTCACCCGGATCCGTGGAGCCATCTTTGACAACCTGCGGGATGAGGACTGGGTTCCCCGGAGTGTTCGCCAGAAGATCAAGGACCTCGAAAGTGTTGTCACGACCATGGAAAACAAGCTCGGTCGCACGGTCGAGGATACCGAGGTTGCGCAGGAGATGGGGATCTCCCTTGACGAGTTTCATGATCTTCTCAAGAGAATCAACTGCACCTCGGTCCTCTCCCTCAATGATACCGGACACAGCAGCAAGGACAGCGAACGGCTTTCGTTGACGGAGCTTCTCGAGAGTCCCAGCAGTCTGAATCCCGATTCGATGGTGGAACGTGACGAGATCCGGAAGATGGTCTTTGACGTCATCATGGCTCTCCCCGAAAAAGAGAAAAAGGTTTTGATCCTCTATTACTATGAGGATCTGACACTCAAGGAGATCGGCAAGGTCCTCGAGGTGACGGAATCCCGGGTGTCCCAGCTCCATACCAAGGCGATCTTCCGTTTGCGGACAAAGCTGGACAAGGTCCGGAGCAGTCTCATGACCTGAATGTAGGTATTTTCCCGGTTTGATGGATTCCGCGCAGGGGAGTGACCCGGGGCGGTTTTTTTTTGGCCTGTGCCGCCGGTTCACAACCGGATCGGATTTCGCCGATACTTGAAGCAGGGACGGATATGTCCGTGGAGGAATGATGGATCGGCTCAAGGAAGCGCTGGCGCGGGATCTTCAGAAGGAAGAAGCCAAAAAGGCGGCCGGACCGGCCAAAGCCGCCAGGCAAGCCAGTGATGTCTATGGGACACCGGATGGCCGGATCGTCGTTGTCGCCAAATCCATCAAGCGGGCCCTTGAACGGGCCAGCGAGGTTCTTGAAGAAAACATCATGAATCTCGACTATGAAATCCTTGAGCATGGGACATCCGGCTTTCTCGGAATCGGAGCCAAACCCTACAAGATCATCGCCGGGCTGGCTGCCGTCAGTTTCAACGAGTTTGCGATGACCATGTCTCCCGAGACCGGGGATGTTGGGGGAATGCACGGGGTCCTGCACGGGATGCAACAGGCTGAGCCGGCGGACAAGGACGGGGTATTCAAGGTGGTTGTCCGCAAGGCCGGGATCTTCATCCAGTCCAACCCGCCCAAGGGGAAGGGAAGGAAAGCGGGATTCGAGCAAGCCGCGGCCGCCCTGGCCATGCGTGGCATTGCCAATTTCGACCGGGATGTGGTGCAAAAGACGCTGGATGAAGCCAGTGGCGAACCGGTCAAGATCGGAGAATGGCAGCCCAACAAGCAGTTTGACTCCCGGGTGACGATCGACCTGACACCTGACGAGATGAAGGCGTTTGCGATCGTTTCCAAGCCCGAGAAGTGGGGTCGGGTCCTTGAACCCGAGGACATCATGGCCAATCTCGATCTGAAAGGGGTCAAATTCGGAATCCTTGAGGACAAGATCCGCGAGATGCTGGATGCCGAGATCTACAATACGCCGGTTCTGGTCGCGCAGGGCAAGCAGGTGGAGTACGGCGTGGATGCCGTGATCACGTACAATTTCCGGACCGAAACCGACAAGATCCAGCTCAAAGAAGAAGAGAACGGCCGGGTGGATTTCTTCAACCTCGATCTTGTCCAGAATGTCGTGGCCGGACAGGTCCTTGCGACCAAGACCCCGGCCACCTTGGGCGCGGCTGGAAGGACAGTCACAAACAAGCGGATCGAGACCAAGCCCGGCAAGGATACGCCCTTTGTGCCCGGACGGAATTGCCATCTCGAGGCAGACGGCTTGTCGATCGTGTCCGATATCCATGGACAGGTGCTTCTCGCCAACAACAAGGTTGTGGTTGATCCGGTCTATGAGGTGGCCGGAAACCTTGATATGGGCGTGGGAAATGTCACGTTTCTGGGAACGGTCGTTGTCAAGGGGAATGTCGAGGAGAACCTCGAGATCAAGGCGGCCGGGAATGTCGAGATCCTGGGGACCGTCAACAAGGCCAAGATCGAAGCCGAGGGCAGTGTCATCGTGCGTCAGGGCATCATCGGAAAAGACGAGGGTGTGATCAAGGCCGGACAGGATGTGATGGCGAAATTTGTTGAACGGTGCAGGATCTCGGCGGGGAACGATGTGGTCGTTGTGGAGAGCATTGTGGACTCCCAGGTGGATGCCGGGAGACGTGTCATCTGTCTGCAGGGAAAACGGGGCACCCTCTCCGGCGGGCGAACCCGGGCACGGGAAGAGATCAACGTCAAGAACCTTGGAAACGAGAACTCGCCAACGACCATCGTTGAAGTGGGAATTGATCCCAAGTCGCGGGAAAAATTCGATTCGATCTCCGAGGAAAAGCGCCAGTTGAACGACAAGGTTGTCGAAGCGGCCAAGAACATCATTACTCTGCAGAACCAGAAGGGGTCGGGCATGCTCTCGCCCGAGAAGGAAAGCATGCTGCAGGATCTGATTGTCAGCAAGGCCGAGAGCGAGGCCCGTATCAAGGAAATCAACGAGGAACTCGAAGAGCTCAAATCGTTCATGAACATGCTCGAGACCAAGGGGAAGGTCAGCGTGCAAAAGCTCGTGTATCCCGGTGCCAGAATCATCATCAAGAATGCGACCCTGGATGTCAAAGACAATTTCAAATTTACCACCTTCATGCAGGAGGGCGGGATCGTCCGGGCGACTGTCTACGAGCAGCCCAAGGAAGAAGGCAAAGCCAGACCTGCGGGCAAGAGGTAGGCGATGAGCATCAAACCTCTCGACATGCAGGTTGCCATCGGGCAGATCCACCAGGTCGCACAGCGGCAGCATCAGGAACAGATGCAGCCAACGGTGCAGCAGGAGCAGCAGGCTGCCCATCTCCACAAAGATGCAACCCGGATCCACGAGACCGTGGTGGAGACGGCCCAGGATCATCCGGGGAACAATGTCCGGGATGCCCTGGCTCGCGAGGGAAAGGGTCGGGAGCGTGAGCGGCAAGAACGGGAACGGAAAGAGAAGGAGCAGGCCGGAAAAAGAACCGGACAGGGTTTGGCCAGAGCCGGCGAGGACAAGGGTGGTGTGATTGACATCAGGCAATAGTGGACTGGAAACCCCTGCTGTGTTAGGTTAATACACGGAAGCGGGAGGTCAGGCTACATGGAAATCCTGATTGTGGTGTTTTTGAATGTAGCATTTCTTGTCGTGATCTATATCACCCTTTCCCGCAAGATATCCCGGATCGAGAGACGGTCTCTGCCCGAAGATCTGCAGGCCGAGATGGACTCCATCATCACGACCTTCAATCGGACCGCTGACCGGAATATTGACCTCCTGGATGACAGGGTCCGCAGTCTCGAACCCCTGGTCACTCGCGGAGGGCGTCTCGCGGATCAGCTCGAAGGGATTGTGCGTCGTGCCGAAGCGCTCTCCAGACTTCGTGAGATGATTCAACCCCGGGAGGGCGAGCAGGAATCCGTCGCATCCGGCCCGCCGGTCGTGACGGGGCCGCCGCCGGCTCCGGCGGTGGCCATGGCGTATCGCGCGCAAACCGGGGAGTCACCTGTCCAGCCGGCGCCGGTAGCTCCGGAAAAGCCGGAGAAGCCGGAGAAGCCCAAAAAGAGAACACGAAAAACGCCGGATGATGTTCTCCGGGAGATGAGTGCTGCCGGCCGGGATCCGAACGAGATAGCGCGTGCTCTCGGGATACCCCGGGAAGAGGTTCTCATCAAGCAGAAATTGGCCAGACTCTCCGAATAGTCATGGGGACACCAATGCGGGATGCTCAAGGATCTCGGTAAAATCCTCAAACCGTATGCAGTCGATGCCGGACTCCCGGCAGAGTTCCGGGAGTCTGCCGCAGCCGAAGACCTGGTCAGCGACCCGGGCCGGGCAGAGGTCCGAGCGGCCATCACCGATCAGGATGACCGGCCTTCCCGATGAACCACGGATTCTCGAAATGATCGATCGTTTGCAGCAGCCGCAGAGTGCGCAGTCTGGAGAAGCGTGGGGATGATCCGCGACCAGCTTTTGCCCGTCCTGGTAGAGAACATTGGCATATACGGGAAGATCAAGTCGTGCAGCGGCCAAGGTGCGCCGGATGATGACTTCGTACCCGTCACTGACAACAATCAGGGGAAGCCCCTGACTGGTGCAGAATTCTGCAAATCGCAAAAAACCGGAACGTACGGGGATGGATTGCAGTTCATCGAGAATCGTCACAAGAGGGATGGAAATCGAGTCTAGAATTGTTTGGGCAACTTCCGCGGTCGAGAGTTCTCCATTTTGCCAGCGGGCCTCGAGGGACTGCCAGTCGGGATTGCGGGACCAGCGGGCTGTCAGTTCGACACAAGAGTCCCGGGTAATGATCGTCCCGTCAAAATCGCAAAAGACGATGGGTCGCATCAGGCCGGCCGCCAGAGATCAAGGAGGCTGGAGGCTGCCTTGCGCGGGTCTTCGGCCTTGAGAATCGCCGAGACAACGGCCAGACCGGCCAGCCCGGGCACCGAGCGGAGTGCGGGGATGGTCGCTGGTCCGATGCCGCCAATGGCGACGACCGGGATGCGGACGGCATGGACAATGGACGAGAGGCCTTTGATGCCGATTGTGCCGGCATAGTCCGCCTTGGTTGCAGTCTCAAAGACCACACCGCCCCCGATGTAATCGGCACCATCCCGCTCGGCGGCCAGAGCCTCCTCTGCTGTACTGGCCGAGATTCCGAGGAGTCTGTCCCGGCCGATGAGATGCCTCGCCGTGATGGCATCCATGTCATCCTGGCCGAGGTGTACGCCATCGGCATCGGCCGCCAGAGCGACATCGAGACGGTCGTTGATGATCAGGGGGACCTTGAGCCGACGAAGGGCATGGGCCAGGGCCCTGGCCAGAGCGACAAATTCACGGGTCGGGAGATTCTTTTCCCGAAGTTGAACGGCCGTAACCCCGCCAGACACGGCCTGCAGGACCGTCTGGACATACTCTCGCCCGGCCATCATGGACCGATCGGTGACGAGATACAGACCCCAGTCTCTCATGGTTCCCCTCCTGAAACGGTGCCGTTGGACGATGTGCCGGACGCATTGACGCGCACCGTCATGGACCCGCCTCTTTCTCCATCATACATGCGTTTGACCGGCAGAACAGAAAAAAGTGATGCCGTAAATGCCACCAGATGGACGGCATCATTCAGGAGAAAAAGCGTGGTCAGAGATGGATTGTCAGAGTCTGCTCCAGGCTGTTTTGGTATACGCATCCAGCTCTGTTTGAGGAATACTCGTCAGTCGGTCAAAGAGCGCGTTTTTGAACGACATCGGGCCGACAGTTGTCGGGAGGGTGGCCACCTGTTCTGCCGCCATGGCGAAGACAGCGGCTGCCGTGAAGCACCCTGCGACATCGTCGGCGCCAAGCTTGCGGGCCGCCGCGGTGGCCGCCGCAACGAGCCCCCCGAGCACGCAGCCCGTGCCACTGACGCGGCCCAGGAGGGGGTGGCCGCCCGTGATGCTCCAGGTCGCTGTTCCGTCCGAGACACAATCAACGGGGCCAGTCGCCATGACAACGGCCCCGAATTTTTTGGCAACAATCCGGCAGGCATCGGCAGTACTGGCCGAGCTTTCCAGGGCGTCCACGCCGCGGGATCGGCCTTCCATTCCGGACAGGCTGAGAATTTCAGCAGAATTCCCCTTGATGATGCTCACCCCACCTTGTGCAAGGAGGGACTGGACATAGGTCATTTTTTCGGGAAAGGCGCCGCAGGCGACGGGATCAAGGACGACGGGGATTCCGCGCTCCCGGGCGGCTGCCAGGGCCAGCGGCATGGAGCGGGATTGTTCTGCAGTCAAGGTCCCTACGTTGAGATAGAGTGAGGACACGATCCGGGCAAAGCTGGCCACCTCGTTTTCGGCCTCGACCATGGCGGGTGAACCACCCAGGCAGAGCAGGGCGTTGGCAACATCGTTGATGGTGACATAGTTTGTGATGATCTGGACCAGGGGCGGTTCGCGGCGGAGTTGTTCCAATATGGTTCCTGCTGTTGTCTGCGTTGTCGATTGCATCAGACTTTCTCCTTCCAGATGGCATGAAAATGATGTGTCGGCCCGATTCCGTGACCCAGGGGAATCCCGTTCTGGATGGCGTTGGCCGTGTAGGTTTTTGCTGTGCGGACGGCGTCCGTGATGGGCATACCCTTGGCGAGATTTGCCGTGATGGCTGCCGAGAGGGTGCATCCGGTCCCGTGGGTGTGGCGGGCATCAAGCCGTGGCGCCGGAAGCTCGATACTTGTGTCGGAAGTTGCCAGGACATCGATGGCTTGACCATCCAGGTGGCCTCCCTTGACGACGACGGCTTTCGCTCCCAGTGCCAGAATCCTCCGGGCTGCTTCCTTCATGTCGCTCAGGGAGTCGATCTTCATATCGGTCAGGACTTCAGCCTCGGGCAGATTCGGGGTAATGACACTGGCAATCGGAACCAGAAGTTCTGTCAAGGCCCGGACGGCGGAGCGCTCAAGGAGATGATCGCCACTTTTCGCAACCATGACAGGATCGAGAACAATGATGGACGGCTTCCAGCGGGAGAGGGCGTCTGCCACAGCATGAATGATTTCTGCATCGCCAAGCATGCCGATTTTGACCGCATCAACCCGGATGTCGGAGAAGACGCTGTCGATCTGCGAGCGGATGCAGTCCAGGGGAATCTTGTGGATGGACTGGACTCCGACGGTATTTTGGGCGGTGACGGCGGTAATCGCCGTCATGGCATAGACACCGAGCGCACTCCATGTCTTGATATCGGCCTGGATCCCGGCGCCACCACCGGAATCCGAACCGGCAATCGTAAGGGCGTGTACCATTTTGGGGACTTCCTTTCGTTGTTCCTGAACGGGGTCACATGGACGAAAGGATGGCGGGGCAGCGAAAGAATGCGGTGCCTGCTTCCCTACGTCGGTATTATCCGGACAGGTTCAAGGGGTCAGGCCTGCGCCCTCTCAGCCGAAATCGGCACCCCCAGCAGCTTGTGGTGAAAGTGTAGTATCGGGGATGCGTTCCGGCAAGCAATACTCTTCAAGCTGACAATGCAGCCTGACTGACTTGCTTCACCCAGACTGCCATCATCATTGGTGGTTGTCCCCGGGTTCCGGATCATCCTGCGGCATGGTCCGCTTTTTCCGGTTCCGTGAGGCCGGCCGTTTCTGGCCTGAGAGTGTTCATCAAAAATCATCTACAGTTTTCACACCGAGCGCGCGGGATCGTGATGCACGTCTCATCGCATGAAACCGCGTGCCGAAAATACATTCCGCGTACGTTGAAAATATGGTTTGCAACATGCGATTCAAAACTGTTTGCATGGCCGGGATGCCTGTGCTACAATGCTCCGGGCGGTCAGACCCGTTCCCATCCCAATCTGGAGTGTGTTCATGGAGGCGACGCAGCAACGCATTCGCTGGTTTGTACCCGGAGATATCAACGGGTTTTTTGGTCTTATGGTGGACAATGTAGCCATGTTGGCTTTTCTCGCGGCCATTCTTCTTGGGTGCGGTTTCCCCGCCGAGATCGTGTTTGGCAAGATGTTTCCCGGAACGGCACTCGGGGTCCTCTTTGGTGATCTCGTCTACAGCTGGATGGCGTGGCGCTTGGCCAAGCGGACCGGCAATCCCAATGTGACATCCATGCCCCTCGGTCTGGATACTCCCTCGACGATTGGTCTGGCGCTGGCGGTACTCGTTCCTGTCTTCAACCTTGAGAGTTCCCGCATGATTTCCGAGGCGGCGATCATGGGGATGCCGCTCACACAGGCCGATGTTGCCACTGCTGCTGCCGAGATGGCCTGGTATGTCGGTATGGCCATCATGGTCTGCATCGGGCTTTTCAAGGTCCTCTTTGCCTACATCGGGCCCTGGTTGCAAAAACTCATTCCGGGTGCGGCCTTGCTCGGGAGTCTGGCCGGAATCGGTTTTGCCCTTCTCGGGTTTCTTCCTCTCGTCGACATCTTCGGACTTCCCATTGTCGGGGCGCTCTCTCTCGGTTTGATCCTCTATGCCGTCATCGCCCGCATCAAACTCCCCTTCAATATTCCCGGAGTTCTCATGGCTGTCATTGCCGGAAGCGCGCTCTACTATCTTTTGGCACCCAGCGGGCTCTTGGGTGTCCAGTATTCGGCACCCATGGCCGATCTTCACCTTGGGTTCCCCATGCCGACCCTCGATTTCGCCCGGGGGATGGAGATGGCTCTCAACTTCCTGCCCGTCGCCATTCCCTTTGCCCTCCTGACCTCGATCGGTGGGATCAATGTCACCGAGAGTGCCCGTGCCGCCGGTGATGACTACAAGACGAAGACGGTTCTTCTTGTGGATGCCGCATCCGCCCTGATTGCGGGAGTCTGCGGTGGTGTGGTCCAGACGACACCCTACATTGGCCAGCCTGCCTACAAGGCCATGGGCAGCCGGATCGGCTACACCCTCCTCGTGGGCGTTTTCGTCGGCCTGGGTGGCATGCTCGGCTATGTTTCTTTCATCGTGGAACTGATTCCCAAAGCCGTGCTGGCTCCGATCCTCGTTTTTGTCGCCCTGGAGATCATCAGTCAGGCCTTCCGGGTGGGCGGTTCCAGATACGCTCCCGCTGTGGCCTTCGCCTGCTTCCCCACGATTTCCAACATGTTGACCATCAAGCTCAACAGCCCCGATTTCGCGGCTTCGGCGCAGGCGGCTCTTTCGCACCTTCCCGGGAAGGCACTCCCTGAGATGCTGGTCGTCCTTTCCCTCGGAAACGGGTTCATCATCACGGCCATGCTCTGGGGAGCCGCAGTCATCAAGCTGATAGACCGCAAGCTGCACCAGGCCTCGGCGTACTTCCTCACGCTCTCGGTTCTGTCCTTCTTTGGCTTGATCCATTCCGTCAACACCAACGGAAGCATGTATCTTCCCTGGACCCTGCCGGCACCGCTCTACCAGATTCCGTACCAGTTCAGCGCGGCCTATCTCGTCCTGGCTTTGGTCATCTTTGCACTCTCCTATACCAAGCAGAGTCGCGAGGCCTTCCCCGAGCACGGTCACTAACCTTCATCTGACCCGGGCGGATCATTTTGCCCAAGGTTGTTCCTCAAACACGACGCCTTCCTCTCACAAGAGGAGGGCGTTGTTGTCCAGTCCCGGGAATACCCGGGCATCCCTGCCGGAGAGGAAAAATCGTCGGGGATTGTGGCGGTTTTTTCCCGCCATGCCATAAAAAGCATTGACATGATGCCGGTTCCAGCGCTATACTTTAGGAAATTTCCACGGAAATGGAAAATGAAGGGCAGCGATCGGTTGTTGCGGTCGTTTTCGATACAGGGAAGAGTGATGCATCTCGTTAACTTGAATAAAACCGAACTCAGGATGGTGGTCCCCGGATAAGTTCAGTTCATCATTCCCATCCACTGCGGGTCGGTGGTTCCCCTGGTTTTCCGTTCCTCCGTGATGGTGCGCGGGGCGAGCATGTGCGGTATTGTCGGGTATATTGGCGATAAAAATGCCAGGACAATCCTTGTTGAAGGCTTGAAGAGTCTCGAGTATCGGGGCTATGACTCGGCCGGTTTTGCCGTTTTTTCCGGTGATGGCCACCTCGAGGTCTGCAAGACCGAAGGAAAGATCAGCGCGCTCGAAAAGAAGGCAGCGGGCCTGACCGGGCACTATACCTGCGGAATTGCGCACACCCGTTGGGCCACTCACGGGGCCGCCACAGAGGTCAATGCCCATCCCCACCTCTCCAGTGATGGACGGATCGTTCTTGTCCATAACGGCATCATCGAAAACTATGTCAATTTGCGGCGTCTTTTGGAATCCCAGGGCGTTGTGTTCCGCTCCGAGACTGATACCGAGGTTTTGGCTCAGCTCGTGGCCCGATTTTACGAACCCGGGAAACTTGTCGAGGCGGTCACCAGTGCCCTCAAGAGCGTCCAGGGCACGTACGGGATTGCCGTCATGGCGACCGACATGCCTGGCACGATTGTCGGTGCCCGGAACGGTTCTCCCCTCGTGGTCGGGATTGGCGAGGGGGCCTGGTGTCTTGCCTCGGACAAGAGCGCCCTTCCTGCCGAGGGTTCCAAGCTCTTCTACCTCGATGACAACGAGCTGGTCTGCATGGACGGCCAGGGGTATCGCACCATCTCCCTCGAGAATGCCGAGATCCGCAAAGAGGTTCTCGAGTTCCAGTACGAGATCGAACACGCCGACAAGAACGGCTACCCCCATTACATGCTCAAGGAGATTTTCGAGCAGCCCCGGACCATCGCGGATTGTTTTCGCGGGCGGATCCTTCCCGAGCAGGGCATTGTCAAACTCGGCGGTCTGGCCTCCATCGATGATCGACTCCGGGATTTTTCACGGATCGTGATCACGGCCTGTGGCACGAGCTGGCATGCCGCACTGGTCGGTGAGTACCTCATCGAAGAATTGGCCGGTATCCCCGTCGAGGTCGAATATGCCTCGGAGTTCCGCTATCGCAATCCCGTCATTGGCCCGGAGACCCTGGTTCTCGTGATTTCTCAGTCCGGC
>DAIREN010000091.1:0-11022 GCA_036795535.1 Spirochaetota bacterium
CGGTGGTGCAGTTCGCCGCGATAGCGGACAAAACCTGGATGCACAGCCGGCAGGATGTGTTCCCAGAGTGCTTTCGCACTGGCCCGCGGCGTTCCATGCAACAGCCGCGTCGTGATGATG
The DNA here is from genome assembly GCA_036795535.1 of Spirochaetota bacterium. Classification (GTDB taxonomy): domain Bacteria; phylum Spirochaetota; class JAGLSM01; order JAGLSM01; family JAKPMW01; genus JAKPMW01. The sequence continues at coordinate 121 of DAIREN010000091.1, forward strand.
CAGATATCGGCCCGGACAAAGAGCTTGGCGACATCCCTCGCCGGTCCGGTGTGGGCACAGATGCCGGGTGTCTTCCAGGAGCAGACGTCACAGGCCGAGCACCCGCTGAAGCCGAGGGAGTCAGCCCGGATGGTATCGATGGTTACGGACCGGAAAGCTGTTGAGAGAGCTGCTTCCAGCGCCGGTCCGAGAGAATCTGAATCGTCCATTACCAGTATGCGCATTGCTGTCGTCACCTCCCGCTGCCGTCAAAAGTACGAAAGAATTACCGGGAACGGAATTCAGGATGGCTGATTCAAAACCGATGCCAGAATTTGCTCAAGTTGTGAAAACGTATACGGCTTGACCAGGGCTGCGACAAAGCCCCATGCTGTGCAGTCTGCGAGGACGGGGTCGCAGGAAAAACCGCTGGAAACGATGGCCTTGATGGAAGGGACCGCATTCCGAAGGATGGAGATGGCTTCGCGTCCGCCCATGCCTCCCGGGACGGTCAAATCCGTGATGACGATATCGTAGGGTCTTCCTGCATCATGGGCCTGCATGTACTCGCGGACCAGTTCGGACCCGTTTTTTGTCACGGTCACCTGGAGCCCGAGTCGCTCAAGCATCCGGGAGAGGACGTTGATGATCTGCTGCTCGTCGTCCATGATGATCACCCGACCTTTGAAGCGGGTGAAGCCGGCCTGTGTCTCATGATTGTCAGCCGGGATATTCCTGTCGGCTGGGACCGGAAGGAAAATCGTAAAGGTTGTGCCCTGCCCCCGTGTCGAAGAGAAGCGCAGCTCTCCTCCGTGTCTTTGGACGATGGACCAAGCAGTCGTCAATCCCAGTCCGGTTCCGTGCTGTTTGCTGGTGAAGTATGGGGTGAAAATCCGGTTTTCAAGATTCGGAGGGATTCCCGGGCCATGGTCACGGATACTGATGGCGACCCATTGCCTGGCGTTGTTCTCCGTTTTTACTGGAACAACCTGTTCCCGATTGAGGCAGACTGCGCAGATCTGAATGATCCCCCCATCGGGCATGGCCTGGATCGCGTTGATCAGGATGTTGTTGAGGGTTTGCGAGATCTGGCCGCTGTCGATGTCGAGAGCGGGCAGGTTGTCGGGAACAGCAACTTCAGCCGTGCAGTTAGAGCCGTGGAAGACAAAGTCGATGCTTTCCCTGATGATGGGGGCGAGAGACTGCAATTTTTTGACCGGAGCGCCTCCCCGGGAAAAAGTCAGAAGTTGTCCGGTGATCCCCCGTGCCCGCTGGATGGACCGTTCCATGGAGGAGAGGCTCTCCATCTGCTCTTCCGCCATGCCTTCACTGATCTGCAGAAGGTTGATGTGACCGATGAGGTGCATGAGGATATTGTTGAAGTCATGCGCAATGCCCCCCGCAAGCAGGGAGATGGACTCGATCTGCTGCTGTCGGAGACGTTCCTCCTCCATGCGGTGTTTGAGGGTTGCGTCTTCAAGGATGATGATGATCCGGCCGTCATCAAGATGGATCATGCGGAAATCAACCGTGACAATCCGGCCGTCGCGTGTGGTTACGTCGTAGGTTCTCGGGGTGTCATTGATCTGGATTTTTTCCGTGACATGCTGTTGCCAGTCCGCGATAACCGTGGCACGGTACGCCGGATCAGGGAAGACGGTGCTGAACCAAGCCTCGCAATCCGGGATGTCATCGAGGGTGTATCCAAAGGTCATGGTAAACTGAGGATTGATGTATTCGATACTGTTGTCGTGGATAATGGCGACGGGAAAGGGCGCACGGTCTGTCAATTTGCGGAACTTCTCCAGATTCTCGTAGAGGGCGCTTGTCCGGACGCGGACCTGGTGGCGCAGGGTGAGACTCCAAGTGACAAGGATGCCGAAGATGGCAAGCAGGCCGATCAGGATGGGCAGGGAGTAGCGCAAGACTGTCTGTGTGTCCGGCCCGGAACTGGTTCCATACCATTTTTCATGGATCTTGGCGTATTCTCCGGTTTTTTTCAGTTCCTCAAGTGCCCGGTCGAGCCGGCTGATGCCGTTTTGCTGTTCCCGATGCATGGCGATCCCGAAGGGCGTTGTCTGGAGCGGGTCTCCGATCGTCTTGACCTGCCGGGCTTTTTGCTGCAAGGCGTATTTTGCAAGATGATACTGACCGACAAAGGCGAATACATCTCCGTTGGCCAGGAGGTCGAGTGCCTGGGCGACGGTTTCGACAGCGACAATCCGAAAGTCGAGTCCGCTTTCGATCAGGGCATCCTGGCAGGCAAATCCGCGTACGACCGCCACTGTCCGGTTCTCGAGATCGGGCAGGCCGGAGATTCCGAAGACATCTTCCCTGACGAAAATCCGGACTGAGATTTCGAGAAAGGGAGTTCCGAAGAGATAAATTTTTTCCCGTTCGGACGTTCTCATGGCGAACATGATGTCGATGGTCCGGTTGCGGACGGATTCCAGAACATTGGTCCAGTCCAGAAACCGGAATTCGGGTTGGTATCCGCCGAGATCTGCGATGGCCCGCATGATGTCAACATTGAAACCGGCAGGTTTGCCATCCCGCTCGAACTCCATCGGAGCCGCCGAACGATCGATTCCAATGATGAGCCGGTCTTTGGCCGGGAGGGAGACCGGGAGCGCAAAGAGTACCAAGACTGCCAGGAGTATGGCTCGCAGGTTTTGCATGGGCGGTTCCTTACAGCCAGCGCTGGAGGGTGCGGGCAAGGTCATCCCCAAGGACAGGTTTTGCGAGGAAGTCGTCCATGCCGGATTCGAGACAGCGTTCTTTTTCGCCACTGAAGGTTCCGGCGCTGAGTGCGATGATCGGAGTATGGCCGCCATGCACCGTTTCCAGATCCCTGATGATGCGTGTTGCTTCAAGCCCGTCCATGGTTGGCATCTGGACATCCATCAGAATCAGATCAGGCTGCTCCTTCTTCCAGGCTTCCACCGTTTCGCTCCCGTTTGTGGCTTCAAAGATCAGACTCTCCTGAAGTATGCCACGCACCATGACGGTTGTCAGGAGCATATTGACGGGGACGTCTTCGGCGATCAGGACCCGTTTGGGTCTCAGGGGATTCTTTGCCTGGTCCAATTCTGGGTTGCCCTGCTGGATACGGTCCGGAGTCTCCGGACCTGCGGGAGATGAGGGTGGAGTGACGAGAGGAATCCGGATCCGGAAACAGGACCCTGTGCCTGCCGTACTTTCCAGGGTGATCTCTCCGCCCATTTTTTCGGTTAAAAGGCGGGAGATTGCGAGACCAAGGCCGGTTCCGCCAAAGCGGCGAGTCGTTGATGAATCGGCCTGCGAAAAGGGCTGAAAGAGTTTTTCACGAATTTCGGGACTGATGCCGATTCCCGTATCCTGGACGGCGAATTCGAGTTGCCGGGCGGAGGGGACAGAGACTTCCAGGGCGACCGATCCCGCCGGGGTGAATTTGACGGCATTTCCCAAGATGTTGATCAGGATTTGCTGGAGACGGATCGGGTCAGTCATGATGGCGCGGGGGATGTCTGGTGCGAGGCGCAGGTCCAATGAAAGTGTCTTTGCCTCGGCTTGATAGCGGACAATGTCCATGGCTTGCTGTGCAAGCGCGGACGGATCGGCAGGGAGCATCTCGAGATCGAGTTTTCCAGCCTCGATCTTAGAGAGGTCGAGAATGTCATTGATGATCCCGAGGAGAGCCCGACCGGCGGTGTTGGCATGGCGGACGTACCCAGCCTGCGTTTCGTCGAGCGCGGTCTTCGAGAGCAGATCGGTGAATCCGATGACAGCATTGAGTGGTGTCCGGATCTCGTGGCTCATGTTGGCCAGGAACTCTGATTTTGCCCTGTTGGCGGATTCGGCGTGCTCCTTGGCCAGTCTGAGTTCGGCTTCGAGACGTTTCCGCTCCTCGATATTCCGGCTGCTTCCGACGATTTCGATCTCTCCGGCGTTGTTGAAACGGAAGCGGGTTGCAACTTCAATCCAGATGAGATGTCCGTCTTTGTGGGGTTGAAGAATCTCGGTGTGGTACCATGCCGAGTGTCCGGGATTGGCCAGGAAGGGTTGAATGTTTCTCTGGATGGCTTCCATCACGACAGGCTGTGATTCGGGGGCAACAGCATCTTCGAGAGTCTCGGCCAGCGCTTCTTCCACGGTCAAACCGCGCAGGCGACTGATGCCGGGGCTGATATAGGTAAAACATTTTTTATCGAGATTGAGAACCCAGATCACATCGGAACTGAATTCCGTCAGGAGGCGGTACTTTTCCTCGCTCTGGCGGAGTGCTTCAGCGGCATTGTGGCGTTCGGTCATGTCGCGTTCGACGATCATGATGGCAATGGGTTGACCCGCATTGTTTTTGATGACATTGGCGTTGGATTCGCAGTAAAACCGGTTGCCGTCCTTGCGGAGCATGAGGTATTCGGCAGCACCTGTCGGTCGGCCCTGGAGGAGTCCTCCGATCAGAAAGATGGCACGTTCCCGGTCCCTTTCGTCGATGAACTCCAGCATGTTCCGGCCGACGACTTCGCTGCTGTCAGTATACCCCCACATTTCGAGGGCCCGGGGCGATGCTGCGATCACGGTCCCTTCCAGGGAGGCGATCGCGATACCGTCAGGAGAGGTCGAAAAGACAGCGGAGAGGATGTCTCCCGGATCATCTCCGGCCGTGGTGTGCAGTGCCCGATCGTCATTCATGTGCACCACTATGCATGCGGAGGCGTTGTTTTGTCAAGGCGTCGGCCTGTCCGCCGTGCGGAACGATTTCATGAAAAACTTGTCCTCTATGGCAACGTTTCCATCAAGGGGGATGAGATGCGATCCATGCTCTGTCTCGTTGTCTGTGTTGCCAGCCTGCCGATGCTTTCCTTTGCACAGGCGCAGCCGCCGCTGCCTGTGATCAGTCCCGATATCCAGCTCGCGGCCGATTTTTTTGCTGAAGAGGCCCTCGGTATGTGGTATGGCCGGCTTGGGCCTGTGACGGCCTCGGCGAACCTCCCGGCGGCCTCCGGGATCAGCTACGGACCGGCCAACCTCCATGATTTTTCGCCCCTGACGGCCTGGGCTGTTCCGGATGGCGGTGTCGGCCAGAGTGTCACCTGGCGCTTTGCCCAGGCTTGGTCGGATGAGGTGTACGCCTTCAATGGACGGATTGTCATCGTGAACGGCTATGCGAAAAGCGAAGCCCTGTTCGAGGAAAACAACCGCGTTCGCTCCCTTGTCGTGTATTACAATGGCCGCTTGTTCTGTCGACTGGCCCTGGAGGACAGCCGGGAGTTGCAGGTTTTCGATCTCTCCACGTTGCGCAGCCGGCTGCCGGCCCGGAAAGTCAATGACACGTTCTGTTTCCGTATCGAGTCCATCTACAAGGGGACAAAGTACAACGACACCTGCATCAGCGAGATGCTTTTCGGCAGCAACGGGAACTGACGATGAAGACAGCAAGAATCCGTTTTTTCTTTCAGCATATACGTGCCGGCTGGATGGCTGGCTGCGTCTTTGTCTTGATGGTCTCCAGTGCCTGTGCCTCCAGTCCGGCTGCGCAGGCAGCCCGTGCCGGGTCAACGTCACAGGGCTCGGCGGACGACTGGTTCAAAAAAGCCGTCGAACTGGATGGACAGGGCCGTGTTGCCGAAGCCCTGATCTGGTATCAGCGGGCAGCCGAAGGGAAGCCGGGAAACGGGTTTTACCCGGCCCGTCTGGGGCAGCATTTGCTGACAAAGATGCTGGACTGGCCAAACGCCGTCCGGGCGTATCAGCGGGCGATCGGCCTCGGCTTCACACAGTCCTGGATGTGGTCGCAGTATGCCCACGCCCTGCGCTGGCTTGGGGAGACCGCGTTTTCACGGGGGGATTGGAAGGATGCCCGCGGTATTTTTGACGAAGCCGTCCGGGTCTCACAAACCGCCGGCGTGCGGACCAATGTGATTCCCTATCTCCAACACATGTCCGTTCTCAGCCGTCAGGCTCCGTTCACGGCCACACGCACAGCCGAGGTCCGCCACCGGTCACTCATGATACTGCTTGAAGACACCGGGCGGAGCGGAGAACCCCGGAGGCGGATCAAGGCCAAAGAGGCCGAACTGGCCCGGATGTCCTTTGATTTCATGCGACACTGGGTGCGGACTGCCACGAGCGGGTTGGTCTTTATCGAAGGAGAAGTCGCGGTTTTTCGGGAACCGGTGAACGCCCTTGTGCCGCTCGAGGATGGTTCTCTCCAGCTCGATGCGGCTTTGGCCAGCCGGCACCTGGGTTCCATTCTTGACAGTCGCGCCGGAGAGGTGGACAGCATCATCCTGATCTGGGCTTCCGACAAGCATCAGACCGCCCATGGCGGGGCAACGAGGTATTCTCTCGATGCTGGCCGGCGCTCGGTCTGGCGGGGGCACGTGCAGATTCCCTCGCTGCGGATGGCGCACAACGGGCCCTACCTCCTCTGTCACGAATTTTTTCACGTTGTCGAAAACATGTGCGGGATCCGGCCGCGCCACGGGTTTGAGGCGGCCAATCGCGGCAGCTTCCCCGGGTGGACGGGCAGTGACGAATTTTCGTACTACGGCTGGAGTTTCTCGGACAACATTCCGCGGATTCTGGCATCCCCCGAGTGGCGCGCTTTAGGCTGGAAGCACTTCCGTTTTACGCATAAATATCCGGTCAAAAACGAGCGCCAATAGTCGGGCAGGGGGCGTGGGTCTGCCGCTCTGCGCGGGAGCCGGCACGTCAAGGTATCCGAACAGGTCGATTCCGAAGACGAGGTGGACAATGGGAAAGAACTTGAATTCGAGCGAGGCATCGAAAAATGTGTCCGCAATGATGGCTGGAAAAAGGGCACTCATGATCAGGGCTGTACGTCGTCGGCGCCGGCGCACGTTTGTGTCCCGCTCGCGCTGCCAGGCACGGACAAGCAGGAGCATGCAGTAGGCCACGATCAGGATGAAGAGTCCGTCCTTGATCAGGATGCGGGTCGCGTCTCCCCGGGTGTGAAAGAGGCTGATACTGTAATTGAGAAAGAGCATGGCAAGGGCCAGTCCCGCGGACAGCAGGTTGCGGAGGGCCCTTTGCGGGCAGTCCGTCAGCTCGTGGACCAGCACAGGGGCCGCGACGGCAAGAACCAGCAGGAGGGCCGGATTTTCGAGATAGCGGACAAAGGCCAGCAGGTTGGGATCGCTCCCGGGAAGATTGAGGGCCAGATAGCGGTTGACAAGATGGGTAGCCAGCAGCAATCCGAAGCTGCCATGGAAAAAGCAAAACGCCCGGCGCAGGCGTGCGGAGGCGGCAGCCCTGGCTCCACAGACCAGCAGGCTGATGCTGGCGCAGAGGGCCAGTGTCAGCCAGGCGAGATTAGCGTGTTCCATGGGTGTGCAGGGCCTTATGGGCAGACCGGACGGGGGCGACGCCCGGTCTCTTGCCGTGCTCACTGGCGTGGATGTCTTTCCAGTCGCGCTTTAATAAAACGTCGATGGCTTTTTTTGCAGCATCTTCGTGGGTATTGTGTTGCTTCGGCATTGTCACTCCCAGGGTTAGTGCCACTACGTCCGGAATGTCTGTCAGAAATTCATCTTCCAGAGTTCGTCGCCGTTTTTGACCCAGGCGGTATTTCCGGTGATGAAGGAGCCGTCGGTGTGCCAGAACCCCTGCTGGATGGATGTGAATCCCAGGTAGTCGGTCATGCGTGGTGCCGGGGTCGTGGCGATCGAGACGATTCCGTCATTGCGGATCCAGAAGAGGGTGTCCGGCTTGGCGTATCCCAGAACATGCCCATGGGTGCCGATCGGGATCCGTGAGCGCATGACGCCGCTCGCCGTGTCATATTCGCTCAGGGTCCCGTTCATGGAGGAAGCGGCGTAGAGTCGGGATCCGTCGGGTGAAAAAGCGGCACCATAGATGACGTAGTCGACGGGAATCGCACGCCTTTGCCCGCTGGAAAGTGTGATGATGTGTCCCTCCGGCTTGGCGCCACCCTCGCTGTCTTCGGAGTATTCAGCAAGAAAAGCCAGGCCATTCCCGGCAAACAGGGTGTGCGGACGGTATGGAGTGGAGAACTGGCAGACCGGACGGACGCTGCCGTCTTCATGGATCAGGGAGATGGCTACCCGGCCCCGGTCTTCGTACTTGTAGCGTCCGATTTCATTCTGTCTGGAGATGGCAAGAGGGAATGGACCGCTCCCGGAATGGCCGATGGTCGGTCGGACGGCCAGGAGTTCACGGCCTTCTTGTTTTGCCAGAACGACGGAGCGACTGATCTCGCCCTGGACGAGGCGTCCGCTGACTGCAACCAGTTCTTTTCGCCCTTGCCGCTCGCGCTCCCAGATGATGGCCATTCTGCCGTCATCGCTGTTGTAGTGAACCAGGGAATGCACATGGCCTTTTCCGAGTTGTCCGGTGAGGGATTCACTCAGGAGCAGGGGAACGCGCACCATGCTGTCTGTCTTGAGGATGTAGACGGTATGTCGGGTCTCGAAGCGTGCGCTTGTACCGAGAAACAGCGCCCGGCCATTGTCCAGAAGGATGAACTCGTTTGCCCGTGAAAACGTCGGCCTTCCTTCAAAATCGCTGGCGATGGAGACAGAGGTCTTCGAGAGCGGGGCTAGCGCCATCAGGCCCGGGCTTGTTGCCAGAAATACCAGTATCGTGATCAGGGTGCGGGTCATGTCAATCCTCCATAGCGGGACGTTCCATTCGAGTATAGAGCAAAAAGGAATTTGTCTCAACCCGGGACGCCCATTTTTGGTCAACGCACGCAGCGGTGGACGAAGCGGTCGGGCTGGATGTATACTGCCCGGAGTGGATTCCGGGATTGGAAAAACACGAAGTGTGGTTGTGTGGAGGAGAGCGTATGAAGGCCTTGTTTGCCTGGTTGGCGAAGTGGACAGCAAAACTCGATGCCGAGGCGCTCGGGTTTGACATGGCGACGGCCATGGCCATGGTTCTTGTGCAGCAGATCGCTGGGAGCGACCGCCAGTTCCTGGGGATGCTGGTCGGACCGGTTGCGCATCTGGTGATCATCGCCGCCATCGTGATCATCCTTGTTCGACTCAAATACCTTGTGGTGACGGTGCGCGAGACCGGCTCCCGGGGACTGGCCATGGTCGTGAGTGGTGCACTCGGGCTTCTCTCCATCGTACAGCCGATCTTTTTGACCGGGGTGGCCGCCAAACTGGGGATCGTGACGCCGACGGCCCCCGACATGCTCTCCTTTGCACTCGGTCTCTCCTTTATCTTCGGGGCCGTGATCGGTTTCGACGAGGAGAAGAAATTCGATCCGCTCTACTCCGGTCTTTCGACCTTGGGGAGTATCCTCTTTTTTGCAGATCTGCCCCTCCAGTTCGGGTCATCCTTCCTTGCCGTCGCTCTGGTTGATGTGGCGGTGATCCTCGCCTGGGTTGTGCTCAAATTCCGCGGGAAGCCGGTGCGTGGTCTGGACAGTTTTCCCAGGGAGACGGAGCCGAGGCACTGGGGGTTGCGTCTCTTGGTCTCGACAGGCGTGGGTCTCTGCCTCTGGGCCTGGTGGCAGGCCGTTCTGCTCCCGATCCTCAAGCCGGAATTCGATCTTTTGACGCGGATCCTGTTGTTGTACATGACCGGGCCGCTTCTCTACAGGATTGCCCTTGTGATCAAACCCCCGGTCAATCCCCTCAATGCCATCCTCGGGTTGGCGGCTATCGTCTGGGCGCTGGTGTAGGACTGGACGAGTCTGTATTTCCGACGATGCCGGTTTTTTGGGTAGACGGGGATGCGCAACATCGTGTGGCAGAGTCAATCGCCTGCACCGGGCGGTCCGCCATTCACCAAAAAAAACGCAACGGGTCCGGTCCCGCATGGGCATAACCGTCCGATTGCCGGTGCTGTCCGCTTTCTCTGGCGGGATGCGCGAGTGCATCCCGCAAAATGATACGTTTGAGTCCGGGGAGTCTCCGGCTCATGACAGTGCGAATGCAGACAGCCAGAAAACCGTGTTACGCCATCTCCGCAAGATCCAGCACGAGACGTTCGCTGTCTTCCCAGCCGAGGCAGGGGTCTGTGACTGATTGCCCACGGGTATGCGGTGTGCTGGTGGGACTCTGGGCGCCCTCGACGAGATAGCTTTCGATCATCAGGCCCTTGACGGTTTGCCGGATCTCCGGAGAGAGTCTGCGGTTGGTCATCACTTCTTTTGCAATGCGGATCTGTTCTTTGTACTGCTTGTTGGAGTTGGCGTGGTTTGTATCGATCAGGATCGACGGGTGTTTGAGTCCGCGCTGGCCGTAGAGGGCGATTGTCTCCATGATGTCTTCGTAATGGAAATTCGGAACAGCCCGTCCGTGATGGTCGACGGCCCCCCTGAGGATGGCATGGGCCCAGGGGTTCCCGTTGGTTTCGACCTGCCAGCGGTTATAGATGAACTGGTGTCGACCCTGTGCGGCCTGGATCGAGTTGAGCATCACTCCGAGGTCACCCGAGGTCGGGTTTTTCATTCCCACCGGGATATCGAGACCGCTGACCGTCAGCCGGTGGAGCTGGTTTTCGACGGAGCGGGCACCGATGGCCACGTAGGACAGGAGGTCTTCGACGTAGGGGTAGTTTTCGGGGTAGAGCATCTCGTCGGCGGCGGGCAAGCCGGTCTGGGCGATGGCCTTGACGTGGAGACGGCGCAGGGCCTTGAGTCCCTCGACCACATCCGGGGCTTCGTTGGCCTTTGGCTGGTGCATCATCCCTTTATAGCCTTCACCCGTTGTCCGTGGTTTGTTGGTATAGATCCGCGGTATCAGAATCAGCTGCTCCTGGACACGTTCCTGGAGCCGGCTCAGCCGTTCTCCGTACTCGAGCACGGGGGCTTCGTCATCGGCCGAGCATGGCCCGATCACAAGCAGGAAGCGTTGGTCCTGGCCGCTGATCACGGCCCGGACTTCGTCATCCCGGCGGGCTTTGATGGCGGCGAGATCGGGAGGAAGGGGGATCTCCGCGAGG
>DAIREN010000092.1:0-1536 GCA_036795535.1 Spirochaetota bacterium
ACGAAACCATCGCCGCCGAGGTGGCCACCCTCTGCCGCAAGTTCCCGCCCCCGGGGCTGGATTGACGCCGGGTTACATTGTCCACACGCACGAAGAGGCGGGCCGCGGCCCGCCTCTTCGTATCAGTACCGCCGGATGGACACCCGCAAGCTGTTATTTTGTTATATTGAAACTGTTTAAAACTTGAACCATGGTCGCGCTGGCCTTGTCAAAATGGTCCGCGTCCACGATGGCCAACACCTGATAGCCGTCCGTTCCCTTGATAAACAGCCCGACGCTAAAGATGGAGGGCCGGCCGTCGTAGACACCTTCAAACTTGCCCTTGTAGCCACGCTCGGCCCCAACAGCCTTGAGCTGGGCTTCGGGCATCTCGCGGGAGGCCTCGGGGAGCAGGTTATCCCCAAAGCCGAGGCGCGACTGGTAGGGTCGGGTAATGACCTTGTCAAACGCGGTCCCCGCAGGCACATCCTGCGGAATATTGCGGAATGTCGAAAACATGATGGCTGTCTTTTCGGCCCTGGTGCTGGCCAGCCCCAGCTTGCCGTCCTGTTTGGTCATCTTCCAGGCAGCCGGATACTCAAACGAAATCCCCATGTCCGGATCAGTGTACCGGGTTGACCCGGTCTTTCCACAGGCCAATATACCTGCCAACACCATAACGCCCCCAATAACAAGTCCAATAGCACGCATGCCATACCTCCTGCCAATTTCCCCCTGGGGATCAAGCACCGGCAATGATAGCACGATCCTCTCGGTTTTCAAATACTGCCGTCCGTATCAAGACCTTGACCCCACTTAAGACTCTTGTACCAGAGCGATTTTCTCTGTAGCATATAAAAAAAACACAGGAGTCACAGCATGCAACGTATCGTGTCTTTTATTTTCATTTCGACCCTCATTCTGACCATCTCCGCCTGCGGAAAAAAGGATGGATCTGCCGGCTCACCCATCCTCGGGACATGGAAGGTGGTCGAAGCCAGCGGAACCGCGGCAGACGTCAACAAGGACATGACCTACGAATTTCGTGAAGATGGCAAACTGATGGTTGCTGGCATTCGGCAGTTCGACTGGTCGCTCACCAATGACACCCTCTACTGGAACATGGGCAAGGCATTCAAATTCTCAGCAACATTTAAAATTTCGGGAGATACCATGCATCTCGACTTCAAGACCAGCAACCAGAAATTTGTGATGAAAAAGCAATAACACGATTATGTGTACCGTATTCCAAGGGCTGATAACTTAGCCCTTTTTTTGTTGAACACCCTCAGGCCATCGGAAAGCGGCGATGCGCGGAATCTGGCTTTGCCCCGCGTGGATCGCCAGAGGACCTCGCCTCTCTTCGCTCAAGAATCCGTCATCCACAGGGCATCCCTGACAGGATTCCTGACATCCCCAGACCATGATCGCATCCAAAAAAGAATGAGGTTATTCACCAAAAAAAAGAGCCATGCCGAATGCAGGACCGGCATGGCCATTGATGCAACACTTCGGTTAATCGTATTGACGGACACGAACCTCGACGTCCTCAAGACC
>DAIREN010000092.1:1636-5297 GCA_036795535.1 Spirochaetota bacterium
GGCAACGGCATCCTGCCGCTTGCGCTTCCCGACATTGGTGGATATCGAACTGTAATCATACTCGAGATTGGTTACCACAAAATCATGGATCCTGCGGATCTGGTTGGACACCCCGCTGACGCCTGAAAGCAGGGCTGTTGCCTTCGATCTGATCAGGGCATGATCGGACTGGACAAAATAGCTCGGATAGTAGAACCGGCCGTCCTCGTTTCGTGTATTCTCGACGATGAAGGTGTACACACCGTTGGTCACAGACGACGTATTGTACGACCATCCGCTGATGGCACCTTCATAGTCAAGATTTTGCGATGTCATGGTGGTTTTGTGCACGGTCACCCGGTAGCGCCCCGGACCAAAGGGGAGCCAGATACGCTGTTCGAAATTGCCGCGCACAAACCAGTAGGCCCGGGGGGACGGTGTTGTCAGGTTGGTGACATATACGACGGAGTACTGGTTTGAACTGACATCCGTGTTTGACCCACGCAGGGTAAAAAATCCATCCGCCTCGAAGCGTGCAACAGCGGGGGATGTGATGACGAGCTTGTCGTACGTATAGCGGACCGGACTGGCAGAATTGAGGACTGTGCCCATTCCCGTATAGGTCTCTCCGTTGTAGACTACGCTGTCAGCCTGGGATGATGCACTCCCTGTAGAAGTAGAACTCGATATGCTCGTCACCGTCGAGGACACCGAACCGGCCGAAGCACTCTGCGAAAGTGCTGACGAAGAAGTCCCGCCAAACAACCCCAAAACATCCTCAGAACACGCTGTGCTCATAACGACCGGCACACCGGCCAAAAACAGCATTATTACCCGTGATATTCTCATGAGAGCCCTCCGTACATATCTCTCATGAGTGTACACTCATACCACACAAACGTCTTTTTTCTATAATACTTTTATATTGTCATTTTTTAATTATTATCCTGAGATTGGTCAGGATGTATCCATAGCTGGCAGTGTTGCTCTCACGTAAAGGCTGCCAAGCGACCGTATTGGTGATCGTCCTGGACTGATATCCCACAGCTTGGACCTGAAGCATCCAGATCTGGCACTGTTCGGGCTTTCCACCCAGACCACTGTACTCAAACCGGAAGCTGCCATCCGGGCCCGTCACTCGACGGTAGAGATCCCGAACTGCATCCGTTGGCACACCTTCCTCAATTCGCTCAACAATCGCATTGTTGACAGCCCGGCCAGTTTGTCCGTCAACAACCCGGCCGGCCACATCGTGCCGGTAGGCGTAATCCACTTTGGCACAGGCAAACATCATCAAGCACGCTATTCCCAGCATTCCAGTCCTATATGACACGATTCACCTCCAAGCTTTCATAGAGTACACACCCATAATAGCCCGATTTGTGCCGCAACACACCTGAATATTGCAAAAGAATTATGCGAATCCGGGATAGAGATTACATAACTGTAATATCTGTCCCGGATTGTCCTTTGACTATCCTCACGCGTTGACACACGCGGGGATACCGCTTGACAATTTCGGGGGTCTCAGTAAGTTTTTGCCATGATCGACTCGCCAAACGCACACCGTCTGCATGCCGTCACCTGCCCGGACGACATTTTTCCCGCGTACCGGGATACCCCCATCAGCCTGCTTCTGGAATACCATAACCTCGAGCGCCAGTTTGACACTTGGGACAAGGCGCAGGTCCTGATCGGGATGTGCATGGACAACCGGAAACAGCTCCGCATCCCGGACAATTTCGCCTACATCATCCGCAGCGGTGGCGGCAATCTCCGCCCGAGCGAATTCAAAGTCTCCTACGCGATCGGAGTCGGCGGTGTCACTTCCATTGCCCTGCTGGCCCACGACAATTGCGGGATGGTCAATGTGCAGACCAAACGGGAACTCTTTGTATCAGGGCTGGTCGAAAACGCAGGCTGGACACGGGAAGCCGCAGAGGCCCACTTCAACAGCTTCAGCCCCCTGTTCGAGATCGGGGAATCCATCGACTTTGTCCTGAGTGAGGCCAAACGCCTGCGGGAGCGCTACCCGAAAATTCTGGTTGCTCCACTATTTTACAATATTGCCGACCGCAGGCTGGCCCTGATCCACGAGGAATGAGACCCGTAAGTCGGGAATACCACGGTCACATCGCTTTGTATCAGAATACTCCCGGAGTCACATGACAGTATCACGTTTTTATTATCGGATTCCGGGAATACCACGGCAATTCTGCAGATCTACGCCAGAAAGTGCGCAAAAATTACCCGCTCTAGTCCATCGTCCCGAAGCGGGAGAACGGAAGATAGCGAATCAAGGGACTCCCCATCAGGTAGTCCTTGTGCAGAAACCCCCAGTCCCTGCTGTCGGAGCTGTTGTCACGGTTGTCCCCCATCACGAAATAATGTTCCTTCGGGACCACCACACAGAGCCTGTTGGAATAGATGGCAAAGAGAGGCTGGAGATTGGTCATCCCCTTGACTCTGTACCAGGCTTCACCCGAGCTTGCGTACACAAGACAATCCAGATCGGAGGTCTTCGCCGTGATCTGTGCATACTGTTCCATCGAATAGAGATCCACAGTTGCCATCCTGTCGTCGGGACCCAGGAGAATTTTTTTGGGGCGGTAGGTTTCCCTGTCCAGGACATCCATATAGTAGGATGATTGCAGCATGTTCTGTTCAAGCCAGATATTCGCAATCTTCTTGTAGAAATTTTTGATGTCGTTGGTATACATGGACCGGGCATGGATATTGGCCTCGAAATCCTTCGGGCCCAGGGGAAATGGTCTGAGCATGGTCCGGATCGTCTCTTTGCGCTCTTCCTGCAAAAAACCGTCCGTCAAATACTGGACAAGGTACTCACTTCCGGCATCCCCTTCGCGATAGATCCTGTACATTTCCGGATTGCGGGGATCGTACCACGAGGGAATCGAGCCGGCGACAGTATTCTCGTAGACCAGATTGGTACCACTCAGATATCGGACAATATGCTTGTTCATGGCACCATCGGCAGGCAGGCGGACAAGAGCCCGTTCCTCAAAAAACCGTCTCCCGACAGGTTTCCCGTTTCTCCAGACCGTGCCGTCCGGATCGATCCGTACATGGTCACCCGGCAAGCCCATGACCCGCTTGACATAATTCTTCGGCATCGGATCGAGACCAAAAATGGAGAAGGTGAAAAGATCAGCCAACTCGGACAACCAGCCCGGCGAGCGATAATTGGGATACTGGAAGATCACAATATCCCCATGATCAGGAGAATCAAAGCGCGGGAGCTTCCAATTGGGAAGAATCGGAAGCCGGACGCCATAATTGAATTTGGAAACAAAGAGTCTGTCCCCCTCAAGCATGGTTGGAATCATCGAACCCGAAGGGATCTCGTAGTTATCCACCAAAAAAACCCTGATCAGGACGGCAATCAGAATTGCGGAGAGGATCACCTCGATATTTTCCCGAATCCTGCCCTTTTTTTTCATTCTGCCGCCGGATTCACCCTCGGTCAGGTCCGGTTTCTGCTCCTTGCGTTTCCAGATGCTGAACTGCATGTATTCTCCCCTGAAATCCCGTTTGTTCATTCCGGTATAGGACGACCGGGTCTTTGCCAGCCTGTACAACCAGCCTCAGTCGATCGTCCCGAAACGTGAAAACGGGAGATAACGGATCAGGGGACTGCCCATCAGGTAATCCTTGTGCAAAA
>DAIREN010000092.1:5397-10898 GCA_036795535.1 Spirochaetota bacterium
AAGAGCCTGTCCCCCTCCAGCATGGTCGGGATCATCGAACCGGAGGGAATCTGGTAGTTGTCCACCAGGAAGACCCTGATCAGGACGGCGATCAGGATGGCAGACAGGATCACCTCGATATTCTCGCGGATCTTGCCCTTTTTTTTCTTTCCGCCGCCGGATTCACCCTCGGGCAGGCCCTGTGTCGGGGGCTGTCGCTTCCATATTGTATAGTGCATATCCGTTCAATCTCCAGTCATGGTGCGTCAGGCCTTGTTGATCTCGAGCCTTGCCCTGATCCCGTCAAAATCGACGGCTTCGAGCTCCACGGAACAGCCGGCTGTGCACGAAACTGCCAGCACTTCTCCGGCGATGTACTCCCCAAATCGCTGGAATGCATCGGCCACTTTCGGGTCCCCGTCATACCGGACGGCAATCCGGTCCGTCACATCGAATCCGCTTTCCTTGCGTATCGACTGGATCTGGTGGACGAGATCACGGGCCAATCCCTCAAGTTCCAGTTCGGGAGTGAGCGTATGGTCCATGGCAACCGTCAGGGTTCCCTCGTTCATGACGAAGAGCCCGTCTTTTTCGCTGCGGTTGATGAGGACGTCCTCGACACTCAGGGAAGCCGAAAACGCCCCTTCCTGTATCGTCAGGGCGCCCTCTGCCCGCAACCTGCCCAGATCGGCTGTCGTCATTTTCTCGATCAGGGCAGCCGCCGCCTTCATGTCCTTGCCCAGCTTTGCGCCGAGTGTCTTGAAATTGGCCTTGGCCGAGAGCGTGACGAGATCCTCTTCCTTCTCACCAAAGACCACGTTCTTCACGTTGAGTTCTTCGACAAGAATGTCCCCGAGGCGGGTGAGGATGCCGCGTTCACGTTCGTCAGATGTCACCAGGTGGATGGCCGGCAGGGGCTGCCGGACCTTGATCTTGTGTTGATTGCGGAGGGCGCGCCCCATCGAGACCGCCCGCATGGCCAGGGCCATCTCCTGCTCGAGCGCTTCATCCCGCAGGGAAGCGTCCGCCTGCGGATAGTCCGTCAGGTGGACACTCTCGGACATGGCATCACTGCGCAGCCCGCGCCAGATCGCCTCGCTGATAAAGGGTGTAAAGGGCGCAATCACCTGGGAGAGCCGGGTCAGGACACGATAGAGTGTCGTATAGGCGCCCTTCTTCTCGTTGTCCAGTGTCCCTTTCCAGAAGCGTCTCCGGGAACGCCGGATATACCAGTTGGTCAATTCATCAAGAAAACCCATCAAGGGTGTGATCGAGCGCTGGAGATCGTAGCGGTCCATCTGTTCATTGACCTCGCCCACAAGCCGCTCGGTCGCCGAGAGGATCCAGCGATCAAGAGGATTGGTGATCGAAGCAAGGGGTACTGCATCCCGGGCCGGATCCCATCCGTCGACATTGGCGTAGGTCACAAAAAAGCTGTAGGAATTCCAGAGCGGAAGGTGGAAGGCGCGCAGGACCTCCTTGACCCCGTGCCCGGAGAAATTCAACTCCTCGGCCTTGACGAGGGCCGAGTTCATCAGATAGATCCGCAAGGCGTCCGCACCAAAGCTGTCAAAGATCTCGGAGACCTCCGGATAATTCCGGAGCCGTTTTGACATCTTCTTGCCGTCCTCGGCAAGAACCAGTCCGGTCACGACCACATTCTTGAACGAGGTATCCTTGAAGAGGGCCGCAGCTAGGACAACGAGAGTGTAAAACCAGCCCCGTGTCTGGTCGAGGGACTCGGCGATAAAATCCGCCGGGAAAGTCGCCTCGAAACGCTCCTTGTTTTCAAAGGGATAGTGGGCCTGTGCGTAGGGCATGGCCCCCGATTCGAACCAGCAGTCCAGCACCTCGGGTGTACGACGCAGGGTTTTTCCGCACTTGGGGCAGGCGCCGGTCAGCTTGTCGACATGGTGCTTGTGCAGATCCGTCACCTTCTGGCCGGACAGCTTTTCCAGCTCTTCAACCGAACCGACGCAGACATCGTGCCCGCAGGCCGGGTCCTCGCAGGTCCAGACCGGAATGGGCGCACCCCAGTAGCGGTTGCGCGAGATGGCCCAGTCGCGTGCCCCCTCCAGCCACTTGCCGAAGCGGCCGTGCTTGAGGTGGGCCGGTGTCCAGTTGATCCGCTCGTTGGCGGCCAGCATGTCGTCCTTGATTTTATCGATGTTGACAAACCAGCTCGAGATGGCCCGGTAGACCAGCGGCGAATCGCAGCGCCAGCAGTGCGGATAATTATGGACGTACTGGTCCCGCTTGATCAGCTTGCGCTCGGCCTTGAGCCGGTCAATGATGGCCTTGTCGGCATCCTTGACAAACTGGCCGGCGTAGTCCGGAACATCGGACGTAAAGCGGCCCTCGTCATCCATCGGACAGACAGCGGGAATTCCGTTTTCGCGCCCGACCCGGGCATCGTCCTCGCCAAATCCGGGAGCGATGTGCACGATGCCGGTTCCGTCCTCGGTGCTGACAAAATCTCCCGAGATGACCCGAAAGGCACCGCGATGAGCGTTCGGCCCATCGTTGGGGTCCGGATTCTTTTTGTCGGCAAACCAGGGGAAGATCGGCTCGTAGGTCAGTCCGACCAGATCGCTACCGGGGAACTCCCGGGCGATCGTGCACTCTTCCGGTTTTTTGTAATACGCTGAAAGCCGGTCCTTGGCCAGGATGAAGCGGTCCTCGCCGTCAACGACCTCGACGTAGCGGATCTCGGCACCCACCGCGAGTGCCATATTGGAGGGCAGCGTCCAGGGCGTGGTTGTCCAGGCCAGGATGTATGTCCGCTCCCGGCCCTCGAGGGCAAAGCGGACCGTGATCGCCGGATCGGCGACTTCTTTGTATCCCTGATTGGTCTCAAAGTTGGAGAGCGGTGTCGCGCAACGCGGGCAGTAGGGAAGGATCTTGAAGCTGCGGTAGATCAGTCCCTTGTCCCAGAGCTGACGGAAGACCCACATGATACTTTCCATGTAGGAAAGATCCATGGTGATGTAGGCGTTTTTGAAATCGACCCAGCGACCCATCCGCTCGACCGTCTTTTCCCACTCGCCGACGTAGCGCAGGACAATGCTACGGCACTCCTCGTTGAAACGGTCAATCCCGAAATTTTCGATATCACGTTTTGTCTTGAGGTCGAGCTTCTTTTCGATCTCGTTTTCAACCGGAAGCCCGTGCGTATCCCAGCCAAAGCGCCGGGGAACATAGCGGCCCTTCATGGTCTGGTAGCGCGGAATGATGTCCTTCATCGTCCCGGGAAGAATATGCCCATAGTGCGGCAGTCCCGTCGCAAACGGAGGGCCGTCATAAAAAGAGTATTCAGGTGCGCCCTTGCGCCATTCGAGGGATTTTTCAAAAGTCTGGTGCTCACGCCAAAAGGCGAGAACCTCTTCTTCGAGTTTGGGGAAGGAAACATCCGTATCAACCGGTTTGAACATGTCTGCCTCTGTCTGTATTCCGGCCCCCTGACAGGAACAAACAGGGGACATTGCGGGTATCATCTCTAATTTAGGCAGGCATGGCAGTTCAAGACAAGACAGCAAGACAGGTTTGAGGAACCCCATCCGGCCCATTCCATCCGGCTGGGACAAATTATGTGAAGCAACCCTGATGGATACCCTGTCAGAGTCTGGCAATTTCCCGCGACCGGGCCGCAGCTGCAAGCCGTCCCGCCCGGATCGCCACGGTGGATTGGTCAAACTCGAGGGTTCCGATCTCGTGAATGGCCGGGAGGATCAGGACATCCGGTTTGTCGGCGGCGATGGACGCGGCCTCGGTCGCATGATCCATGATATCGATGGAGCGCATGACCACTGAGATGACACCCGGAGATTTTTTAGCCCTGGCGTATCCTTTGGATGGAACCTCGAGAAAGCGTTCCTCGCTCATGACCGTCCCCAGTGAACCTTCCGGCGGGGGATGGAGACCGACCGCAATGACCCGGCGGGCTCCGAGTCGCCTGGGAAGATCCGCCGGCAGGACATCCGCCGCACCGCCATCGACGTAGATCCGGCCTCCGATCTCGACCGGTTCAAACACCCCGGGAATGGACATGGAGGCGCGTACGGCCGGGAGAACCAGCCCCTGCGTAAAGACCGCACGCTGCCCAGTCCCGAAATCCGTTGCAACAACAGCCAGGGGGATCGGGAGATCCTCAAAGCGGACGCCCGCCGGGATGAAGTCACCTAAAAATTCGACGAGTTTGTCCCCGCGAATGAAGCCGCTCTTCGGGAAAACAGGATCGACAAGCTGGAACATCTTTCGCCGGGTCATGGCCAGCATGGCCTCCCGGAATCGTTTGAGGGAACCACAAACATAGACGGCGCCGACAACGGCCCCGATACTCGAACCGGCAACGCATTCGATGGTGATCCCCATCTCTTCAAGAGATTCGATGACACCGATGTGGGCCACACCTTTGGCACCACCCGAGGCCAGTGCTAATCCGGCCGAGTGTGCGGCACGCCGGAACGGATTTCGTTGAAAAAACGGTTTCTTCATCCCTTCAATTTATTGACAAATCCGGATACCGGCATATACTTGCAGAATCCGATTTTCATCCACTACCCTCAAAGGAGAGAACATGAAACGAATTGTATTGTCGCTGACACTGGTTGCTGCACTGCTGGCTGCTTGCGGTGGCCCAAGCAACGAAACACCCCAGGACTTGGTGCAAACGCTTCTCAAAACCATTGCAAAAAATGACATGGAAACATACAGCACATATGCCGTGTATTATGACAGGGCCAAAGTCCTGGACGCCTTTCTTAAAGCCCGCGAGTCCGGAGCACGTGCCGGCGTCAATTGGGATGATATCAAAATCCGCAATATCGAGATGGAAAGTGATGATGACTATGTCGCCACATTCGAATCCGCCGGAAAGATGTTCAGCGTCAAATTCTACTCGATAGAAAAATCCGAAAAAGGTTTTGTCAAAAAGACTTCCGTCATCGGCTCATTCCGCAAGGTTCGTACATCTTTGGACAATTGACCTCCATGATCAGCCCGGAAACCGATTTCAACCAGGAGACTCTCGAGCAGATCGCCCGTCAGATGGCTCTTGCGGCGCGAACTGCTCCCAAGGCCAAAGGTCACGACCAGCTCGAGATCCTGATCGTGACAGGAACCGACAAGGACGCCCTTGCGGACCGGATGATGGAGATCGCCGAGCGGCAAGATGCACCCAGCTTTTTGCGTGACAGCAAAAACATCCGCGTCTGTGGTGTCGTCCTCCTGATCGGGACAAAAACCCGCCAGATCGGTCTGAAGTATTGCGGGCTCTGCGGCTATGCCAACTGTGCAGCCATGGCCGCCGGACCGGGCGGGGTTTGCGTCTTTGCCGCCAATGACCTGGGGATTGCCACAGGCTCCGCCGTTGCTCTGGCCGCCGATCACCGGATTGACACCCGGATCATGTACACCGCCGGGATAGCCGCCCTCGAACAGGGGCTCTTTTCGCCCGAGGTCAGGATTGCCTGGGCCATCCCGCTTTCGGCGAGCGGCAAGTCCCCGTTTTTTGATCGCGGGTA
>DAIREN010000093.1:0-10889 GCA_036795535.1 Spirochaetota bacterium
TCCTGATCGCCATGAAAAATGCGATTCAATCCTCTGGCGGGACCTTTGTCATGGCTGGCGTCAGCGAAAAAATCATGAAAGTCTTCAGCATGCTGAACCTCGACAAGCTGGTCCGCATCTATGGAACCGTCGGGGAAGCGGTCAAGGCCATCTGAGGTGCCGGACGTCCTCAGATTGGTCGTGCCCGGGACCGTCGATCATCTGGATCGCATCCGCGACTTTGTCGGATCTGCCGCCGGTGTGTACGGCTTTGAGGGTGCGACGGTTGATGAAATCGTTCTCGCCTTGGATGAGGCGGTTGCCAACGTTGTCGAGCATGCCTACGAAGGAAGCGACCTCCCGGAGGATCAGCGTACACTCGAGCTTCTGATAGAGGGAGGGGTGCAGGGAATGCGATTTTCCCTGCGGGATCACGGGATTCCGTTTGATCCTGGCGCGGCTGTCCCCGTCGATCTGGATACACATCTGGCATCGGGAAACCAGGACGGGCTCGGTATTCACATGATCCGCCAGCTCATGGACAGGATGGTCTGGCGAAGACTTCCGGACGGGAATGAACTCATTCTGGAGAAGGACCGGATTCCCGGCCGGGAAGGTCGCTGACCGTAATCCGTTTGGCCAGTCTGCGGATGGACTGCTTGAGCCTGGCGGCTTCCTCGTATTGTTCTGTGCAGATGGCCATGAATTTCTGGAAGTAGAGGTGCGAAAGATCATCGATCCTGCTGTCCGGATTGTTCAACAACAAGAGCAGTTCCTCGACATCGTACTTGTAGGTTGGCGAGTTGAGCGCAAGGGCCATCCTCCGGATTTTGAGCAATGTTTCCCGGGCCCGGGCAGCGTTGTGCTGGATGAGGAAGGCCTGTCGTGCCTGCTCGGCCAGGCGGATGATGTTTTGCAATGACGTGAGTTCATCATGGGGCTCGGCGTCAATCTCGGGCTGGTCTTCTGTTCCCAGAGCCTGTCCGTACTGTTCCGTGTATTGTGCGACCAGACGGTTGAAATGCGAGAGTTGCTGCTTGAAAAATGATTCAAAATCAAACTCTTCAGCCGGTAAATCCACCTCACGGACCCGGATCAGATCGACTTCAGCCCTGTGGGCCAGTGCGACAAGATCGTCGAGCGAGTCAACCAGTTGTGGCGGGAAGGTGGCCGCGACACTTTGCTTGCCGATGTACATGGGAGAGATGACAAAATTGGTCACGATCAGTTTTTCGAAGCTCTCGTCCCCGAAATGTGCGGTCAGTTTCCAGTATGCCAGCGCATTTCCCTTGGGGTGTAACGGATCTCCGTATTCGAAGTTCAGGTCTTGTTGTTCATCCATGGTGTTCCGTCCTTTCTCCCGTACCATCAGTATACCACAGAATCACATTGCGTGATGGAGGGGGGCGTTGTAGAATGCCCTATCCCCTCTGTATACAGGGAAAGATGCCAGAGGCGAGGGAACGTCACCGGTATGGAACACGATCGGCAATCCATTGATGCTGTGCGCAAGCGGGGCGGTTTTGATTCCGGTCTTGATCCGCATATCCTTTCGCTGGACAGAGCAGAGCAGGAGCGCCTGGCACGGGGATTTCGTGATGCCGGAGCTGCCATGGAGAGCAGTGCTGATGCTGCAGAAGGCAATCCGTCGGAGAGGGGGGCTGTCCCCGGGAAGGAAGCTGAAGGACAGCCGCTTGGGCTGTGGGACCGGTTTGTCCTGTTTTTTCTGCAACTCTTTACCGGCATCACGACGGAAGAGTTTCTCAAAAATCGCGAGCTGGCGCATCTGGCGGCGCATGTTCGCACATTCCGTCCTCCGCTGTACAATTTCCGGAGCAACCAGTTGCTCGGTGCTTTTGGAGAGACTGTCTACAAGCTGTCGACGATCATGACGGGAATGCGACAGCTCTTTGAGGCCTGCAGGTTTACCGGGCCGGAGGGTGGGGGAAAGGGGTTTGCCGAATACTTTGTCCGGCGCATGATGCCGGCCCTGCCGGATCTGGACAGCCGCTATTCGCAGGAGTATATCAGGATCAACCGGAATCTCTTCGGAGAAAAACAGATCAAGGCAACGGTGGAGAGGGATGTCGAACAGGCGGCCCAAGGGATCGGGTATGAGCAGCGAAGCGAGATCAACAGTCTGTATGCCAATTTTATTGCGTTCCAGCGGTTGGCGTTTTTCAATTATTATGCCTTGTTGCGGCGGTTTGGCGAGAATTACGCACCGGGCAGGGGGGGCTTTCCCGAGTTTTCGGCTGCTGAAGGGAATGATGCCCTGTTCGATCTGACCAGGCTCGAAGAGCTTCTCTATTCGGTTGATCTTTCCATCAACATGGATTCTGTGTTTTCGGCACTCTCCGGATTTGCCGATCTTTTGGACGGGGATGGAGGCGGGAGTGCGTCGGAGAGACCGTTCTGGACAGAAGATGATGCTGCCCGTCTGCGAGCGGCCATCATGGCGTTGCTCCAGGATGACAGACTGGTTTCGATTGTCCGTCTGATTACCCGGAACCCGAAACGGTTGCCTGCCGTCAGGCGCATTCCGGTCAATCCTGTTGAAGAGATGAAGGCTTTGCAACGGGCGAGACTTGTGCCGCGGATTCAGGCAACCCTTCACCAATTGGAAGCGGATGAGTTGGGCAAGCGTATCTCGGAATTGTTCGGGACCATCGAGCTGCCGGAGTTCGAATTTTACAACGAAACGACCAATCGCAGACTTCAGGCCATGGAACTGCCGCTCTTTCTTCATTGCAGACAGGTCCAGATCGCCAAAGCATTTCAACAAACGATGTTTGATACCATGATCCGACCCGCCCTGAATTCGATCGTGATGGACGGGGAGTTTCTCGACAAGGGAATGCAGGCAGCACTCGGAGATTTTTTTTACCGGTTCAATGAAGTCTGTGGACAGGTTTTTGAATTCGAGCGGAAGGTTTCGCTCTCCACCCCGGAGGGAGACAAGGTGCAGAATCTGATTCTCCGGTTTTCCGGGGATCCCCCGACACGCAAGGTTGTCACCGACAAAATCCATTTTCTGAACAATATGGCCGCCAAGTCGCTTCGTGATCTTGCTGTCCTGGTGGTACAGGCGGTCCGGCCTTTGTCTGCCATCGTCCGTGATGGCGGAGGGCAGAATAAGCCGGAGTTTGTGCGGAATATCCGCATGGTTGGGGGGGCGAGGAACAAGCTGGTGATCAAGGCGGTCCAGCGGGTGCTTGAAGTCACCAATGCCCTTGCCGGAATACTCGAACCCTTTTCCAAGGAGAACTGATTTTTCCGGAAGGCGTGCTTCCCGAAGTAGTGCTTGACAGGGGAGTACGTTTTCGTTACCATGTTACTATACATGGTAACAGAAGAGGGTGGTTCTGTTGAAACGGATTTCTGGAGAATGGTGGCGCGGCCCTGATGTGGCCGCACGGCGCAGGTAGGAAGCAGGGAAACTGCTGATCTTCCTGAAGGCAGGCCGCAGGGATGCAGGGTGTCGGAAATACGGTACACCCTGGTCCGCAACGGTTTGCCTTTTTTTATTCGGTCTGGAGTCGAAAGGAGCGGGAGTCGCATGGAGACACTCATGATACGTCCAAAAAAATCGGATTTTCTGGCGCAGGCACGACCGGGGCAGCGGTTTGCCGTGGTCCATGAAATGCCTGCCGACCGGGTCACTCCGGTGGATGCGTTTTATGCCACCGGAGCTTCGTATTTGCTGGAATCCGCGGAGCGGGGGATGCAGATCGGGCGGTATTCCTTCCTCGGGATCTCGCCGGATACAAAAATCGAGATACGGGGGACCCGGTGCTGTGTGCATGCAGGGGCTGAACGGAGAGAGCACGAGGCCGCGGATCCCTTGCGGATTGTCGGCGAATATCTTCGGGAGCGGCCCTATATTGCACCTGGTGATCTCTCCCCGCTGCCCGGTGGTGCGGTCGGATATATCGGATTCGATATGGTCTCTCGGTGGGAGCGATTGCGCGATATTCCGGTACGTCCTGGGCTGGGCCTGCCGGATGCGATGTTTCTCTGTACACAGTACAATCTTGTTTTTGACAACCTGATGCATACCCTGAAAATCATTTGTAATGTGGAAACTGGAGAAGACTTGTCGGCTGATTTTGACCGGGCTGTGGACGGCATCCGGGACATTGCCGAGCAGATTGAAGCGGCGGCCCGAGGTGGCCTTGCCGGTGGCGGGTTCTCGATCGGGGAAATTCGCAGTACGTTCCCGAGGGAGCGGTTCAAGAATGCGGTTGCACACATCCAGGAGATGATTGCATCCGGTGAGGCGATTCAGGTCGTCCTCTCCCAGCGGATGCATGCCGAGTTCTCGGGGGATTCCTTTGCGGTGTACCGGGCGCTGCGGTCCATCAACCCCTCGCCGTATATGTTCTACATGGATTTCGGCGACTTCCAGTTGGTGGGGGCCTCGCCGGAGGTCATGGTTCGGATCCAGGATGACCGTGTCATCCTCCGCCCGATTGCGGGAACACGCAAGCGCGGAGCAGATGCGGCGGAAGATGAATCACTCAAGGCGGAACTTCTGGCCGATCCGAAGGAGCGTGCTGAACACATGATGCTTGTTGATCTGGCGCGGAATGATCTTGGAAGAATCGCGAAGGCCGGGACTGTCAAGGTGGACAGGATGATGGAGGTGGAGCGCTACTCCCATGTGATGCATATTGTCAGTGAGGTTTCGGCCATACCTGATCCTGCCAGTGACCTGTTTGACATTGTCCGGGCGGTCTTCCCGGCCGGAACGGTTTCCGGGGCGCCGAAAGTCCGGGCGATGGAGATCCTGGCACAGCATGAACCGGTCATGAGAGGACCGTATGCCGGAATGATCGGGTATTTCGGGTATCCGGGCGGGCTGGACTCATGCATCACCATACGTTCATTGATTGTGCAGGACGGAAAAATCTATCTCCAGGCCGGGGCCGGCATCGTGCATGACTCTGTCCCGGAAAAAGAGTATGAAGAAACACTGGCCAAGGCGAGGGCAATGTTCACAGCGCTGACGAAGGGTGCCGAGACCGGCACTGACCGACACTGAGACAGGGGCGTCACCATGGTACTGATAATCGATAATTACGATTCATTCACATATAATCTGGTGCAATATTTCATGCAGCTTGGCCAAGAGGTGCGTGTTTTCAGGAATGATGCCATCACCGTGGCCGAGGCGGAGGAAATGGATTTTGACTACCTGGTCATTTCTCCTGGTCCGGGCGGGCCTGAAGAGACAGGTTGCTCCATGGATATGCTGCGCCGGTTTGTCGGGGTCAGACCGGTCCTCGGTGTCTGCCTCGGCCACCAGACGATCGGGGCGTTTTACGGGGCCCGGATCGTGCGTGCCCGGAAGGTCATGCACGGGAAAATCGATTTGATCCACCATGACGGGAAATCCGTCTATAGTGGACTGCCGGATCCCCTTCGAGTGATGCGCTACCATTCGCTGGCCATTGAACGCGACAGCCTTCCGGATTGTCTCGAGGTCACTGCCCAGAGTGATGACGGCGAGATCATGGGTGTCCGGCACAGGGAGTTGCGTGTGGAGGGTGTCCAGTTTCATCCTGAATCCATCGGCAGTGAAGACGGGATGCGGCTTCTTGCGAATTTCATCAGTGGCGTCCGGGAGATTCCGCCGGTCCGGACGCTTCTCTCTCGATTGGCAGCCGGTGAGCGGCTCACCAGGGAGGAAGCGGCGTCGCTGGTCGGACAAACGGCAGAGGGCCGTTTGTCCCAGGCCCAGATTGGAGCGATGCTGACGGCTTTTTCACTGAGGAAGCCGGAAGTTGCGGAAGTCAGCGGGATTGCATCGGCCCTCCGGGCCAGGCTCCCGGAATTTCCTCTGGAAACCGAGCGGCCAGTCATCGATACATGCGGGACCGGAGGGGACGGAAGCGGGAGTTTCAATGTTTCAACCGCAGCGGCTTTTGTCGCTGTTGGCGCCGGTGCCGCGGTTGCCAAACACGGGAATCGCTCCATCACATCCCGTTCCGGCTCGGCGGATGTCCTTGAAGTGCTTGGGGTGCCGGTCGATCTTTCACCGGATGCAGCGCGGACCAGTATTGACCGGGACGGGTTTGCCTTTCTTTTTGCTCCCCATTACCATGATGCGTTCAAACATATCATGGGTCCGCGCCGGGAATTGGGGTTCAGGACTGTGTTCAACATGATGGGACCATTGATCAACCCGGCACGGGTGGAGCGGCAGGTTGTCGGAGTCTATTCCAGGGAGCTTGTTCCTTTGGTGGCCGAAGTTCTTGGCACACTGGGCTTGAAGCATGTGATGGTTGTCCATGGATCGGACGGAATGGATGAAATCACATTGACAGGTCCGACCTGGGTCAGTGAATACCGGAATGGCTGGGTCAGACACTACGAGATTCATCCTGCGGAATACGGTCTTCCTCTCTGCCAGGCCGAAGCGATTCGTGGCGGGGATGCGGCGGCGAATGCCGGAATCATCAATCGTGTCCTTGAAGGGGAACGGGGTCCGGCCAGGGATATCGTCCTGTTGAATGCAGCAGCAGCCATTCTCGTTGCGGACCTGGCGTCGGATTATGGTGAGGCTCTGGTCATTGCTTCCCGTTCCATTGACTCGGGGAGTGCCCTGGCGGCACTTGAGCGGGCCAGAGCGGGGTCTCTGTCATGAAAACAATCCTGGACGAGATTGTGGCCAGACGGCGTGAGGATGTCGCTGCGAGAAAGCGCACGATCCGTTTGCCGGACGTCAGGACAGACGCCGGGTATGCAGCCGCTCTGGCTGACCGGCCCGGAGGGGGGCTGCGCCCGCTCTTCAGGAAACCGCAGGGTGGTCCGACAAATTCTCCGGACATGCCGGCCCGCAAGGGGACTGAGGATGTTCATCAAAAAAAACAACAAACCGGTATCATTATTGCCGAGTGCAAGAAAGCATCGCCCTCCAAGGGGGTCATGCTGCCCGAGTACGATCCGGTGGCTCTGGCGCTGAGGTATCAAGCCGGTGGTGCGTCGGCTGTTTCCGTTTTGACGGAACCGGAATTTTTTTCCGGATCTGATGAAGACCTGCGCATGGTCCGCAGGTCGACAGGATTGCCCGTTCTCCGCAAGGATTTCATGGTTGATGAATGGCAGATCGATGAAAGTTTTGCTTTGGGCGCGGATATTGTCCTCCTGATCGCATCCGTGCTTGATGTCGCGGAATTGGCCGGCATGATCGGTCGCGCGCACCGGCTAGGAATGGAAGTTTTGCTGGAGGCCAGGGATGGAGACGAGCTCGATACAATCCGTTTGTCCGGTCTGCAGCCGGATGCGATTGGTGTCAATTCGAGAGATCTCAGGGATTTCTCCGTCGATCCGGAGCGTCTGGTCAAGTTGACAGGGGCGATGCCGTCAGGGCCGGTCCGGGTTGCCGAATCGGGAATCCATGCAACCGATACGGCCCGTATGCTCTTTCGTGCCGGGTTCGATGCCTTCCTGATCGGCGAACATTTTGCGTTGGCGGCCGATCCCGAAGCGGAAGTCAGGCGGTTTCGGGAAGTCCTTGATGGCGAGATTCAGGACGGGCAAGGGGCTGGCCGGGAATGAAACGGATCTTCGTCAAAATCTGTGGACTGACCGACTACGATGATGCGGCATTCGCGACCGAGGCCGGGGCCGAGTATCTCGGGTTTGTGTTGGCAGATTCTGTACGGAGGATCGGGTTGGACGATGCCGCAACGCTGATTGGCCGCTTGAGAACTTGCTTTGGAGGAGAGGCGCCGAGGATGGTCGCTGTGGTCGTCAATCCATCGCCCGAAGAGATGCAGACTGTGAGCGGGATCCAGTGTTTTGATCTGGTCCAGGTCCATCATCCCGCTCCGGAATTGGCGGCATACCGATCCGTACCCTGGTATCCGGTTCTCCCGCTGGCAGTTGGTGGGGCAAAGGGCCTGGAGCGTGCTGCGGAACAAGAATACAGGTTCGCATTTTGGGGAACCACGGACATCGTGCTCGGGGATGCGGCTGTCGCGGGTATGGCAGGCGGGAGCGGCGTTCGTGTCGCAACGGATGCAGCCTGTGCCGCCAGGGATTTCGTCCACCGGGCCGGAAAGCTGTTTTTTCTTGCGGGCGGTCTTCGTCCGGAGACGGTTCTGGATGTTCTGGGACACATCAGCCCTGACGGAATCGATGTGTCGAGCGGGCTCGAGGAATCTCCCGGAAGAAAGTCGAAAGAAAAAATACAGGTGTTTCTTCGTCACGTTCGCGAATGGGAACATCAACAGGATCAGGCATCGAAACCATTGACGGGAAGGCGGGAGCGATGATGGAAAGCATGGACAAGAGATATTACGGAGAGTATGGCGGCAGATATATTCCGGAGGTTCTGGTTCCAGCGTTTACACAATTGGAAGAAGCCTGGAGCCGTCTTGGACAGGACAAAGGCTTTCTGGATGACTTGGCACGTCTGCAAAGGGATTTTATCGGCCGGCCCACGCCCCTCCTGTTCGCGGAGAATCTGACACGGGTGTGCGGAGGCGGGCGGATCTGGTTGAAGATGGAAGCCCTGGCGCATACCGGAGCGCACAAGATCAACAATGCGCTCGGCCAGGGTTTGCTGGCCAAAAAAATGGGCAAGAAAAGAATTATCGCGGAGACCGGTGCCGGCCAACACGGATTGGCAACAGCCGCTGTCGCGGCACGGCTTGGGTTGGAGTGCGAGGTATTCATGGGCGAGGTCGATATGGCCCGCCAGCATCCGAATGTCTATGGTATGCGACTCTTTGGTGCGACGGTCACTCCTGTGACGGAAGGTTCGAAAACACTGACCGATGCGGTGAATGCTGCGATGAAAAACTGGACAGAGAGGGTCTCGGATACCCACTACCTTCTTGGTTCAGCGCTGGGTCCATATCCGTTTCCGGAGATTGTCCGGACTTTTCAGTCTGTGATCGGACGGGAGGTCCGTTTGCAGTTTCCGGAACGATATGAGGAATTGGTCGTGCGGCAGGGGCAAAGTGGTAGTGGCATGCGTGAGGGAAACAGCATGTCGTCCGAGAGCGCCAAGCCGGTATCGGTGAAGACGCTTCCGGATGTCCTTGTCGCCTGTGTCGGCGGTGGCTCCAATTCCATCGGGCTCTTCCATGAATTCATCGAGGACGGACAGATCAGGATGGTCGGCGTTGAGGCCGGTGGGCAAGGAGACGGGCCCGGGGAACATGCGGTGCGAATGTCGAGCGGGCAGGGCCGTCCCGGGGTTGTTCAGGCATACCGATCCATTTTTCTCCAGGATGAGAACGGGTCACTCCTTCCGACCTCATCCATCTCTGCCGGGCTGGACTATGCCGGGATAGGTCCGGAACTGGCCTATTACGGAAAATCCGGGAGGATAGAATTCAGGTCCGCCCGGGATGAAGCAGTGTTGGAGGCGGTCCTTCTTCTTTCAAGGACGGAAGGGATTTTACCGGCGTTGGAGTCTGCCCATGGCCTGGCTGCGGCACTGGACATAGCGAAGGAATCGTCACCATCAACGGACATTGTCGTGAATATCTCAGGTCGGGGTGACAAAGATCTGTTCATTACCGCTCCGAGGCTCGATGGCGAGGACTGGTTACAGTTTCTGAAAAGCGAGGTCGCCAGGATTGAGGGTGGTCCGGGAAAAATGGTGCCATAAGCGCGTATTTTTGGCACTGCACCCGGGTATCGTTGCTTCTGTGTGACGGCATCAGATACTGATGCCATGAGGTGATGGGGTAGTGCAGATCGGGGTGACCGATGTCATGGCACCGTTTTTTGAGGAACAAGTATGGCAAGGGGGATTCTGTGACAGGAATCGATAGAATACGACAGATTTTTCAGGAAAATACAACAGGATTGCGGTGCATGACACATGCTGTCGGTGGCTGGCCTGATATGGAAACATCGGAGGCCATCCTGTGCGCGATGATTGACGCAGGTGCGGATATTCTTGAGATCCAGCTTCCGTTTTCTGATCCTGCTGCAGATGGGTCGATGATCGTTGCGGCCAATCATCAAGCCTTGGCGAACGGTGCGACGACAAAAAAAATCCTTGCGATGATCGGGAGAGTGCGAAGGCATGCCGATACACGCGCTGGTGGCGGTGTAACATCCATATTGGTAATGAGTTACCTGAATCCTGTTCTCGCCTATGGTGAGCATGCGTTTGTCCAGGATGCATCAGAAGCGGGAGTTGACGGTTTCATTATCCCTGATTGTCCCCCTGATGAGAAAGACATGCTGCCGGAGATATCGAGTGCGGCAGGGTTGGCATTTGTACCACTGATTGCTCCAGATACCGATGACGCAAGAATGGAAATGATATGTCGGCGGTTCATCTCCCCGCTTGTATATGCTGTCCTGCGGTATGGTGTAACTGGAAGAAAATCGGTCATTGACGCCGGGACGAAGAAGTACCTTGAACGGATACAAAGGGTGACAGGTCGTGCGCTGGCCGCGGGGTTCGGGATTCGGGAGCGTGATCAGGTCGAGGCGCTCCAGGGTGTTGTCGATTGTTTTGTCGCAGGAAGTGTTTTTATCTCGACAGTCACCGATGCCATCGCCTCCGGAAAGTCGCCAGCTGAGGCAGTCCAGAAACACATTGTTGCGCTGCAAGGGCAGGATCAAAATGGCTGAATGACAGAATGCACAGGAGAGTATGCCAAGCGCTGTATGTCTTCAGCTTTTTTCTGAAAGCGATTTTCGGATGGAGACGGCCTGCCTGTCAGTATAATAATTTTCCGCGTTCGATGGTGTGTGGCGAGTCACGAGACGGGAAGTTGGCTCGTATTGCGGATAGCGTTTCTTCCTCCAATGGATATTGGTCGTATTTGATACGTGCGTATTGCCAGAAGTGGAAAAAGAATTCTTCGGGCCTGGAGATAATGCGATCATGGTACCATTTTCTGCAAGCAGCCCGGAAGGACCGGCCCGAGGCA
>DAIREN010000094.1:0-10811 GCA_036795535.1 Spirochaetota bacterium
CTGCATGCCGCCAGCCTGGCCGGGTACGGGCTGATCCTGGTTGTCGCGGTGGGCGAGTGGTTCGTGCGCAGGAAACGCAGATCCGATGGCACGAACCCCTGAGCGCGGGCCGACCCGGGCCGGACAGCGGGCCAAATACGAGCGGGATGCGAAGTACAATGCAGCCCCGCAGGATCTCTCCCTGACTGTGGACAACCGCTATTCGGTCGGTCACTGGTATGGGAGACGCTTCGAGTCCGAAAAGATCCGGATCCTGACCGGTTTCGCCAGGCAGGCGGGACTGGACATCCCGAATGCCAGGATCCTGGATGTCGGTTGTCACCGGGGACGGATCGCCAACCTCTGGGCTGAACTGGCCGGAAATGCCAAACTCATCAGCGGATGCGATTTCATCCCCACCTTCATCGAAACAGCCCGCGCCGTCAATCCCGGGATCTCGTTTTTTCAGCATGATCTGTACAAGCCGCTTCCAAAAAAATTGTGCGGGTTGGATTGCATCAGCGCGATCTATGTCTACAACAGCATCCCGGCTGCCGACCAGCCCCCGGTTTCAAAGCATCTTGATGAGGGAATCTTGCCCGGAGGGTACATCCTCCTGTTCGATTTTTACGATTCCTGGATCGTGCGGCTACGGCAAAGCCTTGTCTCGGTCCTGCGCAGGATATCCCGGAAACCGGCAAAAACCTACCTCCCGAGACTCTCGACCCGCCGCGTCAGGGAACTCTTTCCCGGGTACCGTGTTGTGGCAAACCGGCGCTGCATGAATCTCTGGAGTTATCCCCTGCTCAGGATGGGGACCATCATTCACGATATTGTGGACTGTTTTTTGCCCGGCGAGTATTACGCCGTGATGTTGCAAAAACCTGAAAACAGGGACCAGTGATGCCGAACCAGGACAATCCGATCGTTGAAACCGCAGCCGGAAGAGCGGACTGCCCGCTCTGTTCCGGCACTTCGGACATGAGGCTGGCCGCATCCGTCTCCCGCCCCGACAACCGGCTCTGCCCGGCCTGCGGGCTCGTCTTTCAACCCCGTCAGCACTCAAGCCAAAAGGATCTGGCCAGCTTGTATGCAGGGGATGGCTACTGGAACGCACAGACCGTCAAACTCTCGCGCTTTACCCGGATCTCGGTTCTGGATGATGTGCGCCGGGGCAGGGCCCGCCTCGTCTGGATTGAAAGACTCCTGGGAAGACGCATCACGCCAGAAGACCGCA
This sequence comes from Spirochaetota bacterium, assembly GCA_036795535.1. Classification (GTDB taxonomy): domain Bacteria; phylum Spirochaetota; class JAGLSM01; order JAGLSM01; family JAKPMW01; genus JAKPMW01. The sequence continues at coordinate 1,217 of DAIREN010000094.1, forward strand.
TCCTCGACATCGGCTGCGGCTACGGCGGACTGTTGTGGCAGATCCAAAAAAAGCGGAAGGCCCGTGTCAGGGGGATTGAACCTTCACCCGTCTGCACACAGGCCGCTCGCACTCTTCTCGGCCTCGATGTCGAGCAGGGCATGTTCGAGGAAACGGCATGCGGGCAGGAGGCGGGCTACAGCCTGATCACCAGCCTGCATACCCTGGAACACGTTGCCGACCCGGTCGCCTTTTTGCGGCGGGCAGGGGCACTTCTCACTCCGGACGGACTGCTCTACATCGAAGTCCCCAATCTTCTGCATCCATCGGCCGGCTTCCCACTCCTGCGCTTTTTCGAGGAAGCCCACCTCTCCAATTTTACGGCAACAACACTTGCGATCGCAGCGAGCCGTGCCGGGCTTGCAGTGGCTGCCAGTGACTCCCGGGGATTTTTGCGCTTTGTCCTGAAGCGGGCGGAGAAGGCGGACACCACAGACCGAATGGGCGATCCTGCCCATGCCAATGGGATCACATCGTTCCTCAGACAGTATCAGTACGGGGAACACCGTCCAGCCCGCAAGCTTAGAACCTTCCTGACAAGAGCCGGGTATGCCTTCCGTCTCGCCTGCTCGATCCTTCTGCATCCCGTCCGGACAATGCGGATCCTGCGTAAGCCAACTTGAAGAGTAACTGCTAAAGCATTATGTGAAGCATGCTCTGCTTTAGTGATATCCGTCAGGGTTTCCTGCCTTCGTGAGAGGCGATCCTGATCTTGTCGAACCTTCTGCGCTGAACTCGATCGCTGAAGCAAAAAAAACCGGGCTTCGTGCCCGGTCATGGAGCACCTGAAAAACGCTCTTTACAATCTGGCATGGACGGCCAGGAGCTGGGCCACCCGGTTGTGGTAGGTATGCTCGGCCAGAACCTTGGCCGTAGCCCGGGCTGCGATCTCGCGACGCTCCTTATCGTGCTCCAAAAACCAGGCAATGGTCTCGAACCAGACATCGTCCGTCTCGGCCATGGGAATCTCGTCCGTCGAAAAAATCTCGCGCAGCCCGGGGACATTGTCGCAGAGTTCAAACCCGCCACAGGCCGGTACCTTGAAGGTCCGCTCGTTAAGATCGTGGCTGTAGATGTTCTGCTGGAACTCGTGGATATTGACGGAGATCTTGGCCGAAGCGTAGAGCTTGCGCTCATCCTCGAGCGAGACCGAGAGGGAACGAAGATTGTCAAAGACACGCAGTCCGAGATACTGGCTTCCCTGCTGGAGGACCCCGAGGGCACGATCGGTCACCGTCCAGTCCCTTCCGATGATCTTGACCTCGTACTTTTTGCGGAGGGGATAGAGCTTGCGTTCGAAGGCTTCGCGCTTTTTTTTGAGGTTGGACCCGATATAGACGATATCGCAGGCAAAGGCCGGATCCGGTTCGACCGGATAGTGCAGCTTCTTGTTGGCGGCCAGGAGGACGGTGTGACAGGGATACCCGGTCGCATCGGTAAAGGCCCGGTTCATGGACTGGGGGAAGAAGTTGTAGAACGCATCCCCGAAACGACCGGAACGGATCAGCTCGACCTTGTCCTGTTCGCGTTCGAGGGAGTAGAGGGGATTGAGGGGATTGTGGTACAGGGAAACCAGGACAAAGACCTTCATCCCGCGTTTGCGATGCTCGGACAGAAGATCAAGATCGAGCGCTTTGAAACAGTAAAAATTGGAGGCCGTGAAAAAGATGTCCGGTTTATGTTCCTCGAGCATCTCGGCCAGATTGTCATTATTGGTGTAGGTGTAAAACTCGTGTCCCAGATCGAGAAACGCGTCCTTGTAGCCCTCGTAGATGAAGCGGCTGGCGTAGAGGTTGTTTTTGTGCGTGAGGTGGAAAAGAATGCGCATCAGTGTTCTGCTCGTTTCTTTCGTGGTCGTGGCTGCTTGCCCCGGTAGCGCGCAATGATGATCATGCGCCCCCCGAGCCAGCGCAGGAGGGGAAGGTGCCCGGCCAGTCGCAGGATGCGCTTGAGCCAGACTTTGTTTGTATCGAAGGAGAAGGATGTAAACGAAACCAGTTCCCAGTTGTGTCTGCGAAAAAAGTCCAGATACCAGAACGGAGAGGAAAGCCAGACGGCGTCATGATCGGCCACCCGGTAATCGAGACCGTACTCGACCCGGCAGATGTCCTCGGGCGGCTTGTGCCTGAACTGGCGCCAGGCCCCGCGTACGCCGCGCCTGAACTTGCGCAGGAGGTTGATCGGAGAATGGACATAGTTTTGGCTGATCATGTTGCAATAGAGATTGGGAACCTGGAGGACGAGATACCCGTCTTCCTCGAGCACACCGGCCACATCCTTGAGAAGCCGTTCCTTGCGCCTGAGATGCTCGATCACGTCCACCGAGACAACAGCCTGAAACCGGCGACCGGCAATATGGAGACCAACCGCACTGTCAAGATTGGCCTGTTCGAACTGGACCAGCCGGCTCTTGGTCCGGCGCCGGGCATACTCGAGAAACGTTTTTGAATGATCCAGGGCCAAAACCCGGATTTTCTGCTCGGCCATCAGTCGCGAGAACCCGCCGTCACCGCATCCCAGCTCAAGGACCTCCTTCGGTTGCACCGAGAGGAGGGCTGCGAGGACATCCTGATACCAGAGCTCCGACTTTTCAGTCAGATGCTGCAGGTAATCCTGGTTTTCGTAGTTGTACATGGGGCACCCGAGAACAATGTATCCGAAATTTACCCGGAACGCCAGCCTTTTTCAAGTCTCCTGTTCCGACCCTCGGGCACACCCATGCCGGGAAAAATCCGCTCCAGACAGAGCGCACAATCCCTATACCTCCCCGTCATGGCGTGACTCGGTACCCGCCGGGCAGATTTTTTGCATTTTCATGGCACCGCCAATCTCTCCCGGACCTCTCCTCTCATGGAAAGATGAAGGGAGGAACAGGCATGAACCGATGGCTCCGCGGTATCTGGATCCTGGGAATACTCTGCAGCCTCGGGAGACCGGGATACGGAGTGTACATCAGTGAGGTCATGGCCCACCCGGCCGGCGGCGGTGGTGCCGCAGACGAATATATCGAGATCTGCAACCCGGGGAGAGAGACGATCGATCTCGGAACCTGCCTGCTTGCGACACCGGGCGGAAAACGTCAGGCCCTGATCCCCTGGAACGGGCCATTCTCCGGGATTCCGGCCGGGATCCTCCTGGCTCCAGGCGGAATCGCCCTGATCACCGCCCCCGGCTACACTGGACGCTATCGCGACTGGTTGTCCGCCACACCGCACCAGGCAGGCCGGATCCATCTGACCATCGATGGATCCAGGCTCGCCGTACACGGACTGCCCAATGATGGTGGCGCAATCCTCCTCGAAGACGGAAACGGAAAACTCCTCGACGTCCTGGTCTGGTTCGAGGACGCGGGAGAGGGCACATCCTGGGAACGTGGGCCCGGACCATCGGCCCCCTTGGTCCGCCGCTACCATGGTGGGACTCCGGGATCGGCGGCCGTCCCCCTCTTCGAGCTCACGAAAAAACCGGAGCGCTTTGTACTGGAGCAGCCGGTCAGTACGCGGGATCGTCCCGGAACCGCCATCCTCACCCTGAAAACCGGGGAGAGCGCCCGGATCTGCCTCTTCACGCTGGGCGGACGGAGGATTGCAGAGGTCTCCGGTCAACTCGGCGGACCGGGCGTCTGGCGCATCCCGGTTCCACGGGAACAGGAGGACGGCCGGCTTCTGCCGGTTGGCCGCTTCTGTCTGACAGCAGAGATCAGCCTGGAGAACGGAGAAAGCATCCATGTCACACGTCTGCTCAGGATTGCGCCCCATCATCGGTAAGCTCTTGCTCTGTCTCTCATTCGGCGTTTCCCTGCATGGAGAGAGTGCAGGCACTCTGGTGGACCATGCCGGATCACTGGCACGTTCCTGGACCGGAATTGCCAGTCCCGCCGGAGCACTCTCCGTCCTGCACAACCCGGCCTTGATTCCGGCCGGATTCGAGTATGCCTACGGATTCTCGGGAGGGCTCGTTCCGGATGTCGAGATCAACACGGCTGTCACGGGTCTTGTCCTTGATTTCCCCGGAAACTGGGGAATCGGGCTGGGCTGGTCTCTCTCCTCGGACGGACTCTGGGATGAACAGTGTTTCTCGCTGGGTACCGGCGTCTCATTGTTCCCGGGATTCTCGGCGGGTCTCCAGGCCCGTCTCATACGCCTCTCGATTGACGGGTACAATGCCTGGACCACGCTCGCCTGCGATCTGGGAATCCGGATCGTTCCAATGGAGGGACTCTCCCTCGGTGTGGCCGTGTATGCCTTCAATCAACCGGAATTCGAAGCGGGAGAACACATGTCGACACGGATGCGGGCCGGACTTGAATTCCCGGTCGCCGCCTCGTGGACGATCCGGGCCGGCATCCAGGCGGACGAGTGGGGACAGGAGACCGCCCTCTCAGCAAGCTGGATCCCGGTCCCGGGGCTGGAGATCCTCACCACCTGCGAGCCCGGCACACCGGCCCTGGCACTCGGACTGAGCCTCTCTGCCGGTGAATTCGAATTTGCACTTGCCAACCGGCTTGGATTGGCGTCACATCTCCTGACACACGCGCTTTCCATCAGTATCTCGCCATCTCGTGAAGAAACGCAGCCTTGGAAGGGTCGGGTCAACCTGAACACGGCCTCCCTCCAAACCCTGCTCTCACTTCCGGGAATGACAAGACGCATGGCCTCGCGGATCATCCGGGAACGGAACGAGCGCCCCTTTGCCAGTGTCCAGGATCTTGTCCGGGTCCACGGAATCACCCGGCGAGTCCTGCTCCCCTGGATGGCGCGTTCGTCTGTCATGGAATCGGGAACCAATCTCCATCTCCTGACCAATGCCTCCGGGCAGACAAGCTGGATCAACGGGATGGAGATTCGCCATCTCATGGCACGCGGGATCCGCGCCGATCTGGCCCGCCGGATCATCCTCCTGCGTACAAGTCTGCACGGTTTTTTTGATCCGGCCGATCTGGCACTCCTTCCGGGAGAAACGACAAACTGGATTCCCCTGGTCTTCGGAGACCCCCGATGAGCCCGAGGTTGTTCATCCTGACCTGGATTCTCCTGACTCCGCTCACGCTCTTTGCCGAAGAACGCCCGGAACTGAACACGGTCACGGGAAAAGAATTCGTGCGGCTCACCCGTCTCAGGATCAGTCCCGGACTCTTTGAACGAATCCGGAGCGAACTGGGTGGTTTTGAAAATCCCGCGCAACTCCTCCTCCTGTTTCACGTCCCGGAATTCCGTCATATCCGTCTTACGAATGCCTTCATCTGTACAAAGACCTTCCATGCCATCAATGACGTTTCGGACAACGATGAAGAGACGCAGGAGGAGGAAGCCGCCCCGGATCCGATCCCCCTCGCGGGCTGCACACCAAGCCGGCTGGAAGCGATCCCGGGGATGACACCACTCATGGCGGGCCGGATCGCCCATGCCTGCCGACAACCGGGGTTGTACGAACGCTGGCAACTCCTCGCCGTCCGCGGGATGACGGCAGCTCTCTATGGCCGACTGAGACGCTTTCTGCAAGCCCGGCGCACAACGCTCGACACTCCGTACCGGGGGATGCTTCGCGCGGGGGCCCGTAACTCGGGAGAGACATGGCGCCTCCCTCTTGCCCTGTCTCTCGAGAGCGAAGGTTTTGAACTCCGCATGGGTGCACGGGGAGAAACCGGACTTGCCGAGAGGCGCATGTCCGGCATCTTCGGGATCGGGACCCGGCTTCCCCGGCCAGTGACGGAGCTCTCCGGCTATCTCCGTCTTGCACCGTCGGACTGGAATCTTCTCATCGGCCAGTACCGGCTCCGCTCACCTCTCGGTCTCCTTTCGGGAAAACAGCGCTCGGCCGGCGATCTCAGCCTGGAAACAGACTCCATGCCGGGCTACATCCCCGTCAGCGGAACACGCACGCCCGAGGTGACCAGTGGTCTCCTCGGCGAGTATCAAGCCGGACGATGGACGTTTTCGGCCTCGGCCGGCCTGATGGCCTGGCCACTCAGGGAGGAAGCACTCTCGAATGACCGGATCACCTCGAGTCTCTCATCGCTTGTGACCGGCCTGGGTGACATCCCGATCCACCATCTCCGACTGGGCCTGGGTGCGAGTTGGCTGCCCGCGGACTGGGGCAGGGTGTCTGCCCTCTGGATCCGTGAATCCTTTGACCATGGTTTTTTGCCGAACACCCGCAGGCCGGAATTCACATCGTCGATACGCGACCGCGTGCTCCTGTCTACGGGTGTGCAGATCGGAGCCTGCCTCATTTCCGGCGAATTTATCACCGCCTTCGAGGGTGGCAAACCCTCCTCCCTCAAAACAAGGGGTGGAGCCGGCGGGATCTCGCTGGCCGATGGGGATACCCGTGCCGGTTTCGTGTTCTACGACCGGAGCCGGATCCACCCCGGACTCCTGGACGGGCTGGCTTCGGACCTGACAGCCAACCGGGGGATCCTTCTTGAAGGGCGAACCCGACTCGACGAGACTCTCGGGATCGAAGGCACGCTGGCCATCCTCGGTCGGGAAAATGTCGGGTGGAAAACCTCGGGCAGAATCCAGCTTGAGTGGAAACCGGATCCTGCCTGGACTCTCCGCTTGAGGGGGGCAGACTGGGTAGACGAAGAAGGCAGCGAGACATGCAAGACGGATCTGGCAGTCGTGTGCCGTCTTGGCGAGAGTCTTCTCTGGAACCTCTCGGCCGGACTGCGGTCCAACCAAAACGGCGATGGAGCCTGGACGGCGATCCAGATCGATTGTGATCTGAACACCATCAGGATCCGGACCGGATATGCCGTCTGGCAGACCGATCAAGGAATCCGGGTCTGGCCGATGCGGCCCGTCCTGGTCAGCGCCGGCGATGGGCTTTTGCCGGGAGTCACCGGGACGGGACGGACTGCCGGATTGGTCCTGGAGAGCGGATCCAGCCGGGGGGGCCTGGTGTGGGGGGCACTGCTTCGGGTCAACGAGTCCATCTCCGGCTGGCTCGACCGGACATGCACAACCTCCCTCGACTTGGCGTTCTCCCTGACATGGACCATCGGAGCAGGCAGATAGTTTGTACAAATACTTTCCGATACGGACATACGGATTCGTACAGCCTGCCGTAATCAGAGAAAACGACGCATTCCTGCCGTCACGGAACGCGCCAGAAGCCTGCAGTCGGTTCGTGTGACTCATTCCTTGTGCAGAGTGTACCCACCCGTGAGGGTCTTGACCTTGGCCCCCCGGGCGATACGCAGATTTCCCGAGCAGTCCAGACGCTCGATCCGGCAGCCCCGTCCGATCGTGACATCCTGCCCATTCACGGTCTCGGCCCGGACACCCTGCAACTCGATGGTTGTGGCCTCTATCAAGGGGATCCGGGACGAACGCCGCATCACAAAAGCAAACAGGCCGAAGCGTCGCGACTTGATCCGGACGGTTTCCCCGACGATCTCTTTGGCCCGGATGAACCCGTCAGCCTCGATCGAATCCGCCGAGATCTCTCCGTTCAGACGGATCATGCCCTCACAAGTGATCTTCGTAGCCTCGATCTTTGTGCCACCACGAACGGTCATCAGCCCGTCCACATCCAGCTCTCGGGCCTTGACATCCCCGTACACCGTCAGCATGCCGTCACATTCCATGGCCTCCGTGGTGAGGGATCCTTCAACCCGGAGCATGCCGTCAATCCCGATCCAGCCAGCCTGGAGAGGCCCATGCATCCTGACGACACCATCGCAATCCAGCCGTCGGGTATGAATACCACCCCGGCAGCGGAATATCCCGTCGACATGCACCGACTCGGCCCGTAGATCCCCCTTGCAGCGCCCAACGCCGTCCACCTTGACCAAGCCATATTCTCCCGCTCCGATTGTTCCTGTTCCGTCAATTCTGATGTCATTCATTATGTTGTCCTTTCTGTTATGGAATGAAATACAGAGTGTCATCAGCATGGACTGGCCCTCATGTCACTGATGGCTTCCTCCAAGGTAAACGAACCGGAGACGGTCACTCCGGAATCAAAAAGAGGGCGAGTGCTTCCCCGGGTAAACACCGCGTGCCAGGTTGAACCAAGGCGATAGACAGTGCAGACCGTGTCCACAAGTTTGAGTCCGACCAGGACCGGAATCGTCCGTTTGACCAGGTCTTCAAGGCTTTTTTGAGGAACATGCTCCAACCGTCCGATCTGCGCGAGGCCCCAGGTGAAGGCGGCCTCACCGGCGGAAACCGCATCCCGTCCAAGGAGGGCAGGGAGCCTGGCAAGGAGCGGGTCATCCGAAGCGGGAATCCCCATGGAAGTCGCCGCATCCGGAGAGAGCATGCCTGCCAACTCATCCAATGAGTGCCGCTCCTTGAGCGCCAGAATCTCCTGGACCCGTTTGAGAATCTTTTCCCGAGGAAAAAACGTCTCCTGCCCGGTAAACGAAGCCTGCTTGATGAACCATTCCTCCGGAATCAAGCGCTCCCGTTTCCAGCGATAGAGCTGTCCGTAGGAGATCCCGGTTTCGGACAAAAGATCCTTTTTCGATATCAAGTCCGTTTCCTGTTCCATACGCACCTCCTTTGCAGAACAATGTTTTGTTTCAGCAACATGCACAACATAACATTGTTTCGACATAAAACAACATTTTTTCTTTTTTTTCTTCACGAGACGACTCATGCTAGAATACGGTATGCCCAAATCAATCCGACTCGTCTGCCTGAGCACATGTCTCCTGATCCTGCCCGGCCTCCTTGGTGCGGCCACGACCCCGCGGGCTGCTCTCTGGATCGATGGCCGGACACTGGTCCCCCGCGAACGTGTCATCAACACCGGGCAGGCGCTCGAATTCAGGCTGCGCCATTCACCGCTCACCCCGAGAATCCCGGTCATCCTCGATGCCGACACCCTGTCACAGGCACTTGGAAAGGCACGGAAGGCTGGATGCCGGGAACTCTTTGTCCTGAATGCCGCCAACGGTGATGGACAGGTCCATTTTCTCAACAAGGGAACCGCAAGCATCAGGACCGAAGGCTCGGCCCGTTCCGGTCTGACCGCCCTCGAAACCCTGGCCAGAGCCTTTGAACGCAGGCCGGCAACGCACCAAAAAATCGATATCGTCTTCATTGTCGAAACCGGAGGATCGATGCATCGTGTGCTGAATGATGCGTCGGAGACCATCTCCAGAATGGGGATCACCCTGCAAAACGGGCTTCCGGTCCCGGATGTGCACTGGGGCCTGATGACCTTTTCAGGCTCGGAAAGGCTCTCCTTCCACGATCTGTCACCTTCCAGTGAACGGATTGCGCAGATCATCCGGGACGAAAAGCCGGGGTTCGGAGATGGCCTTCTCCCGATTGACGGAATTCTCCAGAGACTGGTTGGCTCGGTCACCTGGCGGGGAGGATCCCGGCGCTACGCCGTGCTCTATGCCAATGGTCGCGCGCCACAGCACGGCTTCGATGCGGGAAGGCTCGAGGCTCCGGGGATCCGCCTGATCACCATACCGGCCGATGATGCCTCCACAGGAACCCATCAGGTCTTGCAGAGCCTGGCCCGACGGTCAGGTGGCCGGAGCATCATCCCCGAGTATCTTGTCCGCTACCGGGATCAGGCCAACCGGGACCGG
>DAIREN010000095.1:0-10729 GCA_036795535.1 Spirochaetota bacterium
TCGAGGTCGAATATGCCTCGGAGTTCCGCTATCGCAATCCCGTCATTGGCCCGGGGACCCTGGTTCTCGTGATCTCTCAGTCCGGCGAGACCGCAGATACCCTGGCCGCCCTGCGTGAAGCCAAGATGCGTGGTGCGACGGTGGCCGGAATTGTCAATGTCACAGGGAGCACGATCGCCCGCGAATCCGGGTGCGGGATCTATATCCATGCCGGGCCCGAAAAGAGTGTCGCTTCCACAAAGGCCTTTACCTCCCAGGTGACGGCGCTCGCATTGATCGCCCTCAGACTGGCACGGATGTCCAAGATGTCCGGAAGCCAGGGAATGGCCTTTCTCCAGGAACTTTTGCACCTGCCCGAAAAGATGGAGCGGGTCCTTGAGCAGGCCTCGGCCATCCGCGCCCTGGCCGACGAGTTCAAGGGTCAGACGAACTGTCTCTATCTGGGTCGCGGCTTCCATTTTCCGGTGGCCCTCGAGGGTGCCCTCAAACTCAAAGAGGTCTCGTACATCCATGCCGAGGGGTATCCGGCTGCCGAGATGAAGCACGGCCCGATTGCCCTCATCGAGAAGGGCATGCCGGTCGTCGTGGTCGCCCCGCGCTATGGTGTCTACGAAAAAGTCATCTCGAACATCGAAGAGATCCGGGCCCGCAAGGGTCGGGTGATCGCCATCGCCACCGAGGGTGACGAGAGCATCCGCCGGCATGCCGATGTTGTCTTCCATGTTCCGGATGTGATCGAACCACTCTCGCCTCTTCTGACAGTTGTACCGCTTCAGCTCCTGGCCTATTACATCACGGTGGCCAAGGGCCTTGATCCCGATATGCCCCGCAATCTCGCGAAGAGCGTGACTGTGGAATGAATATGCTGCTGATCGAGCACAAGAAAATATCGAGAAAGGAATGAAACATGAGTGATATTGTCTGGATCATCATTTCCCTGTCGGCTCTGGCCGGCGGTTTTCTGCTTCGCGTGATTCTTGCCCGACTTGGGCTGTCTTCGGCCGAAGACAAGGCGAAGCAGGTTGTTGAAAACGCCCGCAAGGAGGCGGATGCTACCCGTCGCGAGGCGATCATCGAAACCAAAGATGCCATCCTGCGCGAGCGCAACAAGTTCGAAAACGAGACCCGCGAGCGCCGTATGGAAATCAAGAAGATGGAGGACCGGCTTCTCTCGAAAGAGGAGAATCTGGATCGTCGCTTGGCCGGTCTCGAAAAACGGGAAAAGACCGTTCAGCAACGCGAGCAGCTGGCCGAGGAAAAGATCGCCGAGCTCGAAGTCGAGCGGGGGAAGGTTTTGAAGACACTCGAAACGATGTCCGGGATGACGGTCGAACAGGCCCGGGAGATGCTCGTCAATGACCTGCGCGAGGATGCCCGGCTTGAGGGCGCCAAATTTGTCAACAAGATCGAGAGTGAGGCCAGGCGGAATGCCGAGAAGAAGGCCCGGGAGATCATCATCACCGCCATTCAGCACTGTGTCCCCGAGGTGGTCGGCGAGGCGACAGTCAGTTCGGTCAGCCTTCCCAGTGACGAGATGAAGGGCCGGATCATCGGACGTGAGGGCAGGAATATCCGTGCTCTCGAAGTCCTGACCGGTGTCGACGTGATCATCGACGATACCCCCGAGGCCGTTGTCCTCTCCTGCTTCAACCCGGTCAATCGCGAGATTGCCCGGCTCTCCCTTGAGCGCCTGATCACGGATGGGCGGATTCACCCGGCCATGATCGAGGAGATCGTGACCAAGGTCCGCCGTGATATCGACAAGGTGATCGTCGAAGAGGGCGAACGGACCGTCTTTGATCTCGGTCTGCACAGCATGCACCCCGAACTGATCAAGGCTGTCGGGCGGCTCAAGTTCCGCACAAGCTACGGGCAAAACATCCTCAACCATTCCCGGGCGGTTGCCAATGTCTGCGGAATGCTCGCCGGCGAGGTCGGTGCCGATGTCCAGAAGGCGATCCGTGGCGGTCTGCTCCATGATATCGGCAAGGGTATCGAGATGGAGGGCGGCGGCGGTCATGCCCTGATCGGTGCCGATCTGGCCAGGATGTACGGCGAGGATGATGATGTCGTCAACATGATTGCCGCCCACCATGGTGACAAGGAACCGAGCTGTCTCGAGACCGTCCTGGTTTCGGCAGCCGATGCCATCAGTGCGGCCCGGCCCGGTGCCCGCAAGGAGAGTCTCGAAGGCTATATCAAGCGTCTGGAGAATCTCGAGAAAATCGCCAACGATTTCAAGGGTGTCGAAAAGTCCTTTGCCACCCAGGCCGGACGCGAATTGCGCATCATGGTCCAGAATGATCTGATCGATGATGAGGGCGCACGGCAGTTGGCACGGGATGTCGCCAAGAGAATCGAGCGGGAGATCAAGCACCCCGGTGTCGTCAAGGTGACTGTCATCCGCGAAACCAGGATTGTCGAACACGCATATTGACCGGATACCCGCGCCCGACTCGATTTGAAGACGGCGCGGGTTCCCTATCCCCCGGATCTGGAGTTTTTCATGAAAATCATCGCGGTTGGGGATGTTGTCGGACGACCTGGTCGTCAGGCTCTGTTGATGACACTCCCCGGGCTGGTCAAAGAGCATGCACCCTGCTGTGTCATCGTCAACGGCGAGAATGCGGCCGGTGGTTTCGGAATCTCCGCAAGGATAGCCGAGGCCTTTTTGACCTGGGGCGTCGATGTGATTACGACCGGGAATCATGTCTGGCGGAACAAGGATGTGTTCAAGATCATCGAGACCGAAAGGCGTCTCCTCCGTCCGCTGAACTACCCCGAAGGGGCTCCCGGCAAGGGGAGCGTACTTGTCGAGAAAAACGGGGTTCAGGTGGGCGTCATCAACATCATGGGCCGGGTCTTCATGGATCCGCTCGACTGTCCGTTCAAGGCGGCCCGGCGGGAGGTCCATGCCCTCAAGCGGGCCGGTGCCAAAATCGTGGTCGTTGATTTTCACGCTGAAGCCACTTCGGAGAAGGCCGCTCTCGGGCACTATCTGGACGGGGAGGCCTCCCTGGTTTTCGGGACGCACACCCATGTCCAGACCAATGATCCCCGGATTCTTCCGGGTGGAACCGGGTTCGTGACAGATGTCGGCATGACCGGTGCCACGGATTCCGTGATCGGTGTGATGAAAGAGAAAGCGATGCGGAAATTTGTCTCGGGGATGCCGGCCAAGTTCGATTTGGCCGAGGGTGGTGTCGAAATCAACTACGCGATAGCTGAAATCGACCAGGAGACCGGCAGGACGGTCTCGATAGGAGTTGTCAGACGAAAGGTGGTTCTGGACGATGGAGCTCCGGCAGATACTCTCGACTAAATCCGCATGTGTGGAGAGCTGGCTTCATGGCTGGATGGACGGTCTGGGAAAAGCAGAGCGCTATCCGCGCCGTCTCCTTGAGGCTGCGGCATGGTCACTCTTCGCCGGTGGAAAGCGCCTTCGGCCGGCACTCTGTCTCCTTGTCAACGACGCCTGCGGTTCTCCAGAAGGACGGGTCCTGCCTCTAGCCGGGGCACTTGAGATGATCCATACCTACTCCCTGATCCACGACGATCTGCCTCCGATGGATGACGATGAACTCCGGAGGGGGATACCCACCTGCCATATCAAGTTTGACGAGGCCACCGCCATTCTGGCCGGGGATGCACTGCTTACGGAGGCGTTTGCTTGTCTGGCGACGCTCGACGACCGGGATGTCATTCCCGACATCGTCTCCGGACTGGCCCGGGCGGCCGGATTCGGGGGGATGGTCGCGGGACAGATGGCCGATATCGGAGCCGAACGCGGGTATCTTCCGGGCGACTCTGCTACGCTGGAATTTATCCACGCCAACAAGACGGGAGCCTTGCTTGAGGCATCCGTTCTTTTGCCAGGTCTGGTCAACCATCTCGATTCTGACAGGATCGCCGAACTGGCCGCCTATGGCCGTTCGATCGGGTTGGCGTTCCAGATTGCCGACGATGTCTTGAACGAGACAGCGGATGCGGCCACTCTGGGGAAACCCACGGGGACGGATCGTGAGGCCGGAAAATTGACCTGGACATCGATCCACGGGATCGAGAAAGCCCGTGAGATGGCAAACCGCGAGGTCGAGAATGCCTGCCGTGTCCTTGCCGACTGGGGACCTGCTGCCGAACCGCTCAGAATGCTGGCGCGATACATGGTCGAGCGGGAGTACTGAGGCGATGGCGGGCCGCCGGATCGATACCCTCCTTGTGGAACTCGGGCATTGTCCGACGCGGGAGAAGGCTCAGCGGGCGATCATGGCGGGCAGTGTCTTTATCGGAACTGACCGGGTGAAAAAGGCCTCGCAGACCGTTCCCGATGACCGTGTTTCCCAAGTCAGGGTAGAGACGCGGGATCATGCCGTGTCCCGGGCCTATTACAAGTTGGAAAAAGCTTTTGACCTTTTTGGAGTCCGGCCAGCCGGTCGGCCGGTCCTCGATGTCGGCGCCTCCACCGGGGGCTTCACCCAGCTTCTCCTGGAGCGGGGGGCCAATCCGGTCTGGGCGGTCGATTGCGGCAGCAACCAGCTTGCGTGGTCGATCCGCACGGATCCCCGGGTGATCGTGATGGAAAAGACCAATGCCCGCCATCTCCTGCGCGCTGATCTCGAACGCGAGGCAAAACGGGCCGGGATTTCCACGGCATTCCCGGATCTCGCCGTGATGGATGTCTCGTTCATTTCAGTGAGCCTGATTCTCCCGGTCCTTGTCCAGGAGATCATGATACCGGAATATGTCATTCTGATCAAACCGCAATTCGAAGCCGGGCGGAGCGAGGTGGGCCCCGGCGGTATTGTCCGTGACCCGGAGACACACAAGGCTGTTCTCGAGAGGATCCTCCGGACGGCCGACGTGCTGGGCCTGGGTCTCACCGGACTGACTTGGTCCCCGATTGCCGGCGGGGACGGGAATATCGAATTTCTGGCACACCTGACCGCAGGCCGTGAGAGTCTTCCGGAGATCAGGGCTCTGGCTGGCAGCGTCGTTGCCGAGGCACACCAAGCCCTGGGAGGTGGCCGGAATGCGGATCCGGATACTGGTGGCCTATGACGGTCGGGCCTTCGAGGGCTGGCAGGTCCAGCCCGGCAAACGGACGGTCCAGGCAGAACTCGCCCGGGCCCTCTCCGCAGTCTATGCTACCCCGGTGGCCGTGACCGGTGCCGGCCGGACGGACAGCGGGGTGCACGCCACAGGACAGGTAGTCCATTACGATATTGAAAATCCGAGAGTCCCGGTCGATCGCCTTGTGGCCGCGGTGCGCAGGCATCTTCCCCGGGACATTCTGGTGTGCAGTGCCAGCGAGGTAAGCCCCGACTTTCACGCCTGTCATGATGCTCTTTCCCGACGGTATCGCTATCGCTTTGTTTTGGGAACGTGCTGGCCTCACGAACTCGGGATTGTCACACCCTGGCCGTGGCCGGGGCGCCCGGATCAGGTTCGCCTCGAAACAGCGCTCCGGCCCTTGTTGGGACGGCACGACTTTACGAGCTATACCCTTGTGGACCAGTCGGCCAAAACACGGGAACGCACCATCCACTCCATCGGAGTCGAGATGCACGACCGGAACCTGGATCTGGTC
This sequence comes from Spirochaetota bacterium, assembly GCA_036795535.1. GTDB lineage: Bacteria > Spirochaetota > JAGLSM01 > JAGLSM01 > JAKPMW01 > JAKPMW01. The sequence goes on from DAIREN010000095.1 coordinate 5,588, forward strand.
TTTACCGCAGACGGATTTTTGCGGAGGATGATCCGCATGATCACCGGACAACTTGTCGAGGCATGGGCGGCAGAGGATCCGGCAGCTGTGATCCAATCCGTCCTGGATGCCCGGAATAACGCGTTCTGTGCCGCTCCGGCACCGCCGGACGGCCTCTATCTCGAAGAGATCCGCTATCCCGGGGATGAAACATGACCGGCGACGGTCCGGCTGAGTATATTTACTGTTCATGACGGGAGAAAGACGGCGGCAATGGAATTCCTCAAGGATATCTATTTTTTCAGGGAGATTCTCCTGCCGGCCATCGACATCTTTGTCGTCTACTACCTCGTGTATCGTGTGTATCTCATTATTGCCGAAACCCGGGCCATTGCCGCCCTCAAAGGGATCATTCTGATTGTGGCCGTGACCTTGGCCGCAAATTTCCTCGGTCTTGAAACACTGGGATGGTTGCTCGAACGGTTTTTGGGGGTTGCGGCCATTGCGCTGATTGTCCTCTTTCAACCCGAGTTGCGCCGTGTCCTGATGAAGGTCGGGCAGGGTGGACTTCTGACCATGTACATGGATGACAGGCGCGAATATCTCAAGGACATCATCGAATCCGTCGAGTTCATGTCCAGCCGGCGACTCGGGGCTTTGATCGTTTTCGAACGGGGTGTCGGTCTCAAAAACTTTGTCGAGACAGGGACACAACTCGAAGCGACCGTTTCTTTTGAGCTTTTGATATCCGTATTTTCAAAAGAGTCGCCTCTGCATGATGGTGCTGTTATCATCCAGCACAAAAGGATCAGCGCGGCGGGCTGTTATCTCCCGTTGACGCAACGCAGGGATATCCGCAAGGAGTATGGGACGCGGCACCGGGCCGCCATCGGACTCTCCGAAGAGACGGATGCCGCGATTCTCGTTGTCTCCGAAGAGACGGGGGAAATCTCGCTGGCGGTTGATGGCAAGATCCGCTCCGATATCCGGCAGGAGAAGCTTGCAGAAAACCTGCTCAAGGTTCTTGGTGAACGTGAGCATGCAAGGAAGAAAAAGAAATGAGCATCAGGGAGCTCTTCCTCCGGAACTGGTTGCAAAAGACGATTTCCATGGTCCTTGCCGTGGCCCTCTTTGTATTTGTCCGCAGCATGTTGACCCACGAACTCCGCGTTCCCGTTCAACTCCGGATAAAAAACCGGCCGAGCTATCTCATGTCTGTCGGGAAACTGGAGGAAACCATCACGGTGACCGTCCGTGGCATCAAGAGCAAGATCGATTCGATTGACGGTACTCGGATAACGGCCTCCGTCGATATGGCGGATGCCGTACCGGGGTTGAACGAGTTCCCCGTCATTTTGCACTATCCGGGGTACAGCGAGGATATCCAGCTGACAACCTCGGTTCGCAGTCTCAGAATCCAGATGGATTATGCCATGGAACGGATGATTCCCCTGGTTCCGGTCATCAAGGGAAATCCGTCAGACGGGTATATCATCTACGAGACCAATATCGTACCTGCCATGCTTCTAGTCCGGGGTCCGGCCATGATTCTCTCGAATCTGGCCTCCTTGCCCACGATGCCCTTTTCTGTCTCGGGGCTCAAATCCGCGATTGCATCGCCGGTGCAGGTTGATTTGGGAAACTTGAATATCGAGATCAGGCAGAGTGGACAGATTGTTCTTCGATTGGGAATAGTACCCGAACGGAAAGCCCGGGCATTTGATTCACTCGTTCCGGTGATTGAAGGCTTGAATCCCGGTCTCAGGATGGTTCAACCCGAAGAACTTCCGAAAGTCAGGGTTGTTCTTACGGGGGATTCCTTGAAAATTGATCAGCTCAAGGATACTGAGGTGCGACTTGTTCTCTCAATGACAAATCTCCAAAAGGGGATACATGAGGTCAGGATATCACCGGTGCTGCCCGACGGGATTCGCGTAAAGAGCACAGACCCGGGAAGTGTTGCGGTTGAACTTGCGGAGGGTAATCCATGAAAAGCATATTGGGTGTCAATATTGACCATGTCGCGACAGTGCGTGAAGCCCGAAAGGGCCCGATGCCCGAGATCGTGACAGCCGCCGGTATCGCCGAGCAGTCAGGGGCGCATGGCATCACCATCCATCTTCGGCAGGACAGGCGGCATATCCAGGACAGGGATCTTGCCATCCTCAAGCAGGTCGTCCATTCCAAGCTTAACCTCGAGATGTCGATCACCGAGGAAATTGTCCTGATTGCTCTGGCTACGGTTCCGGACCAGGCGACCTTGGTTCCCGAAAACAGGCAGGAGGTCACGACCGAGGGCGGTCTGGATGTCGCGGGACAGATCGGGAGGGTCCGCGAGGTCACGCAGCGCCTCGCCAGCGCAGGGACTCTGGTTTCCCATTTTATTGATCCTGAACTCCGGCAGATCGATGCCGCCCGGGAAGCGGGAGCCAGGTATATCGAGCTCCACACCGGGGCCTATGCCAATGCACGATGGGCGGAGAAGATAGTACAGTATCGTAAATTGCTTGATTCGGCCACATATGCATCTTCAATCGGTCTTGGGGTAAATGCGGGGCATGGGCTTGATTATCACAATGTCCAGCCGATTGCCGCCATTCCCGAAGTCGAGGAACTGAATATCGGGCATTCCATTATTGGAAGAGCGATTTTTGCCGGTCTGGCTGTTGCGGTCCGGGAGATGGCGGATCTGATCGAGACCGCCGGGGAGAGCCGGGAGTGGCCCTGGACGGTCTGACAGCACTTGCTTTGTTCGGGACGCCGAGGAACAGCGTGAAGGATGAAACAAAAAAGGGGTGTCCCGTTGCTTTTGGGACAGCCCCTTTGTGCATCCAAATGGAAGGATTATTTTGCCTTGAGTTTGGAGAGCTTGAGCTTGAGGGCATCAAGGGCGATCTTGGCATCCTTGAGGGCTTTTTGGCGTGTGTCGACCGTCTTCTTGGCTCGTTCGATTGCAGCAGTGATTTTTTTGACTTCGGGATCAACTTTTGGTGCCGGTTTTTTGGCGGCAGCTTTTTTCACCGCAGGTTTTTTCGCAGGTACGCTTTTTTTTGCGGCTGGTTTGCAGGCAAGTGCCATGAGTGTGGCTCCTTCTCGTGATGTGTACCGGTTCTTGGTGCAAAACCGGCCTTCCCTCGTACTATAGCACACAGCCAGTCATGTTTGTACAAAATAATTCTTTGTCCAGTGTGCGAATGTACTCAAAAAATGCAGGAATGAGAGATGCATTAGAGGTACAGCCGGGACACAACGAGCCCGGCGAGATATAAGGAGATACACACATGAAACTGGCACGATGTTTCACACTGCTTTGGGTTGTACTTCTGGCCACCCTTACCTGGTCCCTGACCCTGCCCGGCTGCGGTGATGACGATCAGGCATCCGTCATCCCGGACGGTGTCGCCATGGTTGTCGACGGCTCGACCTATCTCTTCACAGCCGGCTCGACGGACGAATTTGAAGGGGCTGACGGCAAACCCGCCGGATTATGGGTGGTTGGCATGAGTTCCTATGTGGCTGCAGCCAAGACAGCAACAGACTGGAATACCATTTCATCCACAACCAATGTCGGGTCTGTCATCATCACCTGGCCGACCAATGGAATGACACAACCACAATCTGCTGAAATCACTTTTGTCTTGAATGGCGTTCGCTGGGCAGCGGATGCAGACAATGGGGGGAGTGTGACAGTCAAGGTCCTGAGCTATGGAGCGGTTGGCGAAAAAATCAGTGGCACGTTCAGCGGGACGGCAGTTCGGGATGACAGTACCGCTCCGACCGCACCGCAGTTTGTGTACATTCCCTCGTCAAGCAGTGCTTCCTCAACGTCATCCCTGTTCGGATCAGCCTCATCCGTCAACAGTACTGCCTCGACTTCATCCGTCAGCAGTGTTGTTGCCACCTCGTCCGTCACGTCACCTTTTGGCTCGTCTGCTTCTGCTGTAACGAGCCAAGCTGGTTCTCTCTCATCGGCTGCTGTACAAGTCCAAATGAGCTTCAGCGGAACCTTCTCAGTCAAGCGCTATGCCGATGTAACGCCAAAATGAAAAGTGTGTCCCCATAGGACGAAGGGCTGTACACTACAGAAGGCTGTTCCTGGTATCAGGGACAGCCTTTTTTCAACGAGACAGAGTGTGTATGATCCGGCAGGTTTGTGACCGCGGTGTCATTCCCTGCGGGCCAGGCGAGGGTCGAGTGCATCCCGGAGCGCTTCTCCGATCATGTTGTATCCCGTTACGGTCAAGAAAATTGCCAGACCGGGGAAGATGGTAAACCAGATCCGGGAGGGGTATTCCCTGGCAAGAGAGAGGATCTGTCCCCACGATGGATCCGGCGGTTGAACCCCGAATCCGAGGAAGGAGAGTGCCGTTTCCGTCAGAATCGAACCGGCAATCCCGAAGGAGATCGAGACGAAGACCGGGGCCAGTGCGTTCGGGAGGACATGATGGCTGATGATCCTCCGGTCCGGATAACCGGCAGCCCGGGCAGCCTTGACGTAATCCATCTCGCGGACCTTGAGGATCTCGCCACGGACCAAGCGGGCAATCCCGGTCCAGCTGGTGATCCCGATCACAATCATGATATTGTAGATCGATGGAGGCAGGAAGGCCAGAACCGTGAGGATCAAAAAAAGGAGGGGAAAACAGATCACGATTTCGATCAGGCGCGAGATCAAAATGTCGACGCTCCCGCCGAAATACCCGGCCAGACTGCCGAGGACCAGTCCGATCAGGGCCGCGATCCCCATGGCGACGATTCCCACGGAGAGGGCAATCCTGCTCCCGTGGATGATCCGGGCCAGGATGTCATAGCCGAGATTGTCGGTTCCCAAAAGGTGCCCCTTTTCCCCGGGAGGGAGGAGGGCTTCATCCAGGCGGACTCGGACCGGGGAGAACGGCACGGGGGGCATCAGGGCCGAGTCGTACGGCTCCTTTTCGAGCCAGACTTGCCAATCGACATTCGCGAACTCGTCGTGGTCAAAAATGGCCGGGAAAAACCATTCCCCGTTCCGGACAAGCACGATCGGGGCGTCATTCGCCAGGACCGGAGCCAGAATTGCCAGGAGAACAAAGAATCCGACAATCCCCAGTCCGATTTTTCCAGTCCGGTTGGCAAAAAATCGTTGCATCGCCGGGCTCATGTCTTCCTCCCGTAACTGATCCG
>DAIREN010000096.1:0-10655 GCA_036795535.1 Spirochaetota bacterium
TGGCCGCAGTCCGGGCAGCGCTGGATGCCGGAAGTCGTTCCGCCGAACGGGTGGGCGAGATCGTCTCGACGCACATCATACCCCGGCCCCATGCCAATGTTGATGCGGTCCTTCCCCTTGGAAGGGGCGGGAAAGGTTCCAAGTAATGGTTGAACTTCGAACCTTCATCATTCTCGATTCCCTGCAGCACCAGATGGCCTCCTTTGGATCCAACTCGGAGAGCGGTTTTTATCCCCAGGCAGGCCAAGCCAGTTGCATTGTCGAGATTTCACCCGGTATCGAGATCAACCGGTTGACGGACGTGGCCCTCAAGGCGACAAATGTCAAACCCGGACTCCAGGTGGTCGAGCGGGACTTCGGTGTCCTTGAAGTGCATGCCGACAGCCAGGCCGATGTCCGCGAGGCCGGACGGGCCATGCTGGCGGCCGCCGGGCTTGAGGAAACCATGCGGTTTGTTCCGCGTATCCTGACGAGCCAGTTGATCAAGAATGTGGCTGGACCCCATGCCCAGTTGATCAACAAGGTGCGTGGCGGGAACATGGTCGTCGAGGGCGATACGGTCTACATCCTGGATATCCAGCCTGCGGCCTACGCCTACTACGCGGCCAACGAGGCCGAAAAGGTGGCACGGATCAAGATCATCAATGTTGACGGGATCGGGAAATACGGGCGTGTCTATATCGCCGGTGAGGAAGCCGAGGTTCTCGAGAGCAAAAATGCGGTTGAACGCTGCCTTTCCGCCATTGATGGCAGGGCAATGTAAAAAAATACTTCACGTGACTGAAAGGATTTGAAGATGGCTGAGAATGCGATGACAGATGCTTTGGGAATGATAGAGACCCGCGGGTTTGCCGCCATGGTCGAGGCTGCTGACGCCATGGTCAAGGCCGCCAAGGTCGAACTGGTCGGGTACGAAAAAATCGGTGGCGGCTATGTGACAGCGATCGTCCGCGGCGATGTGGCTGCCGTCCGGGCAGCACTGGATGCCGGAAGCCGCTCCGCCGAGCGTGTGGGCGAGATCGTCTCGACACACATCATTCCCCGCCCCCATGCCAACGTGGATGCCGCCCTTCCTCTTGGCCGGAAATGACCGGTCGGGCTGACAGGCTGCCCGGGCAGGATCTCCGGCCCGGGTCTGTCGGGTGTTTCAGGAAACCAGGATTGGGGAAGCATACATGGTTCTTGCCAAAGTTGTCGGGACGGTGGTCTCTGCCCACAAGGAAGGGCGGCTGGAAGGTATCAAGTTCCTGCTGCTCGACAAGCTCAACCCTGCGACCATGCAGGGGAAGGGCGATTATGTTGTTGCCATCGATGCGGTCGGGGCCGGTCCGGGTGAGGTTGTCTTTTTCGTGGCCGGGTCCAGTGCCCGGTTGACAGGTGTCACGGACGGAAAGCCGACGGATGCGACGATTGTCGCCATTGTCGACAATATCGAGATGCGTGGTGAGTACGTGTACCGCAAGGACGGTCAGGCATGATGCGGCAGCATGCATCGAAAGCGGGGAACGCATGATTTTTGGAATGGTTGCCGGAACCGTTGTCAGTGACAGCAAGGCGGATACCCTCCCTCCTGCGAAATACCTCCTGATACAGGGGTGTGATCATGCGGGCAAGGTTCGGGATGAGTATCTGGTCGCGCTGGATGGTATCGGTGCCGGACCCGGCGAAATGGTCATCATCTCGCAGGGAAGTTCGGCACTCCAGACTGAAATAACCAGCAAGAAGCCGATTGATGCGGTGATTGTTGGAATCGTGGATCTGATTGATGAGCATGGAAGCGTTACCTATTCAAAACAGGGCTGAGGTCCTTGACCGCCTCAAGGCCATGGGTGTGGTCGGTGCCGGTGGTGCCGGCTTCCCCACACATGTCAAGGTGGCTGCGGACTGCACGACCGTGATCGTCAACGGGGCGGAGTGCGAGCCCCTGCTTGAGAGTGACAAGTATCTGCTCCTCCATGATACGGACAGGATTCTCAAGGCCCTGGATCTGGTCGTCCGGATGAACGGGGCGACCCGTGGCGTTCTGGCCGTCAAAGGCAAGTATGGCCACGTCGTGTCCCGTCTCAAGTCGGCGGTCCTGGCGTACGAACGGCTTGAGGTGTTTGAACTCGAAAACTACTACCCGGCCGGGGACGAGCATTCCCTGGTCAGGGAGATTACCGGCGTTTCGGTCCCGCCTGCCGGGATACCGATCCAGGTTGGCTGCATCGTCCAAAACGTCGAGACCCTGAGAAATCTTCACGAGGCAGTGTTTGCCTCCGTCCCGGTAACGTCGCGCTATCTGACGTGTACCGGTGAGGTTGCCAATCCATCAGTCGTACGGGCCCGCGTCGGTGTGACCCTGCGTGAGGTGATTACCGCCTGCGGGGGGACGACCCTTGAGGAGTATGTGATCCTGGTTGGCGGGCCGATGATGGGGACGATTGTCCGGGATCCGGATATCCCGGTGACCAAGCTCACCTCGGGTATTATCGTACTTCCGGTGGATCATCCCCTGGTGGCCGTCAACACCCAGCCGATGCACTGGGTTCTCAAGCAGAGCAAGACGGCCTGTTGCCAGTGCACCCTCTGTACCGAGCTCTGCCCGCGCTTTCTCCTCGGGCACAATCTCGAGCCGCACAAGATCATGCGCCAGATCAATCTCGGGTTGGACATTCCCGAAGAGGTCATCAAAGGCGCGCTCCTCTGCAGTGAGTGTGGTGTCTGTGAGGTTGTGGCCTGTCCGATGGCGCTTTCACCGCGCCTGATGAACCGGATGATCAAGCGCAAGTTGCGGGAGTCCGGGTACAAGGCTGATTTTTCGGGACAGCCGGCTGTGGCCCGTGACATGTGGGAATACCGCAAGGTGCCGACCGAAAGGGTCATCAACCGCCTGGGACTCTCCCGCTATGATCTTCATCCCTCACGGTTTGTCGAGGATTGTACAGCCCAACGGGTCGAGATCCTCCTCAGACAGCACATCGGAGCACCGGCCGAGGCCAGGGTGCGGGTGGGTGACCGGGTCAAGCGGGGCGAGCTTGTTGGTGATATTCCCAACGGCGCCATGGGAGCACGGGTTCACGCCAGCATTGATGGTGAGGTGATTGTTGCAGACAGCGAGCGCATCATTATCCAGGCGAGGTAACGTCTGAAGCGCCAATCCGGTTGAGGTGGCCTCAGGCTGCCCGACCAAAAAGACAGGAACGGAATTATGGATCTGACCGTACTTGGAGTACTTGAGTTCAACAGCGTTGCCACAGGGATCAAGTCGCTTGATGCCATGGCCAAGGCGGCGAGTATCCGGATTATTGATGCCAAACCGGTCTGTCCGGGGAAGTACATCATCATCATCGCAGGTGCTGTTGCCGATGTCGATGCCGCGATGACAGCCGGAAAAAAGGCAGGGGAGGCCAAGGTCGTGGATGAACTCTTCCTCCCCCAACTGCATCCCAAAATCATTCCGGCAATCGTCGGAGCCGCTGCCTGCTCCGAATGGGATGCCATTGCCGTCATCGAAGCATTGTCGGTCACTGCCAGCATTGAAGCGGGTGACATTGCCTGCAAACGGGCCGCCGTTTCCATACCGGAGATCAGGCTGGCTGTGGGTCTGGGCGGGAAATCCTACGTCAAGATGGTTGGTGAGATCAGCGAGATTGAGGCCGGGGTGGCAGCAGCCCTCGAGTCAATCCGGAAAAAGGGGTTGCTCTGTTCTTCGGTGGTGATCCCCAATCCTGATCCATCCATCCGCGAATTCTTTCTCGTGTAGCCCCTGATTTAAGGAGAAGACATGAATATCTCAGAACATGATATCAGGAGTATGGTCGCAGAGGTTGTGCGGGGCCTCGGAGTGGGAACGGCTTCCCCTGCTTCCGCTGCACCTGTTCCTGCAGGGTCACCAACGGTCAGTGCCGGAGCCGGTGAGGGCATTTTTCCCGATCTTGAATCCGCCATCCAGGCTGCGGACAAGGCCTTCCGCGAGTATCGCGAGACCCCGGTTTCGGTTCGCAAGGCAATGATTCGCAAGATCCGTGACATCTCGGTAGAATACAGTGAACGGCTGGCCGAGATGGCGGTCAACGAGACCGGCTTCGGGAATCTCTGCGCCAAGACCACCAAAAACCAGCTAGCTGCACGAAAAACTCCAGGCGTCGAAGACGTCGAGGCCGCAGCCTATACCGACGAACACGGCTTGACCCTGATCGAACGGGCACCCTACGGGGTCATCGGTTCGATCATCCCCAGTACCAATCCGGCAGCCACTGTCATCAACAACAGCATCAGCATGCTCTCGGGCGGGAACACGGTGGTCTTTCATCCCCATCCCGGTGCCAAAAATGTTTCCAATTTTGCCATAACCTTGATGAACAAGGCCATCCGCGAGGCTGGCGGGCCGGCCAATTGCGTGGTCGGATTGACAACGCCGACGATGGACTCGGCAAGTGTTCTCATGAAACACAAAAAGATCGCCATCCTGGTCGTGACCGGTGGGCCGGCTGTGGTGGCCGCCGCCATGAACAGTGGAAAAAAGACGATCGGCGCCGGACCGGGTAACCCGCCCTGTGTGGTTGACGAGACGGCGGACATCGCCAAGGCCGGCAAGGACATCGTCAACGGGGCCAGCTTTGACAACAACATCGTCTGCATCGACGAAAAGGAGATCCTCGCTGTCGCCTCGATCGCCGACCGTCTCAAGCAGGAGATGGTCAAAAATGGAGCGTATGAGCTTACCGGTGCCCAGATCGAACAGGTGACAAAGCTCGTCATCGCCAAGCCGGGTGGTCCCGGCGACGAGGGGGCTCCCAATAAAAAATACGTGGGCATGGATCCGTGGCGCATCGCGGCCGACATGGGCCTCACGATTCCCAAAGAGACGAAACTCCTCCTGTGCGAGGTTCCCAAAGAGCATCCCCTGGTCTGGACCGAACAGCTCATGCCGGTCATTCCCCTCGTGCGCTGTGCCAATGTCGATGAGGCCATCGATTTGGCCTTCCAGTGCGAACACGGGTTCCGTCATTCGGCCAGCATGCACTCGCACGATGTGACCAAGCTCTCCAGGATGGCGCGCCTGATGAACTGTTCCATCTTTGTCAAAAACGGTCCGATCTACAGCGGACTCGGGGTGGGTGGTCCCGGCTTCACCACCTTGACGATCGCCAGTCCGACGGGCGAGGGACTGACGCGGGCGCGCACCTTTACCCGTGAGCGGCGCTGCGTGCTGGTTGATTCGTTCAGGATTGTGTGAGGGTGGCCAAATGAAATTGGGAAGAGTGATGGGAAGCGTGGTCTGCTCGCAAAAGGATCCTTCCTTTGAGGGTGTGACCCTGCTCCTTGTTCAGCCTCTTGATGAACAGAAGAAGCCCATCGGAGACATGATTGCAGCCTGTGATACGGTGCAGGCCGGCCCGGGGGATCTCGTCTTTTTTGAGGGCGGACGCGAAGCTGCCATGGCGCTGCCCAATGCCTTCAATCCCTCGGATGCCAGTGTGCTCGGGATTGTGGATGATGTCGAGGTGCAGGCATGATACTGGGCAGGGTAACCGGGAATGTTGTTTCAACGCACAAGCACGAGGGGTACCAGGGGTACACGATGCTGATTGTCCAGCCTGTTGATCCCGAAGGGAAGCCGGCAGGAAAAACGTTTCTGGCCGTAGACAGGGCCCAGTCAGGGCCGGGCGATCTTGTCCTTGTCAATGACGAAGGCAACTCGGCACGCATGATCCTGGGAGATCCCAAGGCCCCGATCCGCACGGTCATCGTGGGGATCGTCGATGCAGTCGAGCGAGATTAATGGAGGAATGATGCATGGCTGATTCACCCAACAGGATCATCAGCAATGTTGTCGGTGGGCTCTACGCATCCACCTGGCAGCCGGTTCAGGAGGATGGCGATCCGGCCAACCGCAAGGATACGGTCCGCCGGGTGGCACTCGGTTCGGACCATGGCGGTTTTCCGGCCAAGGAAATCCTCAAGGCCTATCTGCCGACCCTGGGATACCGGGTCGTCGATGTCGGTGCGTATTCCACGGATCCTGTGGATTATCCGGATCTGGCCATCAAGGTTTCCAAAAAGGTGGCCAGCGGCGAGTGCGAGCGGGGGATCATGATCGACGGTGCCGGAATCGGGAGCTCGATGGTCTGCAACAAGGTACGCGGAATCCGCGCTGCGTTGTGTTACGACATCAAGACGATCCAGAACAGCCGCTTGCACAACAACGCCAACGTCCTGACCTTGGGCGGGCCGATGCATGACGAAAAGACCCTTTGCGAGATGGTCAGGGTCTGGCTTGAGACGCGATTCGAGGGCGGCCGCCACTGGCCGCGGATCAATAAAATGATGGCAGCAGAAAAACTTGGAGGGTTGTAAGAGCATGGACCAAAACGAACTCATCGATAAAATCACCCGCGAGGTGCTGGCGAAACTCCAGCGCGGCAACGAATTCCGCTCAAAGCCGGCCGGGACCAATAACGGCGTCGGCGGTCAAAAAATCACGCTCAATTCACCGGCCGATGCGGCATCCATCATCGACCACACCCTGCTCAAGCCCGAGGCCACGCAGGACCAGTTTGACAAGCTCTGCGCCGAGGCGATCCAGTACCGCTTCTGGTCGGTCTGTGTCAACACAAATTGGGTTGCCTATTGTGCCAAAAAACTGCGCGGGACCGGAGTCAAGGTCTGCTCGGTGGTCGGCTTTCCCCTCGGCGCCATGGAGGCCCGGGCGATGGCCTTCGAGACCCGCCGGGCCATCGAGGATGGCGCATCCGAGATCGACATGGTCCTCAATATCGGGGCCCTCAAGTCCGGTGATCTGGCCACTGTCGAAGAGGGGATCCGTGCGGTACGGCGGGCCACCCGGCAGAACACCATCCTCAAGGTGATCCTCGAGACCGGACTGCTCGAAGACAGCGAAAAGGTCATCGCCTGCCAGCTCTGTAAAAAAGCCGGTGCCGATTATGTCAAGACATCGACCGGATTTTCCAAGGGCGGAGCGACCGCCGAGGACATCGCCCTCATGCGCCGGACTGTCGGCCCTGAGATGGGCGTCAAGGCCTCGGGTGGTGTGCGTACATACAACGATGTCGTGGCCATGGTCAAGGCCGGGGCCACCCGGGTCGGTGCCAGTTCCAGCGTCGCCATTGTGACCGGCGGCACGGGCTCGAGCAGCTATTGACGGGGCGGGCCATGTCTGTCATCGACCGGATCCTGGCCCTGGCGGCCAATACTGTCAAGACGATCGCCCTCTCCGAGGGCGAGGATCCGCGCATGGTGGCGGCCGCCCGCAGGCTCGCCGACCAAAAGCTGGCCCGGCCGGTTTTGCTTGGGCGGCCCGACAAGATCGCCGAAGCAGCGGGCAAGGCTGGTGTCTCGCTGGACGGAATAGCAACCCTTGACGCAAGTCAGGGCCCGCGCCTGGCCGAGTTTGCCAAACTGTATTACGAAAAGCGCAAGGCCAAGGGCCTGACCGAAGACCAGGCGGCCGAGGCCGTGCGCGATCCCCTCTGGTACGGTGCCTGGATGCTCGAGACCGGTGAGGTGGACGGGTTTGTGGCCGGTGCGGTCAACTCGACGGCCAACGTCTTCAGGGCCGGGTTGCAGGTGATCGGGATGGCTCCCGGGATCAAGACGGCATCCAGCTGTTTTTTGATGGTTGTGCCCGATTGCGAGTATGGTGCCCAGGGCGCCTTTATCTATTCGGATTGCGGATTATTGCCATTTCCCGATGCCGCCCAACTGGCCGACATCGCGGTCGCTTCAAATACGATGGCCAAGGCGCTGTTACAGACGACACCGTACCTGGCCCTGCTCTCGTTTTCGACGATGGGCTCGGCCGAACACCCCAATCTGGACAAGGTCAAGGAGGCGCGGCGGATCATCAAGGAGAACCATCCCGGGATTCATGTGGACGGAGAGCTTCAGGCTGATGCGGCCCTGATCCCCGCCATCGGGTCATCAAAGGCGCCGGGGAGTCCCGTGGCGGGCAAGGCCAATGTCCTGATCTTCCCCGACCTGAATGCCGGAAATATCGCCTACAAATTGACCGAGCGGCTCGCCAAGGCGACCGCTATCGGGCCGCTCCCCCAGGGATTTGCCAAACCATTTTCGGATCTCTCGCGTGGGTGCAACGCCGATGACATCGTGATCGCGGCGGCCATTGTCAGCGTGCAGGCTGCCGGGCGTGTTGCGGAAGTTGCGTCAACCGGCGGGCCTGAGGCTGTTCCCCAAAAAAAAGAAGAAGAAATCGTCGAACTCGTTTCGGAGATCGTGGCCCAGCGTATCCGGGAGATCCTCGACAAGCAGGCATAAGATGCGCGGTCCTTCAAAACCATTCATGCTCCTGTGTGCGCTGTTTTTTGGTACACGCTTGTTGCATGGGGCGCCGGCTCTTTCGGAAAAACCGCAACTCGTGCTGGATCCCGGGTTTCATACCGCGGCCATCACGCGTCTGGCTGTCAACCGGGATGGATCACGGATTCTGACAGCTTGCAACGACAAGACCGCCCGTCTCTTCGACTCCGGGGGGCGACTGGTTCAGGTCCTGCGCGTGCCCCGGGATGCCGGGCATGAGGGCAAGCTCAATGCGGCCGCCCTGACCGCTGACGGGAAGTGGGCTGCAGTGGGCGGATGGACAGGTGTTGCCGCAGAAAAATCAGCATCCGTCTATCTGTTTGAAACCGCATCCGGTCGAGTTGTCGGGCGGATCAGTGGCCTGCCCGGCGTGGTGACGGCGCTGGCCTTTCCCCATGCCGGGAACGCGTACGCCCATCTTGCTATTACCCTTGGTTCAGGTGGACTCAAGATCATCGATTGTGGTGCCGGGTCCGAGGTGTTTTCGGACAGCGAGTATGCCGAGCGGTGTTTGACGGCAGAATGGGATACAACGGGCAGGGTGCTCGTGACAGCGGCCTGGGATGGAAAACTGAGGATATATTCCCTGACCGATCGGGGATATGTCAAACAGCTTGAAATGCAATTACAGGGAGGACAGCGCCCCTGTACCCTTGCGCTGGACGGGGATGCAGCCGGTGATGGGCTGATGATCGCTGTGGCCTTTGTCGATCGGGTAGCGGTTGACCGCTATCAGTATTCTCAAGGAAGCATCAAGCAACTCAGGGGACCGGATTGTACGGGTCTTGGAGGCGATCCTTTTCAGGCAGTTTCCTTTGTACGTGATGCCAATGATTCGCTCTGGCTGGTCGCAGGCGGCATGTTCCGCTACGGTCGGGAGCACGTGCTTGTGGCCTGGCCCGACGGAGGCCGGGGGCAACGCAGGCTGCTACGGACCGGTTCGATCTCCACAATCATGGATATCAAACCGGTCTCCGGGGGCGGTGGCCTGATCGCCTCCTACGAACCGCGCCTGATGCGCTTCGACGGTCAGTGGAAGATCAGCTTTGCCCACGATCCGGTGATCAATGATTTTCGTGATATGCAGGGCGGACTGAGCGTTTCAGATGACGGCCTGACCGTCGGGTACTCCCACAGTTATCTCGATACAAATGGAAGAGCGTTTTCTGTGGTCAGTCGGAGCCTGCAGGCACGGCCCGTCCTGCCCCGTGCGCGTACCAACGGGATCCCCGATTGTCACTGGATCAATACGATGGAACCGCGCATCGCCGGTCGCAGGATCACACTCGAGGCCTTTGAATCAGCCCGGTGTTTTGCCGTCTCCCGGGACGCAACACGCTGCGTGCTTGGCGCAACCTGGTCACTGCGTTGTTTTGACGATAAGGGTGAGCCGATATGGAACGTGCCGACACCCGGCGAGACTTGGGCTGTCACGCTGACTGGCGACGGTCGCTATTGTCTGGCGGCCTATTCCGATGGCACGATTCGCTGGCACGATCTCATGGACGGGCGCCTGGTCCTGACCTTTTTCCCCCATGCCGACGGCCGGCGCTGGGCACTCTGGACACCGGATGGTTTGTACGCCGCCAGTGCCGGGGGTGACGAGTTTTTGCGCTGGCATATTAACGCCGGTCCGGCGACGACTCCCTGGTGCTTTCCGGTTTCGCGACTCAAGCGCCGGTTTTATGCACCGGGCCTGATCCGGGACCTGATCAGCGGTGCGGTCACAAATACCAGTGAGCGTCCGGGGACGGGGTTCGCCATTCCGCCTGAGGTAAGACTTTTACCTCCCAGGGAGGGGACGGGCAATCAGTGGACCCGGGTACGATTGCCCTGGCTGCTGCGCAATCCATCCGGGAAGCCGCTTGGCGGGGTGCGGGTCATGGTCGATGGCCGACCGGTGACGCAGGACGTCTGGGGACTGGAACAGATGCCGGCCGCTGACGGTGAGTACGCCATCTCGCTGCCGGTACCACCCCGGTCCTGTGTTGTGTCGATTGTGGTGCGGGATCATGCGGGCGTCTGGGGGGAGGTTTCCAGCCAGCGACTGGAGTGGACCGGTCCCGCGATTACGCCCGGTCCGGCCCACCTGTACATTGTTTCAATTGGAATATCTCAATATAACGATCCATCACTTGACCTGGACTGGGCCCACAAGGACGCTGCCGATGTCGCGGTGTCCTTTGGCGGGCAGCACGGGGGAATGTATGACCGGGTCACGACCGTTCTTTTGACAAACCGGATGGCCACCCGCAGGGCGATCCTCGATGCCTTGCAGAACCTTGCGGGACAGGCGAGCCGAGATGATACCCTGCTGGTGTTTTTTGCCGGCC
>DAIREN010000097.1:0-10647 GCA_036795535.1 Spirochaetota bacterium
ACGCAGTGTAGGGTAATGGACCCTTATGCGAAGGGCTAGGCCAGGAGGGCCTGTCTCCCCTGCGGGCGTCGCCCTTGGGGACTTCGCTGAGCGGGTCCATGGCGAAGTACCCGGAACGCAGTGTAGGGTAATGGACCCTTATGCGAAGGGCTAAAACAGGCGAAGTCCCCGAAGGGGAAAATTATGTCTCCCCTGCGGGCGTACTTCCGTGATGCACCAGCCGCCACCCGCCCGCAATCCCATGTCATCCCGGATTACCAAATTGCGTAAAATTGAGGCAAAGTCCCCGGAGGGAGTACCGCCCCGTCCTGCGATACTTCGGACGTGGGTCCGGCAACGCCCCACGCATATATCGTCCGGACAGTGCTTTCCGTCGTGCGCCGTCTTCCCTCTGGTCTTCCGGCGTCTGCCGGTGTTATACTGGCTAACTATGGAACACAAACTCCTTGCGCGGTTCGTTCCGCGATTTGCGGATGCACGGATTCTTGTCATCGGGGATCTGATGCTCGACCATTATCTGGTCGGATCTGTGGACCGGATCTCGCCCGAGGCGCCGGTCCCGGTCGTTCTCGTTCAGGAGGAACGTGACATGCCGGGGGGCGCGGCCAACGTCGCCGGGTTTTTACGGGCTTTTGGCGCGACGGTAATTCCCTGTGGGCTGGTCGGGCAGGATGCCGGAGCGGCCATGCTCCTCCAGCATTTCGGACAGCGCGGGATCGGGTGTGGCGCGATTATCCGCCGGGGAGACCGGACAACCACCATGAAGACGCGCGTTGTCGCCGCCCGTCAGCAGGTTGTCCGGATCGACCGGGAGGATACCCGCCCACTCGATCCGGAGATTCTGGCGGAAATCCGTCGGGCCTTTGATGGCGTGCTTGATTCGGGTGTGGATGGTGTGATCCTCTCGGATTACGGCAAGGGGCTTCTCGTGCCGGAGATTATCGAATATGTCATCACGCGCTGTCGACGCGCGGGGGTCCGGGTTGCGGTTGACCCCAAGGTCGAGCATTTCAGGGCATACCGCGGTGTGACCCTGATTACCCCCAACAACAAGGAAGCATCCGAGGGAATCGGGATTCCGATCCGGGACCGTGCGAGTCTCGAGCGGGCCGGTGCGGCTATCCGCGAGGCCATCGATCCCGAGATTCTGCTTGTCACGCGGAGTGAACACGGGATCGCACTTTTTGAGAGAGGCCAATCCCTGGACGAGATTCCGACCCGGGCCCAGGAGGTCTTCGATGTGACCGGGGCCGGGGACATGGTGATTGCCGTGGCCATGCTGGCCCTTGTAGCCGGGGCCACGCCCCGTGAGGCCGCCTTGTTGGCGAACGCGGCGGCAGGGATCGAAGTGAGCAAATTCGGTTGTCAGGCGGTCAGCCCGGAAGAGCTGCTTGCGGCACTGGCTGTATGATGCATCCACGCATGGAGGAATTATTGGTGAACACTCTCAGGCCAGCGGATTCAAAGATTGTCACGCGTGAGGTCTGCGCAGCCCGGATGGGCGCCACTCCGCCTGATTTCCGCTGGGTCTTTACCAATGGCTGTTTCGACCTGCTGCATGCCGGGCATGTTGCCAGTCTCGAAGCGGCTCGCGCGCTCGGGGACGGCCTTGTGGTCGGACTCAATTCGGACAGTTCTGTGCGCGCGCTCAAGGGCCCGACACGGCCTGTCATTCCCCAGGGTGACCGGGCCATCGTGCTGGCGGCGCTGGAGTGCGTGGATCTTGTTGTCCTCTTTGACGAGTTGACGCCCGAGGCGATTCTCGGGCTCCTTCGCCCGCGGGTCCACGCCAAGGGAGGTGATTATGTCGCCGAAGAACTGCCCGAGTACGGGCTTGTCCGTTCCTGGGGCGGGGAAGTGCGCATTCTGCCGATCCTCGAAGGCCGGTCAACAACATCGATACTCGCGCGGATCTGAGATCCGCGCGGCCAAGGAGAGCCTGTGACAAAAAAAATATTCGGAGTGATTCCGGCGCGCCATGCCTCGGTGCGGTTTCCGGGGAAGCCGCTGGCCATGATTGAAGGCGAGCCGATGGTGGTACGCGTCTACCGGCGGGCGCTTTCATCGGAGATCTTTGCCGGTCTGGTTGTGGCAACGGAGGACGAGCGGATCATTGCTGTCTGCAGGGACTTCGGCGTGCCGGCCGTCATGACACGGGCCGACCATCCCAGCGGGACCGACCGGGTGCATGAGGCGGCCGGTCTGGATCCGGTTGGCCGCGAGGCGGAGATCATCGTCAATGTCCAGGGTGACGAGCCGCTGATCGACCCCGATGCGCTCATCAGGCTCGTCAGACCGTTGGAGAAGGTTCCTCAAAATGCTGTGGCCGCTTCCAGTGTCTGCGCCCGCCTTGTGGATGAGGAGGAGTACCGGAATCCGAATGTCGTCAAGGTCGTTCTCGACTCGGCCGGTCAAGCTCTCTACTTCTCCCGGGCATCGGTTCCTTTTTCCCGTGACGGCGGCCTGCCCGAGCGGGTCTGGCGTCATATCGGACTCTATGCCTATACGAGATTGGCCATCGAACGCTTTGTGCAGCTTCCCGAGAGTTTTCTGGAGCGGACCGAGCGTCTGGAGCAGTTGCGTCTTTTGGAAAACGGAGTACCGTTTTACATGGAGGAGGTGGCTTCGGCGCCTCCGGCCGTGGATACGCCCGAGGATCTGGCCCGGGTCATCGAATTGATCCGCAAGGGAGGTGTCTGATGGTTGTGGTGAAACAGGTTCTGGTTGGTCTTCTTGTTGCGGGCGGTTTCTGGTGGGGTTCGGCGCGGACCTTGTCGGCGCAGGGTGTCTGGAATGGTGACAGGGATCTGGAGACTCTTTTGAAGCAGACAGGTTTGCGTTACGACATGATGGAAAACGGGAGCATGCGCCTGCGGTTTTCCCTTGCTGGTGGCCGGACGCAGATTGTCATCATCAAAAAGGAACGCAATACGATCGGGCGGCTCCAGCTCTGGGAGGCTGTTTCCGTCTCCTGGAAAGGGGATCACCGGCCTTCGGCACAGATAGCCCATCGGGTCCTGGCTGACAATGCTCGCAAGAAAATCGGTGCCTGGGAGATCGGGACCGAGGATGAACGGGAGTACTATCTCATTTTCAATGCAAAGATCCCGGTTAGTTGCGATCCTGCTTCACTCAAGGCCATCATCTCGGCGATAGCACTCGGTGCTGACCAGATGGAGGCTGACATCACGGATGGTGACAGGTTTTAGGATCGGTCGTGGCATGGTTCGGCTTTGTATGGGCCTTGGCCGGGTGTGATATCAATCGCGGCATGAAGGCATAAAGCGAGTATATTTATTCCATGGAAACCATCGAAACCGTCAGCATAGGAAAATTTTCCATCGGTCGGGGGCGTCCCTTGGCGCTGATCGCCGGCCCCTGTGTCCTCGAGAGCGAGGAGACGGCCAGCAGGATCGCCCACACGCTGGTGCGGGTCAGCTCGGCCCTCGGAGTTCCCTTTGTCTTCAAAGCTTCCTGGGACAAGGCCAACCGGACGGCGCTCTCCTCCTGGCGGGGGCCCGGGATGGACGAGGGGCTGGAGATTCTCTCCCGGATCAAGCAGAAATTCGGGGTGCCTGTCATCACGGATGTCCATCAACCCGGGGATTGTGCGCCTGTCGCCGAGGTGGCAGACATTCTCCAGATCCCGGCCTTTCTCTGCCGGCAGACCGATCTTCTGGTGGCCGCAGCGGCGACCGGCCGGGCTGTCAATATCAAGAAAGGCCAGTTCCTTTCTCCCGCT
The DNA here is from genome assembly GCA_036795535.1 of Spirochaetota bacterium. Taxonomy (GTDB): domain Bacteria; phylum Spirochaetota; class JAGLSM01; order JAGLSM01; family JAKPMW01; genus JAKPMW01. The sequence goes on from DAIREN010000097.1 coordinate 3,743, forward strand.
GAAATGGAGAGTGCCGTCGGCAAGGTGATTGCCGGTGGCAATACACGGGTTCTCGCGACCGAACGGGGTACGAGTTTCGGATACAACAATCTTGTCAACGATATGCGTTCATTGCCGGTCATGCAGGGATTCTGTCCCGTCGTGTTCGATGCCACACACTCGGTGCAGCATCCGGGCGGGCTCGGTTCCGCTTCGGGGGGAGACAGGCGTTTCGTGCCCACCCTGGCCCGGGCTGCGGTCGCGGCCGGGGCCGATGCGATTTTTTTGGAGGTGCATCCCGAGCCGGAGAAATCGCCCTCGGACGCGGCTTCGATCTTTCCTCTTGAACGGATGGACGGGTTCCTGCGCGAGATCAAACAACTGGCCGATCTGGTCCGCACCTTTCCCCACGGGGTGCCGGATGTCTGATATCCTCGATTCGCTCCGGCTTGGCCGGGATGTCGTGCGTGCCGAGGGTGAGGCTCTCCTTGCACTCTCGGCCAGACTCGATGGTTCGTTCTCTTCCGCCGTGGAGATCCTCCGGGAGTGCCGCGGGCGGATTGTGACCGCGGGGATGGGAAAGTCCGGACATATCGCTCGCAAGATGGCGGCCACGTTTTCCAGTACGGGAGCCCCCGGCTTTTTTGTCCATCCGGCCGAGTGTTCCCATGGTGATCTCGGCGGGATTACGGGGGATGATGTTGTCCTTCTTCTGTCAAAAAGTGGCGATACCTCCGAGGTGCTTGCCATGCTTCCGTATCTCAAACGGATCGGGGCGCGGATCATCGCCATCACCAATACCGCCGGTTCGGGGATCGCTCGTGCTGCGGATGTCTCCATCCTGCTGGGTGTCGGGTTCGAGGCCTGCCCGATGGATCTTGCTCCGACGACCTCGACAACGGCCATGTTGGCCATCGGGGATGCACTGGCGATCGTGCTGATGCAGGTGCGTTCGTTTACCCGGGAGGACTTTGCCCGGAACCATCCCGGGGGCCGGCTGGGACGACTTTTGCTCCATGTACAGGATCTGATGGAGACCGAGGATCTGCCCTACGTCACGGAGGACGTCACTGTCCGGGAGGCCCTGATGGCAATCCTCAACCATCGCAACCGCGGAATCGTCATGGTGACGGATGAGGCGGGCCTTCTCTCCGGTGTGGTCTGTGACGGAGACCTCAAACGACTGATGCTCAGACATGAACACCTCCTTGAACTCCCTGTGCGCGAGGTGATGACGAAAAATCCGCAGACGATTGCTCCCGGGGCTCTCGCCAGCGAGGCACTCGCCCGGATGGAAGGCCGGTTTACCTCCCTGGTCGTCACCGACAACGGAAATCGTCCACTGGGCCTCCTCCACATCCATGACATTCTGGAAGCGAGGCTGGTGTGAGATGGAGTTCTTGACCAAAAAGAAACTGGCCGGGATCGAGGGCGTCCTCCTGGATGTGGACGGTGTGCTGACCGACGGACGCCTGGTCTACGACGACAGGGGAAACGAGTTGCGGGCCTTTGATGTCAAGGACGGGTACGGAATCGTGCGCGGTCTGCAGGCCGGACTGGTGTTCGGGATCGTGACGGGGAAAGTTTCGCCCATCGTGGAGCGCCGGGCCGCCGAACTGGGGATTCTCCATGTCTGGCAGGGTGTGGGTGACAAGCTCGCCCTCCTGCCCGAGATCGAACGCATCACGGGAATATCGGCCGACCGTCTCCTTTTTATCGGGGATGATGCGCCGGATGTCCGGATCATGCGGGCTGTCGGGTACTCGGCCTGTCCCGCGGATGCCTCTCCCGAAGGACGTCGCGCAGCCCGGTTGGTGGCGAAGCACCGTGGAGGGAGAGGGGCTGTCCGCGAGATCGTGGACAGGGTTCTTGCGGCCCGGGCCTCGCGCGGCTCATTCCCGGGCACGGGAGGCCGTCCATGACGGGCCCGAGGTTGTTCACCATGATACTCTGCATGGCCGGAAGCGTGTTTCTCGCCTCTTGCTCGGTTTTTTTCGGGGACGACGAGAAGGCGGTCGAAGAGAAGGAGGCAGAGGAGGTCCGTGTTCCGGATACTCTGATGAGGAGTTTCGTCCGGACGGCGCATGATCCTCAGGGGCGGATCCTCTGGCAGATCAAGGCCCGTGAAGGTCGGGTTTTCAACGATCTCAACAGAATTTATTTGACCGATTTTATTCTGTACTCCTTTGCGGAAGACGGGAGTCTCCGGTCGACGTTTCGCGCCAGGCGCGGTGTGATGGACAACAATACCGGGATCACTACCGGAAAAATCAAGGTCGTCCTGCGTGCCGAAAACGGTCGTGTCCTCGAAACGACCGAGGTACATGCCAACAACAATGACAAGATCATCTACAACGATGTCCTCAATAAAATCACCCAGGAAGACGGCACCGTGATGATCGGGACCCATCTCTGGGCTCATAGCGACCTCAAGGTTTTCAAACTCCGCGGGACCAAGGGCGAGGCGCCCGAGGGTGCGGAAGGCGGTCTGTTTGGGGAGGAGGGCTCTTCCGCGGCCAGCAGATCGGCAACGCCTTCATCCCAGCCTGCGCGATTCTCCTCCGCGGGGGCGGCCCGTTCCCGGGAGGGGACAGGCGACCGGTCTTCGTCGAGCCGGGCCGCAACGGGACCGGAGGGATCGCACGGATCCTCATCGTCCGTTGATGCGAGGACCATCTTCCCCGATCTCGGCTTTGACGAACTGGAGCGTTTGCGGATGGAGATTGCCTTCCCGGCGAGCCGGGCCGCCGCTTCGTCCGCCTCTTCATCGACCGTGTCGTCAACATCCTCGTCTGGTAGCCGTTCGTCATCGGTCGCTCCGGTGGTGGGGGAGAAACAACCATGAAGCGCTGCATCCTGGTTTTCGTCTCCCTGATCATCCTCGTCCTGCCCCTGACTCTGACGGCCGCCCGGCTGGAGGCGTCCCGGATGCGTATTGGCCGACTCGGGGACCATGAGGTCCGGGAATTCAGCGGGTCCGTTGTCCTGGCCACGCCCGGGTTCCGTCTCTCGGGCGAGAGATTGTTTCTGTTTGACGGAGGGGTCTGGGAAGCACCGGTTCCGACAGCGACGGAAATGGCGGGACTGCGGATTGAAGCAGGCTCAGCCCGGGGGCGTGGCCCGGACGGACTCGAATGGCACAACGGACGGATCGTGTTTCCGGCGAGCGGTGCCTCTGCCAGTTTTTCAACCTGCCGTCTGCTTTCGCCGGGGCGGTTTGTTCTGGATCGAGTCACGCTGTATCCGCCGGGAACCGCTTCCCCGCGGGTCGCTGCGAGCCTGGCCCTCGTCGTCCAGAAGGACGGGGTACGCTGTGAACTTCCGGGCGAGAGTCTCTTCATTCCGGTTCCTGGGCGGGGCTTCATCCGGAATCTGGCAGGGAGGCTTCCCTGATGCGGGGACGGACGGGTCTTGTATGTGTCTCGCTCTTTGCCGCGATGACCGGCTGGGCATTGACAGGGGCCGCCCCGGTCCAGGAGGGGCGCACCATCTGGTGGGCCCCCCAGTTCGAGTATGACCACAAGCAGATGGAAGTCCAGCTCTCGGGCAAGGACGGACGCCAGGCCTGGATCGAGCAGGGCGGGGCCCGGATCCAGGCTGAACGGATATTCTGGAACAGGCGGACCAAGGTCGGACGCTGTTACGAGCAGGTCACGATTCTTGATCTGACCAATGACACGGTGATTACAGGGGGCGAGGCCTGGCATTACTCGGATGAATCGCGTTCCGTTGTCAGGATCAACCCCAAGATGCACATGAAAAAAGACGATATCACGGTTTTTGCCGACGAGATGACCCGGATGGGGAAGGAAGCCCAGGCCGAAGCCCGCGGACATGTCCGGATCGTGACAAAGGACGGGACAGCCTGGGGGGAGAGGGCCGTGTACTACCAGAAGCGAGGGGAGCTGGTCCTCTCGGGCGACCCCTGGCTTGAGCAGAAAACCAATATCCACAGGGCCAATGAGATCGTTTTTTACCGGAATGACGACAAGGTCCTCCTCCGGGGGCAGGCCAAATTGATGCAGGGCCGAGACTGCGTCCGGGCAGGGCATATCGAGATCATTGATCTGGACGGGACGAATTCCAGGGCAACGAATAACCGGGCTCTCCGCATGACCGTATCCGCGGGGCCGGCAACGACGGAAAAAACGACAAACAGGAAAAACCGGTATGCGTTTTTCCGGGATGATGTCAGGATTTACCGGTATACCAAAAAGAACGAGCTCGAGAGCGTGACGGTGGGCGAAGAGGGAGAGTTTTTCGAAAGACGCGGCTATGTCCGCCTGATCGGTGAACCGAAGATGGTGATGGTCAGCGACAACACCGTCACCAGCGGGGCTGTCATGGAACAGTATCGCGACGAGGACCTGGCCCTGATCAAGGGGAATGCCTTCATCCGTCGCGGGTACCGTACGGTGAATGCCCAGCTGATCCGCTATGATACAAAGACCAGGATGGCGGAGCTGGCCGGAAATCCGGTCATCACCGAGTACAGTGACAGTTACCGTGCCGACTTTGTGACCTATGATACCGGGAAGGACATCATCTCCTGGCGTGGTTCCACGATGGCGGTGGTCGGGACGGCGGCCCAGGCCAAGAAGGAAACAGACTGGGCCTCGCAGAACAATGCCTCGGTCTTCACCCTGTCCACCGGGGCCAACGGGGCCAATGTCATCAAGGTCGTGGGCGATGTCTGGCTTTCGACAAGTGGCCGTGCGGTGACCAACAAGGGACAGGTCAGTTGGGGGAAGCGGGCCGACGATGCGGATTCGATCCCCAGCGGGACGCACATCGTTATCAATGACACATGGTCATGGATCGACATGCTCGGCCGGGACGGTTTGATGCTCCGCCTGCGGGGTCCGGCTCACCTCGTCCTCCGTTCGGCGGCCTGGGAGAATCCGCCCCGTCCCACGAACGAACGCCCTGCCATCCGGACCAACACGGATACCCGGGCTTCGTCGGCACCCCGCGGGAAGACGGTGGGGGCGTCATCGTCGCGCGCAGCCTCTCCGGCTCTTCACGGGGAACATTTTCCGGCCAGTCAGTCGGCGAGTTCGGCGCGGAGTGTTTCTTCCACAGCGCTCGTGCTGACCAATATGAAGATTGCCTCCGAGATCACCAATGCCGTTTCACAACGGACGGGGAAGGACTCGGCTCCCTTGATGCATGCCGGGACCAATCAGGACCCGGACGGATCGACCAATCGTCAGGCCCGGACCGATCAGCAGGTGGCGCGGAACCCTCGCAGGACCGGCCGGAGCTTGTGGGATCTGAGACGGGGGATTATTCTCGCCCGGCCGGGTGCGGGCGCCGTGCTGGATCTGGCGGCAGGGGTCTTCTCCTGCAGCAATCTCGCTGTCCCTCTCGTGGCAGAGGCCGGAACCAATGGAGGGCTTCGCATCCTGGCGCTCTCGAACCAGCAGAACGTCCAGGGGCGGATCGGGATTCCTGCGCTGCGTCTCGTGACCTTCCGCAGCAATAGCGAGATTCTTGATTTCCGCAAAAAGAACGATCCGGTCCTCTCCATGACCATCGCTCCCGATCGTCCCTTGGTGGTTCGGACCGGGAATATTCTCGATCTGAGTGCCATTATGGAGACCAGGCTTTCCAATGAACTCTTCGCGAAGAATCTTGTCCTCTCGAACGCCAATTTCTCCAACACCAATGCCAGGGGCGGCATGGAGCCGGATGAAAGTATCCTCTCCAACCGTACCCTGATTATGCTTCCCGGTGTCGAGGTCGTCCGGACGTTTTACGAGGGTCTGACCAATGTGGCGGCGACCAATACGCCCGGTCAACCGGTCGTGTTCGCTCCTTTCAGTCGGGTGAATGTGACCGCCCCACTCCAGGCACGGATCCTCTGGGAGGGGGCAACCGCCACCTGGATCAGTGAGACCTTGGCCGGGCAGGAATTCTGGAAGACGGAACAGCTCCCGGGCAAGTACACCGAGTACGGAGAGCTGATCGAAGAGGCCCGGGGGCTTTCGATCAGCTGGGGAAGACGTCCAACGACAGGACCGCAGCCCGACAGGAAGCAAGGGGGAACACGATGAAGCAAGAGGCGGAGAACGGGATGAAGCTCCTGCGGGTGGAGAACTTGGTCAAGATGTACAAAAAGAGGACCGTGGTCAACAAAGCCTCCCTGGAAATCCGTCAGGGGGAGATTGTCGGTCTTCTCGGACCGAACGGAGCCGGCAAGACGACCACTTTTTACATGATCACCGGACTGGTCCGCCCGAATGGTGGAAAGATCTGGTACGAGGACGAGAACTCCTCCGAAAAGGCCCAGGACATCACCCATATGCCGATGTACAAACGGGCCCGGCTGGGGATCGGATATTTGCCCCAGGAGGCATCGGTTTTCAGGACACTGAGTGTCGAGGAAAATCTTCTGGCCATTCTGGAGACCATCAGGCCGAAGCTCTCCCATGCGGAGATCCAGCGCAGGAAGGATGAGTTGCTGGACTATCTCAACATCAGCCATCTGGCAAAGCAGAAGGCCTTTACCCTTTCCGGCGGCGAACGACGCCGGACCGAGATCGCCCGGGCCCTGACGACCGAGCCGCGGTTCCTCCTCCTCGATGAACCCTTTGCCGGGGTTGACCCGATTGCCGTGGCGGATATCCAGAGTATCGTGCGCCGACTCAAGGAGCGGAATCTGGGTGTGATCATCACGGACCATAACGTCCGCGAGACGCTCAAGATCACGGACCATTCCTATATCCTGGCAGAGGGAAGGATCCTTGTCAGCGGAAATCCCGAAAAGCTGGTCAATGACAAACTGGCACGCTCGGTCTACCTGGGACACGACTTCAGGATGTGAACTTCGCCCCGTGGAGTCGGTGGCAGACTCCCCCGGTATGCAAAAAATGGTACCATTCAGGACTCTCCCCGGTATATAATGGGGTGACCGGTCCGGATCG
>DAIREN010000098.1:0-1324 GCA_036795535.1 Spirochaetota bacterium
CCCGCAACGAAGTTGTCGCCGACCGACATGGATCCACCGAGACAGAGAACCGTGACTGTCGTTCCCTTGCCAGGATCAATTCGTGCTTCGAGAACGGATCCCATACCGAGCTTGTCGGGATCAGCCGTCAACTCGAGCATCTCTGCCTGGAGAAGAACCGCTTCGAGAAGCTCGGGGATGCCCTTTTTCTGGATGGCCGAAACCGGCACACACATGGTCTTGCCGCCCCAGTCCTCGGGAAGGAGGTCAAGCCGATCCGCCAACTGCTGCTTGACGCGATCGATATTTGCCTCAGGTTTGTCCATCTTGTTAATGGCGACCACGATCGGGACCCCGGCTTCAATGGCGTGCTTGGCCGCCTCGATCGTCTGGGGCATCACGCCATCATCAGCCGCCACAACCAGGATCACGATATCCGTGACCTTGGCTCCACGGGCACGCATGGTCGCAAAGGCCTCGTGACCGGGGGTATCGATGAAGGTGATCGCACCATGGGGTGTATGCACCTGGTAGGCACCGATATGCTGGGTAATCCCGCCAGACTCGGTATCCACAACATTGGCGGAACGGATTGCATCCAGAAGTTTGGTCTTACCGTGGTCAACATGGCCCATCACGGTAACAATCGGGGGTCGGGAGACAATACGATCCGGACTGTCGACGATCTCGTCAATCACCGTTTCATCGTAGAGGGATACCTGTTTGACGGTACACCCGTACTCGGAAGCGACAAGAGTCGCCGTATCGGCATCGATCTGCTGGTTGATGGTCGTCATCAATCCCATTGTCATGAGCTTGGAAATGATCTCCTTGGCAGGAAGATTCATCTTTCGCGCCAGTTCACTGACAGTGAGCGTTTCCATGATCTCTATTTTTTCGGGGACTGACTCGAGCTGTGTCTCCCGCTTGGTCTTCTTTTTGAACGAAGTCTTGCGGACAACATCATAATCATCGTTCCAGCGTTTGTCCGGCAGACGATCGCGTTTTTCTTTTTCTTTGCCACGAGTCACACCACCTTTATGGGGCTGACGTCGATCGGAACTGGCCGGAAATCCCATGCCCATCCCGGGCGCACCCGATGATGCGGCCGGTCGTCCTCCTCCCGAGGCTGGCCGTCCCGATCCGAAGCCGGGTCTGCCACCACCGCCGCCACCGTAGGGCGGCCGCTGCCCACCACCACCGCCGCCACCGTATGGTGGTCTCTGACCCCCGGCACCACCACCGTAAGGCGGTCGTTGACCACCAGCATAGCCAGGTCGGTCTCCCTGCCCCTGCGGGCGACTCCCGTAGCCAGGTCGGTCTCCCTGCGGGCGACTCCCGTAGC
>DAIREN010000098.1:1424-10575 GCA_036795535.1 Spirochaetota bacterium
CCTGCGGGCGACTCCCGTAGCCAGGTCGGTCTCCCTGCGGGCGACTCCCGTAGCCGGGGCGGTCTCCCTGCCCCTGCGGGCGACTCCCGTACCCGGGGCGATCACCCTGCGGGCGACTTCCGTAGCCGGGACGGTCTCCCTGCGGGCGCTGTTCTTGTTGTATGGGTCGTTCAACCGGACTCGCCGATTCAGGGGCTGGTGTGGTGAAATCAGCAACCAGCTGGGCTGTCTCCGGGAGTCCTGAAGGCCGTGCCCCGGAATCAGCCGCCTGTTCCTCATCACCGGACGAGGAGCCCTGTTCCCCCTCGTGCCCGCCAGCGGAGGGTCTTTTTTTGATGACGATCTTTTTACGAACCTGGGCAACAGCGGCATCTTCAGCCTGTTTTGTCTTCTTTATCAGCATGGCCTGCTTGTGTGCGGGCTTATGGCCATCGGTCTGGATCATCCTCTCGACACTGGCGAGGGTATCCGCAGGGATCGGGTCTGTCACCGCAAGGTTTTGCGCGCCTGCTCTCTGGACGTATTTATCCACGTCCGTAGCTTGCATATTGTACTTTTTTGAAAGCTCTGAAACCGTCATCAACATTCCCTTCATCCCGAGCTGATTCTTCAGACACCCACCAGCATCGCCACACATTCCATGCGGAGTATCCAAAATCTACGGATTTTTTGTCCAAAAACGGACTATTTCACGCGTCAAAAGGCCAGCACACTCCCGCAATTGGGACAGGTTTTCATGCCCGAGCGCACCTTGTGCCCGCAATGCGTACACTCATACACAACATCCCCCTCGGCGATATTCTCTTCCTCGCCATCATCGAGATAGGTGACGCTCTCCTGCATGATGCGGAGGATCGTATCCGCCAGAGCTTCATCAATCCCTTCCATGGCAAGGAGTTCATCCCGTCCAAGCTCGACAAGCTGCTCAACCGTCCGCACACCGTTTTGCTCCAGTGTACCAATGATATCATTATCGAAGTCTTCGATTTCGTCAAGGGGTGTGCCTTCATCCTCTTCGACAGCGCCCTCATCCCAGATCTCTTCTTCCTCGTACGCCGCCTCGTCAAGCTCTTCCTCTCCATCATTCCTGAAGAGGCTGTGGGCCCGCTGCATCGACTCCTCGACAATCTCGACGCCTTCCATCTCGCTCTCCTTGCGGACATCGATATTCCACCCGGTAAGTTTTGATGCCAGTTTGACATTCAAACCGTTTTTGCCGATGGCAAGCGAGAACTGGGTATCATCCTCCCTGTCCGGAACAACAACGAGTGCCTCTTTTCTGGCTTCGCTGAGGAGGAACACCCTCAATTCCTTGACGGGGCTCATGGCGTTGCGGATAAATTCGCGGGTATCGTGGCTGTACCTGAGAATGTCGATCTTTTCCCCGTTGATCTCCCGGATAATTGTCTGGATCCTGACGCCCTTGACGCCGACGCAGGTTCCGATCGGATCAATGGCCCCGTCAGACGAATAGACAGCGACCTTGGTCCTGTAACCGGCTTCCCGGACAATCCCCTTGATCTGGACAATATTGTCGTAGACCTCAGGAACCTCGACTTCAAAGAGGTGGCGGACAAACTCGGGACACCCGCGGGACAGGACAATCCTGGTTCCGCGGTCATCTTCTTCGACACTGTAGAGATACGCCTTGATGCGTTCACCAATCTGGAATTTTTCGCGGGGAGACTGGTGACTCCTGGGCATGATGCCCTCGGTCTTGCCGAGATTGATAAAGTACATCCCGTTTTTCTCGCGCTGGACATATCCATTAATGATCTCGCCCTTGCGATGGATGTACTCGTTATAGATGATATTGCGCTCGATCTTCCGCAATTCCTGCGAGATGATCTGCCGTGCGGATTGGGCTGCAATTCGACTGAATTCATCGACGGGAAGGGAAACCAGGATCTCGTCTCCGATGTCCGCTTCGGTTTCAAGTGCCCGTGCAGATTCCAGATCGATATCAAAAACCGGATTGTCGATCTCTTCAACAATTTCCTTCCGTGCGAACATGAGAATATCGCCGGTCTCATCATCAAACCTGACCACAACATTTTCGTCAGTCTGATACTTGCGCTTGTAGGCAGCCGTCAAACCCTTTTCGACAGCACCATACACCAGCTCGCTGGGGATACCCTTTTCGTGTATCAGTTGCCTGACGGCATCCGCAAAATTGGAACCCATGTGGGCACTCCTTGAATGTTTTGAAGCAAAAAAAAGAGCCCCCGGCAGCGGGATGCCCTTTCGCGTATGCAAAATTGCTCTTTCATCAATCTAACAGAGAGATGTGGCCCTGTCAAGATGTTTTTCTCGTAGTGTTTCAATGAAACATTTTCATCGGTTGATCCGGGCGATGATAGACAAAAACAAAGGGAATGATCATCTTGCCCTTGTCGCGATACTCCACCGGAATGGGACCGAAATTGGCTGCCCCTTGAATGGCCCTCAAACAGGAATCGTCGATGGAAGGCTGTCCATATGACTGGACAATCCGGGCTGAAGTCACATTCCCGTCAAGATCGAGTTCAAAGACCAGATAGACCTCCCCTTCTTTGAGAAGCCCGTAAAAGTGCTGAAACCGGGGAAAGTGGATCCCCCATTGTCCGGAAATCTTGCGGACCATGGCATGGAAGTATTCGGCATTCTTTTCGGCCATCGTCCCCAGACTGACCTGCCCGCGCGACTGAAAATGGACCAGCAATCGTGCATCCGGACGCAGAGCCTGCGGAAGTTCCTGGAACGGCGAGAGAATCTTCTCGGTCTGCATCATCTGCTGGACTGTCGCACGCGTGAACATCCCCGCTTCGAATGGAAAGAGCGGGCTCTCTTCCGGCCTGGTCTCGATCCCGTCACGTTCCTCACTCTGTTTCTCTGCCCGGGGTCGGTCATCCTGCAGACCGGCATCCGGTTTGGCAGGAGACCACTCCCGTGTCTGTTCCGCAGTCTGTCCGGACCAGGGATTCTCCTTTGTGGCGATATATGGCGTTTCCTGGTTCAAAGGTGCGCTGCGCTGATCAAGGGAATGGAGCGGGACGATTCGCCTTGCCGGCTGCCGTTCCTCCGGATTCTCCCGCTCGATCCGGACAATCTGGTTTCTTGGTTGCATCCGGGGTTCATCATCCCGTGATTCACCACGATAGACACCGGTAAAGCCCAGCATAAGCAATGAAAGCGCTGCGAGCATCCCGCCCGTCAAACGCCAGGAGTCTGTCTGCACCTGCAAACTCCTTTCCGTATCCCGTACCCAAAGTATAGCACAGGACCGGAACCGGTCACAACTCCTGCAACCATGCTTTGACGCGGGCAAAAAACTCCCGGATCTCGTTCGAGGACTGGTCTCGATACTCCCTGAGATCCGCCGGCACCCCTAGTGCAACCAGTCCGGCTTTACGGGCAAGAAAGACGGCCCTGGGGAGATGGTAGGACTGGGTCACAATGATCGCATAGCGGATTGAAAAATTCTTTGCCGCATTCTGCATCGTGTGCCGGGTCGTCCAGCCCCTGCCATCCTCAAGAATGTCGGACGCAGGGACACCGAGCTTTTGGGCAAGTGTCCGCATGGCAGCCGGCTCGTCATACCCTGGCTCCCGGTTCCCGGACATGAGGAGACAGGAGACCCTGCCCTCCTTCAAAAGCCGGACAGCCGTCCGTACACGGTCTTCAAGCATGTGCGAGGGAACATCCCCCGGCCAGACAGCCGCACCCAGAACAATGGCAACCGGTTTTTCGGTAAAACGATCCTTCCCGTCCAGGATCGCGTTACCCGTCGTACGGACGTATTCACTGGTCAGGATGAGCCCGAGCCCCGTGACGAGAATCACGATAAGGACGGCTGCAAGGAGTCTTGACAAGCGTGGCCTACCCATTCCCCGTCCCGGCCCGGCGGACAAGAGCGGCGAGAGGTCCATCGGAACCGGGCTCGATCACCTCCTGGTTTCCGCTGTCCAGATCCTTGATGGCCAGCTTTCCGGAATCCCATTCATCCCCGCCGATAAACACGGCTTCCTGGCTCCCTGCCTTGGATGCCGCCCGCATCTGCTTCCCCATCTGTCTGCTGCCATCGGCCCGGAGGGCCGAGATCCCGGCCGCGCGCAATCCGTGCAGCAAGCGCTCCATCCCTTCATCGACACCGTCGCCGATCTGGACCAGAAAATAACGGGGCCTGACCGGAGATGGATCCGCAACGCCCTCGGCCTGCATCGCGAGCAGCATCCGTTCAATCCCGAAAGCGCCACCGACAGCGGGAACAGCCGGACCTCCACTGGCCGCAATCAAGCCGTCATAGCGACCGCCACCGACAATTGTCCCCTGCGCACCGATCGCTGTATGTACAATTTCAAAAGCTGTTTTTGTATAATAATCCAGACCCCGGACAAGACGGGGATCATGGTCCCAGGGAATACCGGCCATCCCGAGCCCGTCTTGCAAGCCTTCCCAGGAACGGGCACACACTTCGCAGAGATGATCCGTCACCGCGGGGGCCGTCGAGAGAATCTCCTGGCAGGACTGGTTCTTGCAGTCCAGCATCCGCAGGACATTGCTCTGGTGCCGTTCCCGGCAGTCTTCGCAGAGATCCCCGAGGTGTGGCATAAAGTGGGCACGCAACACATCACGATAGTGCGGAATGCAGCCGGGACAACCGACACTGTTGACGAGGAGTTTGACACCGCGCACACCCAATGCCGTGAGGATGTTCCAAAAAAGCGCTATCACCTCGATGTCATGCCGGACATCCGGACCGCCAATGCACTCGACTCCGAACTGGTGGAACTGTCTGTACCGCCCCTTCTGTGGCCGTTCTGCCCTGAACATCGGACCGGAGTAGGAAAGGCGCGCCACCGGATCGGCGACCCCGATCCCGTTTTCGAGCCAGGCCCGGACAATGGACGCCGTGCCTTCCGGCCGAAGCGTCAACTGCCGTTCGCCCCGGTCGGTAAAACTGAACATTTCTTTTTTGACAATGTCTGTCACATCACCCAAGCCGCGCACAAAGAGCTCGGTCGATTCAAAAATCGGTGTCCGGATCTCTTGATAGCCGGAGAGACCGGCAATCCTGAAAGATGTTTCTTCCAGCTTTCTCCAGAGACCTGACCTGAATATTTCGCTGCCAAGATGATCCGGAAGAATGTCGTTTGTCCCTTTGATTCTCTGAATCGCTCCCATACCCCGCCTTCCTTCAACCCTTCTCTATTCTGCAATATTGATTATCGTTTTTCTCGGCCCGGATCGTCGTGTCGTCACCGTGACCCGGATGGACAATGGTCCCGTCCGGCAGGCGATAGAGGGTCTCCCGGATGCTTTGTTGAAGAGTCTGAAAATCGCCACCGGGCAGATCAGTCCGACCTATCGAAGACTGGAAGAGAACGTCCCCGGAAAAAAGATGGCCATTCACAAGGAGTCCGATACTTCCCGGAGAATGTCCTGGAAGATGCAGAACCTGACAATGCATTTCACCGAATACAAGTGTCTCCCCCCCTGTCAGTGTTTGTGGAACGCACTCCGGCACCGAAAAGGGCTGGCCCATCCAGACAGAGAGATTGACCCGCGGATCGTAGAGTGCCGCTGCATCCAAGCCACCTATGAAAACGCGGACACCTTGCCCGATGAAAGGACGAAGACCCGCGATATGGTCAACATGCCCGTGTGTCAGGAAAACACCGACCAATCCCGCTTGTGAGGCAGCGGTCAGCAAGGCCTGATCCTCGGCACCGGGATCGACAAGGAAAGCCTCTCCCTCACTCTCAATGAGCCAGGCATTGGTCTCGATGCTTCCGACGACAAAACGCTCGATTCTCATCAGAATTCCTTTTTGCTGTCCAGCAGGATTGTCACCGGCCCGTCATTGACGAGGGAGACTTCCATCATCGAACGGAACCTCCCGCAAGCGACGCGGACCCCCATGGCCTGCAACGCCTGAATAAAGGAGTAATACAGTTCTTCTGCCCGCTCCGGGGATGCCGCGTTGGTAAAGGACGGTCGCCGGCCCTTGCGACAATCACCGAACAGGGTAAACTGGGAGACCACAAGCACGGCATGGTCGGAGACTTCGGAGAGTGCGAGGTTCATATCGGCATGCTCATCGGGAAAAATACGCAGACCTGTGATCTTTTCGGCAAGGTACTGGGCATCGTCCTCGGAATCGTTCTTACCCACGCCCAGCAGGACCAGTGCCCCGCTCCCGATGGCCGCGATCTGTTCGGCATGGACCCTGACCGAGGCCTGCTTGACCCGTTGGACAACCGCCCTCACCGGATGCCTCTCTCAAGCCGCTGCATTTTCTTTCCCTCGATAAAAATCACTCTGTCTTCCTGGTCCGCTGTATCGACACCGACGACCTCTCCAAAGATCTCGACTGTCGCCCCGGGGTTGTACCGTTCGGCAGTCCTGTCAAGAACGACGACACGGGTACTCTTGTCATCTTTACGGTGCGCCAGTGCCGGGGCCACCTGCAGGAAGACCTGATTGGTCCGCCGGACAACCCGGGTCAGCCATTTGACATGAACACCCTTGAAGAGGGGACCATGCTCAATCACGTCATCCAGTTCAGGATTGTAATGCAACCGGTCCGCCTGCGGAGCTTTGACAAAGGCATCCAGTCTTTTGGCCATGTCAAGCGAGACCCGGTCGGCATTGGATGCCAAGAGTTTGTTGACCAGATGCCGGGCCTCATTGTACTCCCCGTTGCGAAGGAGTGCCTGGGCCCGGGTCAACAGGGAAGAGACCTCGGCGTCGGAGAGGAAAACCTCTTCGGGCTTCTGGGCGGCCCGCATGGCCCGTTGGAGCCGCTGCCCGATATCCGTGTCCAGCGGTACGGCTGCCGGATAATAGCGATCCGTTGCCTGTGGCCCGGGGGTCCCACCCCTGCGTTTCTGGATATACAATCCATTTGCTGCACAAAATCCCAGCAACACCAGCATGCAGACCAGCATCACCCAGATAGCAACCTGGCGGGATTTGGAAGCATTGGCCCATCCCGGAAGCCTGATCTCACGCTGCGACTTGGGAAGTTCGACAAACATCGAGGGATGAAGACCGGCGATCCAGGCATCGATCGACTCCGCCTTTTTTAATTCTGCAAAACGTTTTTTGGCGATTACATGGCGGGGATGGATCCGCAACACATCACAGAGTTCCTCGGTGGCCTCGGCGACCCTGTCCTGTCGCATCATGACATACGAAAGACCACACCGGGCATCCGCGTTGTCACGGTCCAATTCGATCGCCTTCTCGAAATACTCACGGGCGTCATCCAGGAACTCCTGGTAGAGGCTGGCTATCCCCAAGAGAGTATGGATCCGGGGATCCCTTTTATCCTTGCGCAATGCCTGGTCAAAGACTTCCCATGCGTCAGCGAACCGACGCGCAGCCAAAAGACGTTTCCCCGTTTGCATCAGGGCTTTCGCATCTTCCTGTCTGGTCTCTTCAGCCATTGCGCCTTCTCCTGAATCGTTCAAGACATGCCTTAACATCCCCTCCATGCTCGAGGAGACAACCGCCAAAAATACCGGCAAGAGTAAAGAAGACGACAAGCATGGTATTCCAGAACCCTATGGTGATCACGAGGATGGCACAGACAAAGCCGGCCACGGCCCCCGCCATCTGGGCTGGTGACTCATCGAAGACATTTTTAATCCACTCTCCGAACCCCGCCATACCTGCCTCACTTGTTCCGTCGCTTGTAAAAAAACTATCAGGCAGACCTGCCCCGGGTCAAGCCCGGACCTGATACAGAAAAACGCCATCATCCTCTCCGACGATGGCGTTTTTCATGGCACACCGGAAGCTGGCCGCATTTTGAGGGACTCACTCCCCGGTAAACGTCACTTCCTCGAGAAATTTTGTCGTGAAATCACCCTTGACAAAGCGTTCATGGGAAAGAATCTGTTTGTGGATGGGTATCGTGGTGCGGATCCCTTCGATAATGAACTCGTCGAGACAGCGCAGCATCCGCCTGATCGCCTGCTCACGGTCCCGGCCATGCACGATCAGCTTGGCAACGAGAGAATCGTAATACGGTGGTATCTCGTATTCCTCATAGATGTGGGAATCAACGCGCACCCCGAAACCGCCGGGAACGTGCAGTCCGGTGATCTTTCCCGGGCATGGAATAAAATCCTTATAGGGATTTTCTGCATTGATCCGGCATTCGATGACATGTCCGACAAACCTGATCTCTTCCTGCCTGACCGAGAGTTTTTCTCCGGCTGCCACACGGATCTGCTCCTGAAGGAGGTCCACACCCGTCAACATCTCGGTGACAGGGTGCTCGACCTGGATCCGGGTATTCATTTCCATGAAGTAAAAATTGCGCTTGTCGTCAACCAGGAATTCAACGGTCCCTGCGCCAAGATAGTTGGCGGCCTTGGCACACTTGACGGCGGCCTCACCCATCTTCTTGCGCAGCTCGGACGTCATCAGGGGAGAAGGACTCTCTTCGATCAGCTTCTGGTGCCGCCTTTGGATGGAACAATCCCGTTCTCCGAGATGGACGACATTGCCATGGGCATCCGCCATCACCTGGATCTCGACGTGGTGCGGTTCAGTGATGAATTTTTCGACATAGACATCCGGATTTCCGAAAGCCTTGCCGGCTTCGTTCTTCGCAATCTCGTAGGATCTGCGGAATTCGTCCTCGTCTTGCGCGACACGCATCCCCTTCCCGCCGCCGCCAGCCGTGGCCTTGATGATCACGGGGTACCCGATTTTTTTGGCTTCGGCCAGACCCTTCTCCACATCATGAATGATGTCGGTCCCGGGTGTGATGGGAACCCCGGCGGCCAGGGCCGTCCGTCTCGCGGTTGCCTTGTCTCCCATCATGTCAATCGTTGCGGGTTTTGGACCGATAAAGATGATCCCGTGATCGGCGCAGATCTCGGCGAATTTGGAATTCTCCGCCAGGAATCCGTAGCCGGGATGGACAGCATCCGCACCCGTGATCTCCGCGGCGCTTATGATTGAAGGAATATTGAGATAGGATTCACCGGAAACCGGTGGTCCTATACAGACCTGTTCATCCGCAAAGCGGACATGGAGACAGTTTTCATCGGCTGTGGAATAGACAGCAACCGTCGAGATACCCATCTCCCGACAGGCCCGGATGACCCTGAGGGCGATTTCACCCCTGTTTGCGATAAGTACCTTTTTGATCATG
>DAIREN010000099.1:0-10545 GCA_036795535.1 Spirochaetota bacterium
GAGGAGCTTGTGGAGATGATCCGGACCAACTGGACCGCAAGAAACCTGGATGATACATCCGGCCGGCAGGCACTAACCAAGAAACTCACAGGGCTCAAGGCCAAACGGTCACGCCTGACCGATTACCTCGCGGATGGAACCATCGATAGATCCAGCTACAGGGAGCAGATTGGTAAAATCAACGAAAGCATTGCCTTGATCTCGGACACACTCAACGATGAAAACAAAGAGGCCTCGATTGATATCGAGGCCTGCATTGCATGGTGTCAGACGGTACTGGGGAATCTCAAAGAGTTCTGGACCTCAGCACCACCAGATTTGGGGGTTCAATATTTCAATCTCATTTTCCCCTTAGGTCTGATGGTCGATAAAGAGGGTTATAGAACCCCTATTAACTCCCCGTTATTTAATAACTTACAACCTGTTTCACCACAAAAAATCAACTTTTGCATCCCCTAGGGGAATTGAACCCCTGTTGTCGGAATGAAAATCCGATGTCCTGACCACTAGACGAAGGGGACAAGAACCTGTACTGCTATGAGCCGCGACAGACTCGAACTGTCGACCCACGCCTTAAAAGGGCGTTGCTCTACCAACTGAGCTAGCGGCCCGTCGTCCGGACACGATACCCTGTGTCCGCCGCCGTCACAGGCCGACAGCAGCCCGATCAAGCAATGAGTTGCACCTGAATGCGAACCCCGCGTTGCCATATAAAGTAAAAAAACAGACGGCCCCTTGTCAAGCAAAAATGCTGCTACGGGCAGAGTTTCTCCCGACGCTCGCCTAATGTGCCCGGATTTCACCGGTACGTGTTTTTCCATATACCACTCGCTGTATCCCGCAGCCTTGCTCGCGATATCTGCTCTCCCGCTGCTCCTTTGTATTCGCGTGACATCCGCAGCACAACCACTCTACAGCAACCGAGCAGAGAATCCTGGCTTCGCTCAGACCGAAACAGGCTGTATGCGA
Organism: Spirochaetota bacterium; assembly: GCA_036795535.1. GTDB lineage: Bacteria > Spirochaetota > JAGLSM01 > JAGLSM01 > JAKPMW01 > JAKPMW01. The sequence continues at coordinate 970 of DAIREN010000099.1, forward strand.
ACCCCTTCCCCGATCAGCAACCACTGATTCACAATGCCGTTTCGCTGGTGAAGCACCGGGTCACGAAACCCGATCAGGATCAGCAGAGATCCCGAAATGATGCTATACTTCCTGCATGAAGCGCGTTCACCACCATGCACTGCCGACTCTGCTTGGCCTGACACTGTTCATCATGACAGGCCAGACTGACCTGCACGCCGCCAAGGCGCCCCTTGGGCTCTCCACCCTTCTTCCCGGGAGTGCCCGCCAGTCCGCCCTCGCCGGATGTTCGGCCCTTGCCACTGAAAGTTCTGAAGATTTTTTCGGCAACCCGGCCCTGATAGCAGGCCTGCCCCGCACCGAGACCGGTTTCGGAATCGATGTACGAACTGACGGTCTGACAACACCCGCCTTCTGGCTGGCCCTCCCCCTCTCGCAGAACCGGGTCTGGATGGGCTTTTCGACCCGCCTTGTCGCCTCCTACCTGCGAGACTTTCCTCCCGTCATCTCACCATCTCTCGATCTCCCGCAGGATCTTGACTATCAGGCAGGCACAAGCCTTGGTCTGGCCTGGAGGATCAGCGGACCGCTCTCGATGGGTGCCGCCCTGCAGATCCATCTTGCTGACGGGACAAATACCGTCGCGGCGAGCTCTCCCGGGCTGGCCATTGGCCTGACCCTCGCCCGCACGCCCGGCCTTCCGCTTTCCGTGAGCCTGGCCTTTCTCAACATCGTCCCCACTCTCGAGCCGGGCCGCGGTTCCGCTGACCTCCCCTGGATCTGGCAGGTCTCGGCAGCATGGCGACTCATCGAAAGCTGGCCCGACAGTCTGGATCTCGGTCTTGAGTGGTCCGGAGGCGAGGACCGGGATGGGCAAATCGCCGCAGCCGTCGAATACAGCATCGAATCCCGCTGGTTCTTCCGGACCGGGTTTGCTCCCGGCGACAGCCTCCCCAGGCTGGGCGTCGGGTTTCGCGACGTTTCTCCGGACATCAGTCTGGCTCTTGATCTCTCATGGCAACATAATTCTGACAACGGAAATGTTTTTCGGGTCTCAATAACCTTCGGGTTTTGAGTGTTCTTTTTTTGGGGAACAGTCCGCTCTCCCGGTATGTACGCGTGGCCTGAGATACAGCGGATCAACATACGTAGCCGTCCTTATACTGGCCCGGCCAGATACAACGTGTCCGATGCACGCCAGAGACTCAGCTACCCTTCAAGCTCCGCTCAAGATCCCGACGTGCGTCTTTTTTGGCGATCGTCTCGCGCTTGTCATGGAGCTTTTTCCCCTTGCAGAGTCCCAGTTCGACCTTGACGCGACCGCGTGAAAAATAGAGGGAGAGCGGGACGATGGTCAGGCCCTTCTCTTTGACCTTCTGTTCCAGTTTGAGGATCTCGTAGTCATGTAAAAGCAGTTTGCGACGCCGCAGGGGGTCATGGTTCATCCTGTTCCCAAAATCATAGGGGGAGATATGCAGCTTGACGAGCCAGGCCTCCCGTTCCTTGATCGAAACAAAGGCATCCAGAAAATTGACCCGACCGGCCCGCAGGCTCTTGACCTCGGTCCCCACAAGGGCAATCCCCGCCTCGATCCTGTCGAGAACGCTGTACTCATGCCAGGCCTTGCGGTTACTGGCGATCTGCTTGTGTCCTGCGCCGTCTTTCGTGGTTGCCATACCCTGTAAGGTAGGCAAAAGGAGACTCTCCGGTCAAGACCGGGTCGACCGGCGGGCTTTATTTACACTCTGCACTCCCTCTTTTCTTCAGAACAAATTTGCATGCGAATCCGGGGGAAGACCCCGTCTGAGAGGTATACGTCTTGGAGTTTGGTACTCCCTGCAAACACTGACGGGGATGCAGGAGGGCACGCGTTCCCTTCTATGCTTTTCAGGAATCTGGACGTATACTGTCAGCAGCACCATTGACACGATACGACGCATCCAAGGAGCGGGTCTGTGTTCCCCAAACCATCTGAAAAGATTGCCATCATCTCGCCAGGACTGGAACTGAGCTACACAGGACTGATCAGGAGAATCAACGCCGCTTCACAAGCACTCTCCGCACAACCTGCTGACCGGGTCGCCATCGTCAGTGAAAACCGCCCCGAATGGATCATCGCCTTTCATGCCATCTGGCAGCGCCAGGCGGTCGTCGTCCCGATTGATCCCGGGATGCCACCCAAGGATATGGCCCTGATCTTTGCGGACTGTCACCCCTCGGTCGTCTATGCCAGTCAGACAACCATTGATGGCGTCCGCGAGGCGCTCGTCATGGCAGATCTCTCCTCAAGCGTGATTGACCTCGCACGCCTGGACGAACTGCCTGAGGGTGGCGACACCCTCACCCTCCCCGCACCAGTGAGCATGCAATCCCTGGCAGCCCTGCCTTACACCTCAGGGACAACCGGCCAACCCAAGGGTGTCATGCTCTCCTACGAGAATCTCGCTACCAGTTCAGACGCGGTTCGAGCAGAAGGCTACTATGTCCCCGAAGAAACCGTGATGGCCCTGTTGCCATTCTTCCATATATTACCACTCCAGGGCGCGATCATCATTCCCCTGGCGGCAGGCTGTACCGTTGCGTTCGCAGCGGGACTCCAACGGGAAGACATCGCGCGCACCCTGCGTGAAGCCAAGATCACCCTCTTTGTCGGTGTTCCACGTCTCTACTCCATGTTCCATGCCGCCATCAGTGAACGGGTACGCGCCAGTCTGGTGGGTCGAACCCTGTTTGCCCTCTCACGCCTGATCGGGAACCAGGGCTTTGGCCGACGGATCTTTGGGAAAGTTCACCGCGCGCTGGGTCCCAATGTTCGTGTCTGGATCTCGGGTGGTGCCAAGGCCGATCCGGTCATGCTCAAGGAAATGTGGGCGCTTGGCTTCCGCATGATTGAGGGCTACGGACTGACCGAAACGGCCCCCATCGTTTCGTTCAATCCGCAGGACAAGCCTCGTCTGGGAACAGCCGGCCTCCCGGTGCAGGGAACTGAAGTCCGAATCGATGACGGCGAGATCATTGTGCGCGGCAAAAACGTCATGCAAGGATATTACAATAAACCGGAAGCGACAGCCAAAGTCCTGCGCGACGGCTGGTTCCATACAGGCGATACCGGTGAGTTCGACAAAAAAGGCTACCTCGTTGTGACTGGCCGCAAGGACGAGATGATCGTCCTTGCGAATGGAAAAAACATTGACCCGGAGAGTATCGAAAAGCAGATCCTGTCCTCCACCGGCCTCATACAAGAGGTCGCCGTTCTCCAGGTAGACGGGCAACTCGCCGCCGTCATCCAGCCACAGGGTGATTGCAGCCCCCAAGGACTGCAATCCGCGGAAAAGGCGATCAGGACTGAAGTCCTCGAGCCCTACAACGCCCGGGTTCCCAATTATCGGCGCATCCTCCAGCTCAGGCTCACGAGTGACCCCCTGCCACGAACACGACTCGGGAAGCTGCGTCGCTTTTTGCTCAAAGATTTTTTTACCGCACCCACTCCGGCCAACCAGTCAACCACGGAAGAGATTTCGGATACTGCACTGGCCCAGGTCTGCAGTTTTTTGAGCCGACGAAAGAAGCTTCCGGCACGCCCGGATTCCCGTCTCGATCTCGACCTGGGACTGGACTCACTTGACAGACTGGAAATGGCAGCATACCTCCAGTCCGAACTCGGCCTGACGATTGCCGAGGCGGATCTCGCGCGGGCAACCACGGTCTCCGAAGCGGTCTCCCTGGCGCGTGCTGCCACGGATGGCGAGGTCCTCCAGGCCAATGATCCCTTTGATGGCCCGGTCGAGATGCCAAAACTCCGCAAGGGGGCCCGCAGCTCGGCCCGCGCCCTCCTCTCGTTCTTCATGAGGCGTCTCTTCCGGTTGCGCATTGAGGGACTTGAAAATCTCCCTGAAGAACCCTGCATCATCGTCGCCAACCACGAAAGCTATCTCGATGCCCCAAGCCTGATTGCCAAATTCCCCAAACGCTTCCTGGCCCGCTCGGTCACCTGGATCAAGGCTTCCAGCGTGATGGAGCGGGTTGTCAAGTTCTTCTCCCGGGGACGAAACCTGATCGTGGTTCATGCCAAGAGTGACCTGGCCGCCACACTGCGCAGTTCGGCCGCCGTGATCGAAGCCGGCTATAACCTGATGGTCTTTCCCGAGGGACTGCGCAGCCGGGATGGTGGTCTGGCCTCCTTTAGACCGGGCTTTGCAATGATCGCCTGCCGGACCGGGGTTCCTGTTGTACCCGTTGCAATCGAAGGCGCCCTCGAAGCCATGCCGTACGGGAAGACCTTCCCCCGCTTCGGGAAAAAAATCTGCCTCAAGATTCTCTCTCCCTTGCGCCCTGAAGCCAACGAAACGCCGGAGGATTTGGCCGACTGCGCCCGGAGCGCCATTGCCTCCATCGTGGAGAAAGACCATGCCCGCCCATAAGGCGCGCTGGTTCGCAGTAGAACCGGACAAAGGTGTGCACTGCACCCTCTGTCCCCGGGCGTGCCTGATCCCGGACGGAAAGGCTGGTGTCTGCCGGGTCCGATTGAATATCGACGGGGAACTCGTTGCCCTGACCTGGGGCCGGTTCCCGGCCCTGGCGATTGATCCGATCGAAAAAAAACCGCTCTACCATTTTTTTTCCGGGAGTTCCACGCTTTCTCTGGGAAGCCTCGGGTGTAATATGCACTGTCTGCACTGCCAGAATGCATCGCTCTCGGATCCCGATATCTTCGCAATCGCCCATCTTGAACAAACCAAAACCACGCCCCCCGAATTCCTCGCACCCTTCGCCCGGGAGCACTCCGTTCCGATCGTGGTCTGGACCTATAACGAGCCCCTCATCAACGCCGAGTACCTGGCCAGCGCCCTGCCCCTGGTGCACAAAGCCGGGTTGGCCACTGTCCTTGTCACGGCTGGGTTGATCTCGCCGGAACCGCTCGCCGAAATCCTGCCCCACCTCGATGCCTGGCGGATCGACATCAAGGGATGGGGCGATGAATTCTACCAACGCTTGACCGGCTTCCCGGGCTGGAAGACAGTTTTGATGAATAGCCTCATGGCCAAGGAGGCGGGCTGTCATATCGAAGTAGTGACGAACCTCATCGATGGTTGGAATGACTCGCCCGAGGATGTGGCCGCCATCGCCCGCTGGATCGCAAACGAACTTGGACCGGAAACCCCCTGGCATGTCACGGCCAGCCATCCCGCCGCACACCTGATGGACATCCGGCCCACCCCGCCCGCCACCCTCCTTGAGGCGCGCCGGATCGGGCTGGAGTCCGGGCTGAGACACGTCTACTGTGGGAATATTGATACGCCTGATGGGAGTGATACACTCTGCCCGGCCTGCGGGGCCACCCTGATCCGCCGGCGGGGTTTTGCCGTCCTCGAAAACAGGCTCACCGGCTCTGCCGCCTGCCCGGACTGCGGCCGGCGGATCAGCGGACGGTTTTGACAGTACAACTGTCCAAAACAAAATTGGTCAGCACGAGCACTGGTTCGACAGGCGCACCTTGACCGGCCTCGCTTTTTATACCATACTCCGTACGTATTGTATTCCGTATAAAAGAATCCGGCCATGCCCGCCATTACTGCCTCACAAGCCAGGATGGATTTGTTTAACCTGCTGAAAAAAACAATCAAAGGGCACCAACCAGTGCGGATCACCAGCAAGGATGGAGAAGCTGTCCTTCTGTCCTGGGAAGACTACGAAACCCTGCTTGAGACCCTCCATCTGGTTTCCATTCCAGGCATCAAGGAATCCCTTGATGCCGCAGATCATGATATTGCTGAGGGAACGACTGTCTCCGTGCACGATGTCTTTGGCTAATACCATGTTCGAAATTCGCATCACAAAAGCAGCACTCAAAGATATTGAAAGACTTTCCCCAATAATGTAACTCAGGATCAAGGAGATCCTTGTCACTCGTGTGGCAAACGATTCTCATCTGGGAAAACGGCTGGTCGGGGAACTTGAAGGAAACTGGTCGCTCCGACTGAATCTGAAAGACCGGATCGTGTATTCGATCGATGAAGACAACAAGCTCGTATACATCAAACGGGCCAAACCGCAGTATGGCGAGTGACAGCCTGTCGTCTGTTCCCACTGGACTTGTGCATTCCGTAAGAAATTGATATCAAAAACAGCAAGCACATCACGGAAATTTTTCATCGGAGCCCTCGCAACCAATCCGCCATTTCGGCCGACGAGCTCTCCAGACTTGACCTGATCGACACAGGATGAACCCGGCCAAAGCAAGCATTCTGGGACCGATCCTGCGGGCAATTGTGGTGAGCAGTTTTGATCTTTTGGCGGGTCGACTCCAACCCGTTTATTGAAGAACGTCTGGTTGAGACTGCTGGCCGGACAAGCGAGGCATGTACCACGCTTGTGTCCGGCTCAATCAGTCAGCATACCCTTGACTCAAGTGTCTCACTGACTCCGCGCAACACGGAAGCCACTATCGACATATATGTAAAACGGGCTGCTATTTACGCGATACCCCACTTGCAAGTTCTCAGCAGGGTCAGAATAACCAGCACCCCGCAGACTCCGATATTCACCATATACTGGACCTTGATAATCGTTTGTGGTTACAGATACAGTAACATCGTACCAATCCCAGCACCACTCCCAGATATTCCCGCTCATGTCATAAAGGCCCAAGGCATTGTCGCCCTTCGTTCCAACTGTTTTTGTCGTGCTGGCATTTCCATTGTACCAGGCAACCAGACCCGAGGCCGTCGTATCCGTATACCCTGCTAGCGCCCCGGAGGTGTAGTTGTACGGGGTCCAGCTTGAGCCGTCCTTGTAGCTGGCGGCATACTGCCATTCTCCCTCTGTCGGCAGGCGATAGCCGTTCGCATTCCAGTTGACGTATGGATTGTCAAAGCTGCCCGCCGTCGTGTCGACACTGTAACCATAACTCTCGTCCTGACTGTTCTTGATCGGCGTTGCAAACCCGCTATCGCTGCAATAGACCGGGTTCTTGCCATCCATCTGGCTATAGGCATTGCACCACATAATCGCATCCCGCCAATTTATGGATGTGACTGGTTCGTGCATCGCCGACGTCGGAGCGGCTCCAATCGTCCCGTCATTGCCTTCTCGACCCGCATTGGCAAACTGATACCCGTTGTTTGTTGCCCAAGTATACACTGTATACCATATTTCATACGTTACCTCGTACTTGCCAATAGCAAACGCAGAAATCGTGTGGGAAAAACTTGGTCCCGCTGTGCCATCATACTCTGCTTCCGTCTGTACAAACGTTCCTCCTGGTACCGAAACGAGATCTGTGTATTCACGGTCCTGCCAGGTGGCATACAATGTCACCGTATTGGTGACCGTATCGGCGGCAAAATCCCATGGCTGCAGACCGGCCACGTCCCTGTACCACCCTTTGAGGACCGCAACACCGCGCAGGGGAGTCGGCGGGAACGCAACCTTTCCGCCGGGGGCGATCCGTTGCGCCGCGACGGGACTGCCCCCGCATGAATCAAACCGGACTTCGTAGCGGATCGTCCAACCCGCATACAGGGTCAGCGCATTGGTGACCGTATCCACGGAAAAATTCCAGGGGAGGGCTGCGCCGGCATCGCGGTACCAGCCCCTGAAAATGGAAACACCCCAGGCCGGACTGGCAGGCAGACTGACCTTGCCACCGGATGGAATGGTTTGTGCCTCGACACTGCTCCCGCCCTGGCTGTCGAAATTGACCGTGTACACGGGCAGCGAGCTTGCAGCAGAGCTGGCGGAGAACCCGGAACTGCCTTGCGATGCGAGACTGGCACTTGAAACGACGCCCGCGCTACTCACTCCGGACGAACTGCTCCCGTCGCCAATCGGGAGAACGTCATCATCCCCACAGGCGACAAAGACCATCATGGTCATGATACAAATAACATTGCAACATAAATATCGCATACATATCCTCAATTGAATCAAACGTTGGATTCTTTCTTTTCTTGCGACTACACTCGGCTATCAGTGATTGGCTTCCTTGGTATTCGTCTCGAAATGGTTAATGCCATGTCGGGCCAGGCATCAATAATTCATATTCGAGATTTGAGGCATTAAAGAGAATGCTGTAATAATAAGTTGTCCCTAATTGAATGGCCTCGCCACTCGCATCGGCGATCTTGTCGGGAGTAGTGTTATCCCCCCAATACATGCCCCAACTTGACTCTCCAGTTACTTCAAAATGGAAGCTTCCAAGTTTGATTTGTGCTTCGTCTACATCAAGCGCCCAGAGATTATCATCGACCAGCGTCATCGACTTGGCCGTGGTTCCGTCGGTAAAGATGTCTCCTCTGACATACATGCTGGGGTAGGTACTCTGCAGCGCCGTGGTCGTGGCAGTGATCTTGACCGGGGTGGACAGGCGGCCATAGGTTTCCGTCACAAAATAGAGATCGTATGTCTTTCCGGGTCGAATACTGCTGTCACGGAAATTATTTCCAAACGTATCAGTCTTTTCACTTCCAGAGTCGACAACGGATACCTCGTGAGATAAAGCGCATCTCCAGGGAACATCATTTCCGCTGGCATCTTTTCCTTCACGGATCTGGGCAGCACTGGGCACAGGAGAGCCACTCTCCAGAGCAACGCAATACACCCAAGCCTTCTTGTTGACAGTATATGAAAACGATATTGTAAATTTTTCTGTTCCTGTTACTGTCGGCCCACTGCTGAAAACGGCAGGAGTGGTATTGAATGTCCATGTTCCGACCATGCGCAATGGCCGCACCAGATAGGGATCCAAACGGGATTCCCAAGATGTACTTTCATTATAGGTTGTTGCTCCATAGGAGCTCCAATAGCGCTTGTTGTCCATCAAACCCGGAGTCCCGCGCATGGCGTTGTACATCGTATTGAGTTCCTGTCTGGACGGTAAAAACCAATCATCGTAGCGTATCCCTCGATTGGTCACAGCATAATTCGTACACATGGCAGCCGCATAGGAGCCAGGACCAAAAACATTCGCAATCCAGAGAGTATTTTCAGCCCCCCCTTCTGTACCTATACCATCCATTATTCCATTGACTGTGTACTCATTATCACCTCTCCAAGGATGCGTCCCCGGCAGGTCCGTCGGGGCGGCCTCGAGATAGCGCCAGGCCCAATACGGGTTGTAATGGACGATATACCCGCCTGCCGGACCAATTTTGCCAATGACGCTCGTTCCGCCGGTATAGATGGCATGGAGGGCCATGTCGGTCTTGATGGCAAAGGTCGCACCGGGGGCATACTGGGCGCTGGTTGCCGCCGAATTGGTACTCCAGCCCAAAAAGCGTTGGTGGATCCCCTTGCCGGCATGCACCCCTCCCACTTCTTGCCCAAGGAGCTCGCCGGTGTTGCCGGCGACCGTCACGGTGGCCTGATAGCTGTACGAAATACCGTCCACGGGGGCCGATCCGTACGCCGCGCCGTTAGCGTGATAGACAACGCGGTAGACGACCGCATCCCAGCCAGCGTAGAGTGTCCGATTCGCTTGAATCGGAGTCGAAAAATCCCAGAGAACCGTGCAGTTTGCATCGGCAAACCAGCCGGTAAAGGCATGCTGATCCTTGGTTGGATCGGCAGGCCGACTGACCGGACTGCCTTTGTAGACGG
>DAIREN010000100.1:0-10467 GCA_036795535.1 Spirochaetota bacterium
CGAGACTCTTCCAGGGCAGGTCAGCCAGGTCCTTGACAGCACCGACGCAGCGGATCTTGTTTCCGTTGACGACAAGTACATCATCTTCGGCAACATCGGGAGAGCTCTTTTCGGTAGCGAGTGTCCCCTTGAAGCGGCCATGCACCGAATCGTACTTCATCTGGTACGCGAAATACTTTGCATCCGTGGTCACGTCGACGACAGCAACGACGTCGAAGACCTTGCCAAGGAGGCCCTTGTCCACCATGGCGGCGAACACGAGACGACCGATACGGCCGAATCCATTGATTGCAACTTTTACTGCCATTTTGTATCCCCCGGAATACGGTTATTGAACAGCCACGCCCCCACCGGATTATCCGCACCATACAGCCGGCGCACCCGGCGAAAACGGTCTTTCTGTTAGCTAAAAAGTCCTGAATTCATGACTGGAGGTCAATGAAAATCGGGATGGCACCCGTCACACTGAAGTTTGAATGTTTTCTTCGGAAAAGTATTCCTGAATGATTGATTTTTTTCGGTTTCGTACTATGGTTAATCGAGTTTCTGCAACGCTTGCCTACCTGCGAATTCTTTTACCACACAATTTTCTGTATCTGATCCCAAGGAGGACAACGTGAATCTGTGTCGTACCATATGTACTCTGATGCTTTTACTGCTGTATTTTTCCGCCTGCAGTCTTGCCCCCGAAACCGCCCCCCTGGACCCAGTCGAACGCGCTCTCGCATGGGATTATGGAGTCTGGATTGGACAGGTAACGAGTCATTGTATTGAAGGGCAAGCCGGAGAAGGGAAATGGCCACACTACATGATCAAAGCGCACGACGGGAATGTAGAGTTTTCATGTGCCATCAATTTTTACAGCCGGAATGAAACCATTCCCTACAAAGACGTCACGTTCTCAACTATGGACCCGGATAATGGCATTTTTTCACTCCCCAACGGGTGGAAAACCCTGAAACCAAAAGGCACAGCGCCTAATCCGTCCAGTGGATCTCTCGATTTTATCCGTCATCCCGGAATCCTGAAACTGATCAATGGACATCCGTGGAAGACCGACCCGTTGATTGATTCTAGTAAGACAAATTCACCCTTTATGCGCAACCTTCTCAAGGACTCAGTTCGCATATACGTCTTTGGTGAAAAATTTCACTACAACGGCAATGGGGTTCATGACATACACCAGAATCAGGGCAACCCGGCTACAAGCCCCGAATTTGGACCACTCAACGGAACCTGGCAGGACGGAGGCATTATTGTCGAATACCCTCCGATAGTCACAGTAAAAACGTTCACCGTCATCATCGGTGGAATAGAACGAACAATACGGATTCCGGTCAGTACACCTCAGCGACGCTTATTCATGACCAGATTTAGAGTTCAAAGCGATTTCACCGACAACAATGGGCATGGTATTAACCCGAACATCTATTCTTTTTCCAGACAAGTCGGATATAAGGACAGCCCGATTCACTACGGACCATACGTTACCGACCAACTAGAAGTCGAATCAACTTCAAGCATCGTCCGTTTTTACGTAAAAAAAGGATCACCTGCATCTCCAACAAACTACGATTTCATCTCAGATAGTTTCCTCAAGTGCAACGGACAAGCGGAGTACTACATATGCGCACACAGCCAGTTTAAAATTTCAGGCCGCCGACTTGAGTGGGACCTGACAATCAGAAAAAAATAATCATCGATCTCCACAGGCACTGCCAGCTTGTAAAAAACACAGTCAGTGCCTGTTTTAGTTTTACTCCTCGTTTTTACATCTCCCTACGCTGCTGTGTCCACCGCGTCGTCCGTCACGCATCCCACGGCGATCGTATTTTGTCCATTCGGGATTGGCGTCTTTAAAAGCTTTTTCATTGCCCATGCGCTTGAGGATGAAGTCGGCACGCGCCTGATCGATTTTCCCGTCCTTGACAGCCAGCTTGATCCGGTCCACGCGCAGATCATAGGCCTTGTGCCGGAGTGTCTTCATCTCGTCGGTCTCACGCTCGACCACAGGCCGGGACTTTCTCTCTCCCTTGTCCCCGGCTGGCCTGGCCATGGCCACTCCGCTGAGTGCGAGCAGCCCTGCAAGAGCGATTGATGTGATGATTGATGTCTTTTTCATGATGATCTCCTTCATGCCTTTTGGCGTTCCCGATACGATCAATATCGTCCGCGGATATGGAGAGGCTGTGAAGGAGATCCGGTGATTCCGGTCAGCCTCCGCACGCGGTTTTGAGCGCTGCCACCCGGGCATTGCCTGGAAGGATGGTATCCGCCATAAGTACAATACTTCGCGCTTCCGCAAGCTTCCCCTGTTTGATCAAGGCCCAAGCCAGACCAATGTGCATCTCTCCGTCCGACGGATAGTCCCTGATGATCCCCCGATAGAGATCCGCCGCTTCTTCGTAGCGTCCATGAAGATAGCGCGCCCAGGCCATCCGGCTCCGCGCCAGATAGTTTTTCGGGTCGAGTCGCAGGACTGCCATTCCGGTCGCTTCCACCTGGGGATAGAGACCCATCGCCAGTTGGGGAAGCATCAGCCCGAGCCGTGGTTCAACGGCGTCCCCGGCCAGCACAACAGCTTTCTGGTAGTAGGCGAGCGAGAGGCCGAGATTGCTGGCCAGGTAGGCCAACCAACCGGTGCGCAGATGGGCGAGATAATTCCGGGGTTCCCTGTCCGCCAGGGCCTTCATCAAATCCATCGCTTGTCCGTATTTTCCTTCGCCCTCCATCCTGTACGATTGTTGCACAGGATTCGCTTCCAGTTGATGGACAGGCACCGTCGAAACAGTCAGGACACAACACAGTATCAGAAATGTTTTCATGGTATCCGCACCTCCAGGATCAATGCCAGTGTTTCGGAAACCGGACGATCAACGCCCGTTCCTTCCCATTCGTCGCAGGCATACGCAATCTTGATGCCCAGCCAATCCACAAGATCAACGCCAACAGAGACAAAGAATCCGAAACCAAGCACCTCGGTATTATACACCGGCTGACCGGAGAGGATCGGCGTATAGAGGGACCCCAGGCGTACGCCGGTACTGAGCATGGCCGGAGCCAGATCCAGTGTCAGTCCTGCATCGAGAGCGCCATACAAGCGCAGGCGTCCACCGCCTGTATTCGAAAACATGACACCCATCCCGTGCCCAAGCAGGTTGGCCCGCAACCTGGATGCGAACTGGAAATCCAATCCTAAATCTATTTGGATGGCATCATGATAAGGGAAATGCATCCCCGCCAGGGACAGATTGAATCCGGCCGCATCGCCCTGTTCCAGCCTGTCACCCAGAGCAAGCTGCATCTGGAGTGCACCATCGGACCAGCGATCATCCCCGGTGATGAAGTTTCCACCCCAACTGAACCAGAGACCGGAGACAGCGTCATGCCGGCTTGAAAATCCGGTAATGACCGTCACCCCCCCACTATTTCCGTCGGTGTCCGTCATGGACCCAAAGCCGGAAAGACTCCACAACGAATCAAGTCCCAAGCGGAACCCGAAACCGGCTGACGCGGAAGTCGTACGCAAGGAAGATCCTGACCAACTGGTCAATTCCTCCCAGGAGACCAGTGAGAGCGTCGGTGGATTGGCCGGGAGTCCGGAAGCGAGCCTGGCCCCTTCGTGTTCCGGGTTGCGAGCAAGGAGCGTTCGCCTGAATCGTGCCGCTTCATCGTCCTTGCCGAGATCAATGAGCACCAGACTCAGCCCGAAGCTCGCATCATCGTGTGTCGGGAAGTCGGCAAGGACGGAGCGGTACCCGGCCTCGGCCTCAGCCAGCCTCCCGAGTGAACGATTGGCCCAGGCCATGCGCAATCTGGCCATCAGGTCCCCGGGCCAGCGTTCGAGAATTTTTTTTCCGATCGCCAGACTCGCATCCCAGTCACCAAGCATGATGCTGGCCCAGTGTGTCCCGGCGAGCGCATCCGGGGTGGAAACCAGGGACTCGGATCGTTGATAGGATTCAAGCGCTTTTTGATAGTCGCCCATCTGCATGCGGCAGTACCCGAGCAGGAGCCAGGCCCGCGGATGTTCGGCCTGCACCGCCAGAATGGACTGGAACACCTGCTCGGCCTTCTTCCATTCACCGCGGGCCATCCAGCGTTCTGCATCCAGCATGGTACCAAACTGCACGAGCGGGCCAGCGCTGGCTCGGAGCTCATCCCCCTGCTGCGCCTCGATCGCCCATGCCTGGGGCCCAGGACTGTTCACCAAAACAAAGACAAAGCATGCAAACATCAATCCCCATTTGGACCGCCCGTTTGACTTTTTCATGCCTGCACCGCCGTGATTTCGTATGATATTCCGTTATTCTGAACTCCTCTGATCAAGCCGGGGAAGCTTCCCGCCAGGAGCAGACTCCCGGAGACCTCTTGAGACCCGGCCCCGGAGAGAACCCGGCTCTCGACACTGAGTCCGGCCTCACTTGTGACGATCCGCCCGTGCCACTGCATCGAGAACCGGTCAGTGAAGGGCAAGAGCATGTCGTAGACGATATTAACGGGCAACGAATGGAAAAAGCTGTGCGACATTCTGTCCTGCCAGCCGGTCTCCATTCCCGCAAACGGAATCCTGTACACCGCAAGGAAGGTTCCAAACAATGCACTCTCGCGCCCACCCCTGTACCCGAGGCAGGCAAACCAGGAATCTCCTGCCTGATAGTAGAGTCTGTCGCCCGCATCATTTTCGATGTACCGGTTTCCGAAAAAGTCGAGGGAGATCTGCCAGGCCTCGAGGCGGCTGCGCTTCTCACCGCCATCCCGCGCAGCACACTCCATCCGCACGGTCAATTCAAGACCGGGAGCCAATCCAAAAAACGTGCTCATGGTGAAATCGGCCACAACCGGTGAGACCGCAGCACCCTCCTGTGGAATGGCATTGAAGCGGATCTCTGCACGCTCTCCATGGGACACGAGTTGCGAAAACGAAACGGCCAGTGTTGGGCTCCCAACCTCGGGTGTCCGCTGGAAGTGGATATGCAGGTGTGGCTCACTGCTCCGGCCCGAGTTTCCGGCCTGCGCCAGCCTGGCACCGGAGCGGACCATCTCGCCTTCATGCACGGTCACACTCCCTTTTTTGAGGTGGGAGAGTTGTGAATACAAAAACGGTGCATGCTGGATAAGAACCAGATTTCCCCAGTTGTTTTTTGTATCCATCTGCCCAAGCGGATTGTCATCCAGATGATTGACAACCCGCACCACCCGGCCATCGGCCGGTGCCAGCACCGGGAGTCCCCAGGTCGGATAATCGTTGACGGACGCTCGTGCTCCCTGCCAGAGGGCGCCATCCGGCGTCAACGCCATGAAATCAAGACTCTCCCGCCAGAGATCCTTGTGCGTATGTTCTCCGTTATAGCCCTGCGTGACCTTCCATTGCCCGTGAAACGGGAGCCGGATCTCCAGTCCGGACTCTCCAAACCGCTTGAGCCGTGTCGTGTAATAATCGATGTTCTTTTCGGGCGAACCCGGGGCGAAATCGACCAGACGGAACCGTCCCACTCCCAAGGTACGCAATCCGTGCAGGAAGAACAGCGTCACGGTTGTGAACGGGAGTGCCAAAAGTGGCATGCTGAAATGAATCAGAAAAATTTTGGCAAACGAACCCATCAGGGAACTGACCATGGCTGCAAAAAATGCCAGCAGAAAACTCCTGTATCCGGGAACGACAAAGATGCCCCCGATGGCGACGGCCGTCAGGATGTTGTTGAAGCCGATTGACCCCGGTGCGATGTCCTGCGGGTTCCCGCCCATCAGCCCGTGAAACAGGACACCCGCAGCATACCCGATAATCGCCAAAAGCATGGCGAGCCGGCTGAAGGCAAGAACGGCCAGCGCCACCACAAGCCCGGCCCAGGGACTGGTTTGAAAAAAGATCGCCCCCATACTTTTGAGAAAGAGCAGCACGTGGTATGGCAGATCAGGAAAAAAGGCATCACCGGGAAAGACGGCAGGCACATTGGGTGTGAACGCTGTGTAATTATACAGGGCAAAATAGAGGATCATGCTGGTGATCACAAAGGGCAGGGAAAGCGGCGGCAATCCGAAAAAATACCCCAAAAAATGCTCGAGCGAAAGCGTCAGCATGAGTAAAAACACAAGAGCCACAAGCAGCAGGGCGATCAAGCCCCAATCCACCTGGTGATGGAGACTGACCGAGAGTCCAACCAATAGACCATTGAAGCCATAGAGCCCCTTGGCAATCCGCTCGCGATGTACTCCAAAGAGCATCGCGAGAACATTGGAGAAAAGCACACCGATCAGACCGGTCAATCCGGTCCAGGGATTGACAAAGGTAGCGGCAAGAATGCCCGCCCCAAGAATCCGGCTGTCACTGAAGAGGACAGCCGAATACCCCGAAAGGCCGGCCTCAACGACAAGAGGCATCCGCATCAGACTTCCTCCCGCCTGACGATATCGTCAAGAGACTCGGCATGCCTGATGATCTTTGGTTTCCCGTCGCGGTCAATCATGACCACATTGGGCCGCATCTCGATGAACTGGAGCCATTGCGTGACGTTATAGGCCCCGACCGGGTGCAGGACGATCTGTTCTCCTCGCTGCAGACTGGGAAGCAGACAACTCTCCCGGACCTTGTCGATATTCATGCAGAGCGGTCCAAAGAGAGCGACCTCTTCCCAGGAGCCGGCATGCCGGGTGGAGGGTGCCGCTGTGATGTCGTACCAGTAGGCGGTAAAGAGGATATTGACTCCGGCATCAATCACCAGAGCCCGCTTCCCGTCCGGCGTGGTTTTGTTTGCCACAACCGAGGTCACGAGGAAGCCGGCATCGTCCACCAGGGCCCGCCCAGTCTCCAAAAAGAGCTGGGGCGGCTCGGCCGGTTCAAAGCCTTCATAGAGTGCGGAGGTGATCGCCTCGGCGTACTGGTCAAACGATGGGAGCATGACGGATCCGGAGAGATACTGTCCCTTGAGGCGATTGGCCGAGGCAAACCCGCCACCCAGATCGAGATACTCGAGGGGTTGTGCGTACTCCGAAACAATCTTCTTCCAAAACTGGGCGAGTTTTGCCGCAGCCCGCTTGTACGGTGCGGAATCCATCATGAAGGTTCCAATGTGGGCATGCAGCCCGGTCAGCCGCAACTTCCCGTCACTCGCTGCTATCCTGCGCACCGCCTCAAGGGCCTGCCCGGACTCGAGATTAAAGCCGAAGCGATCCCATGAAGGCCAGGTTCCCGTGTCCATATTGATCCGCAGCGTGACTGAAACCGGTCGCCCCAGTTCACGGGCGATCGTCAGACAATCCGAGAGTTCATCCAGGTGATCCACATGGATCCGCGTCCCGCTCTCGATCGCTTCGCGCAAAACGGGCAGGGGTTTATACGGGCCATTGAAGAGAATCCTGTTTCCCGGTATGCCATTGGCCCGCGCTTTTTTGTACTCAAACCCTGAAACGACTTCGGCCCAGCTCCCTTCATCATGAAACACACGGCAGATGGCATCCAGATAATTGGTCTTGTAGGACCAGGCTGCCTGGAATCGCGGATAGCGGGATGAAAAGGCGTGATTCAGTTCACGCACCTTGCGCCGGAGGGTCGCCTCGGAGAACACAAAGAGGGGTGAACCAAACTCGCGCACAAGATCCGCCACCGCGACGCCGTCAATACTGACCACCGGCTCAGGAATGGCCAGGCCGCCAAATTTATTGGCATGTCCCATAAACTGCCTGCGGATCGTCGGGCGCACATATATTTTCTTTTCAGTATTTTCTCCAGACATATCAGTCTTCCACCTTTCGAACGAATTCCCCTGTCCCTGAAAGCATTGCAATCTCACTCATGTCAACGATGTCATCCCAACTGTGGCGAACAAAGACCTTCCCGTACTGGTACTCTCTGACGGGAGCTGGTGTCTCGCCGTTTGCCAGCCGGATGAGCATCTCCGGAAGGTTTTGTCCGGCCGCTGTTGCCAGCCAGATCCAGGCGGGAAACCTCGGGTTGATCTCGAGGAGGTAGAGCCGTCCTGTCTTTTCTTCCTTGATGTATTCAAGTTCACATCCGCTATTCCACCCGATCTCCCTGATGATTTTTGTGGCATTCTCCAAAAGTTCAGGATTGTCGATCGTCACCCCGGCCCAGGCCTTGCCCTTGTCCGTCAGGTACATCTTTTTCATGGGAACAGCCCCGACTACCTCGCCATGATTGGCCAGGGCGATCACATTGTATTCCTCACCCTTGATCCGTTCCTGGGCAATGACCGGCAATCCCCAGCGCGCGGCAACCTTGGAAAAATAGCCGACCGCCTCTTCGTATCCCGAAGCGAGATAGGCCTCGTAAAAGAGTCCCTTGATCAGAAAGGGAAACTGGATGGTTTCCATCGCCCGGCGAATCCCCGCCAGGTCTCCCATGATCACCGTTTCGGGAACATCGATCCCCTTCTCCCTGAGGGACTCGGCCAGTCGGGTCTTATCCCTGAGATGGAGCTGTTCCTTGCCCGGTAAAAAAACCTTGATCCCCATTTCAGCGAGTTGTTCCTTGACAAGGATGAAATTGTCCAACTCGGCATCCAGGGTGGGGATGATGAAATCCAGCGGGACTTTGGCATGGATGGTCCGGATCCGGTCGATGAGGGCCGCAGGTCCTGAGTTGGGATACGGAAGCAGAAACGTGGCATCCACCAGATCTGGCATGTAGATCCCCGGTTCAAGCACGTCATAGGCCAGTCCCACCAGGCGGCAATCCAGCGAGGATGCATGCAGGGAACGGAGGACGGGGACTCCCGGCCCGGGACTGTCAACAGCATTCAATCCGGTCACAGCGATGGTCACTGGTTTCATGAGGCCATCCCGAATTCCTGCATCTGGATCAAAATATCCGCCAGATCGCGACCGGCCTGTTCCGCGTCGACATCATACTCCTCTACAAGCGCTTCGACAACGGCATCCCTCTCACATCCCTGCACGAGCTTGCGAAGAATGAAGATTCCAGTCTCATTGAGAAGAAAGGTGTTTCCCGTAGATGGATCGAAGACAAATCCGGTATCACTGATGGCCAAATTCCGCAAACGATTGGTTGGTTCGGACACAGGCTGCTCCTGGTATAGGATTTTTACTATACACCACTATATACCAGGTTCCTGCCAGGGTTTCAGGGTTTTTTATTGTATTTATCCGGTGTATTGAGGACCTCGAACAAGATCCTCAATACACTCGAGCCTGTTCTTGTTTGAAATTCGTCTCAATCCATTGTACAATACCCCACAGAGAGAGGATCTCATGACAACAAAGCAACTTGAAGAAGAAGCCCTGACGCTCAAATCCATAGACAGGATTCATCTGGTTGAAAAACTGCTCATCAGCCTCAACCGGCCTGATCCGAAAATGGAAAAGGAGTGGGTTCTGGAATCTGAAGCCAGATATAAAGCCTACAAGCACGGAGAAATTGAACCGGTCTCATTGCAGCATATCCGAAATACGCATTCATGATAAATACAATGCAATAATCCTCAGAAAGCAGAAACCGCAAGCGCACCCTCACACCACCGCTTCCTCATCAGAGTATCCAAGGCGAGTCGGATTTGTCTTGGCGTAAATTGTTTCTTACGGGCATTCCAGGCATGGACCTGAGTGACAACCTCGTCAGGTGGAGTAATTTTTTGTCGGGTGACTACCCAATGCACCGTGGCCAGGAGTTCCAGCCCGAAGGAAGATTCAAAGCCCTGGACAAGATCGGCGACCCTCTCAATATGTTCCTTGACTGGAATATGCGTTTCCAGGTAATGTCCAGCATCCTCAAGCGCACCAGGAACAAGAGAGAGCTCCTTGCCCGGTTGGTCGCCGCCATCTCCATACCCGCTGACGAGGTGCCCTTCTATAACATGGAGTACGTGCCGTAGGTTCTCTGCATAGGGGCCGTATGGTGCCTGTTTGAAGCGCAGCCTGAGGTCTTCACCAGATTCCTGCAGGAAGTAAAGCAGTTTGTGCACTTCGAGCAGGGTGATAAACGGATCAAGAAGACCGGCAAGGTAGCGCCGCATCAGGATAACAAGAGCAGCCCGCCCCGGGGTCATGGCCGGGACCGGTTTATTGCGCACCTGTCCGGCGGCCGGAGATCCAAGTGGTTCATAGACTTTGATTCGGACATCCGGCAAGGTTGCCAGTTTTTCAGTAATGAGGGGTCTGACCCGTGACCAGTCCAGCCCGCCCAGCCCGCACCCGAGCGGTGGGATGGCGAGGGAGGTGATGCCTTTGTCCAGTACAACTTGGACCAAGGCATCCAGCCCGGTTTCGATATCTTCGATCCGGCTGGCGCCCTTCCAGTGCCGTTTGGTGGGGAAGTTGATGATGTAGCGGGGGCCGGTCAGGTTGCCGGTTTCGCAGACGAACATGGCTCCCGGCCGCACCTCGCTCCGCTTACAGGCGGCGGCATACTGCTTGAAGTTGTCCGGGAACTGGTGTTTAAATTGCAGCGCGATCCCGCGGCCCATGATCCCTACGCAGTTGACCGTGTTGACA
>DAIREN010000101.1:0-10416 GCA_036795535.1 Spirochaetota bacterium
GGACCGGCCCGAGGCAAGCGGATTCGCCGCCTCCATCCACCACTCCAGCGCCATACGAAGAACCTCGTTTTGGCTGATTCGCTCCGAATACGAGATTTTCTCCATCCAGTCTTTGATGTCCTGTGTGAGGATCACAGAGCGTGTGACCTTGTCCGAAAGATCCCGTCGTGTCAGAAACCGGCTTCGCTCTTCGATACGGAGTGTGCCTCCTTTGAGAGCCTGTGCAAAACGCGTGAGAGCCCGACGGCATGCTTTTGAGAAGTGCATCCAGTGCTGGCTGTAGAACGTGTTTGCCGATTTTTGCAGACGGCAGCGGAAAACAATTTTTCCGTATGTGCGTACTCTTGCCACATCCGACAGATTGACATCCATGTATGTGTCCTCCGTTTTCATACAGGAGAGGACCGGGCTGCGCATATGGTGCCATGTTTCTCATGAATATTGCTGAAATGCACAGTTGCGGGATTTGACTATCTTTCCCGGGTACATGTGTGCTGATCTGCACCATACTTGAAACAAGGACGCTGACATGAAGATTTTTTACCATCTTGATCCCGATGGATGTTGTGCGGCAGCGATTGCTGCACGGTATTACAATGGGGAGGGCAAGTATATCGCATGGCGGCACGAGATGCGTTTCCCGTACGATGAGATAGAAAAGGATGAACGGGTTGTCGTGTTGGATATCAATCTTCCGCCCGAAAGAGATCGTTTGTGGGAGAGGACGCATGATATCGTCTGGGTCGATCACCATATTTCGGCCATTGAAAAAAACGGTCCATGGGCTACGGAACTGGGCATGCCCGGAATTCGTGAAGTCGGTGAAGCGGCCTGCGTTTTGGCCTGGCGACATTTTTTTCCGGAACAGGCGATGCCTTCAATTGTCGCCCTGATCGGAGATCAGGATATATGGCGATTCGAATTTGGTGATGACACACGGGCACTGCATTATGGACTGGATCTTGTCGATATCTCCCCGAAAAGTGTGTTTTGGGAAGGATATCTTGTTCCAGGATCCGGTATCGACACGCTTGAACCACTCCTTGTCCCGGGCCGTGCCATCCATGCCTATGAATCAAAACGAAGAGCGCGAATGGTCCGTGAATATGCTTATGAAACCGAGATTGACGGCTATAAGGCCGTGGCCTGCAATCTTCGCGGAAACTCGGCCATGTTTGAGGAACTTGAAAAGACCTATGATGTCTGCATCGCTTATATGTACAACGGCGAGCGGTATCAGATTTCGCTCTATACGTTGAGGGATGATATTGATGTCTCGAAGACATGCGAAAAATTCGGAGGCGGTGGACATGCCAAAGCCGCTGGATTTTTTTCGGATGAAATTCCATGGCCCCTTGCCGGCAAGCGTTTGATCAGGAAGAGCAAGCCCTAAGTTTTTGGTTTTGACTGAGCGGTGCTTGAGGACAGCGTGGACAGGGATGCGACAGTCTGCGCTGCAAGTTCCGTTCGCATACCCCGTCAGCATGATGAAACTTGAAAAAACCCGGCCAGTTTGTGGCCGGGTGGAATCTGACAGAAAGATGTTTCGAATTTCAGGTTTTGAACTTCGAGACAATACTTGCCACACGATTGGCACGGTCGACGACTGTTGTGGCGATTCCGTTGACCTTGATCGCCCCCTCGGCGCCGCTTCGCGAGGCCTCCGCGATTCCGCTGATGTTCTGCGAGACTTCATTGGATGCAACAGAAGTCTGGTTGACATTTCCGGCGATTTCTTTGGCGGTGATAGCCTGTTCCTCGACCGAGCTGGCAATCGCTCCGCTGATCTGATCAACCCGGTCGATGACACTCCGGATGACTTTCATGTTTTCCATGGTGCCCCCGGTGCTCTTCTGTATCAGGGCGACGGTCTGCTTGATTTCATCGGTCGAGGTTGAGGCCTGTTCGGCGAGCTCCTTGACCTCAGCGGCGACAACGGCAAAACCGCGACCGGCATCTCCCGCAGACGCGGCTTCGATGGCGGCATTCAGGGCGAGCAGATTGACCTGGCTGGCTATGGTACCGATCAGTTCTACAACCCTGCCGATGGCCTGGGCATGGGCCCCGAGCTCGTTGACAACGACATCCATCTGTGCGGCGGCTGTGTTGGCTTCCCCGGTGGCCTGTGCCGCTTCGGCTGCTTTTCGGGCGACTTCGCCTACGGAGATGGACATTTCTTCGATCGAGCTGGCAATTGTCTGGAGTGCCTGATTCATCTCGGCGGCCCCGGCCGATATGGTCTGAGCCTGCTGCGAAATCTGCTCGGTTGCTGCAGCAAGGCTTTCGCTGACCTGGTTTGTCTCGCCTGCTGCGGTGGCGACCTCGCCGGATGCTTCAGCAATACCGCGGACATCTTTGGCCAGGTTCTCGATGAATTTGTTGATCCAGCCGGCCAAGACACCCAGTTCGTCTTTTGAGGAGAGATCGACTCTCTGGGTCAGGTCGCCATCCCCTTCGGCGATATCCTGGACACGAAGTACCATGGCGGCCAGGGGTTTTGTGATGCTGCGGGTGAGGAAAAAGGCCAGGACGATGGTCAGGAAAAGGACAACAGCGGAGAGAACAAGAAGCAGGGTGAAAGCCGATTGGTATGCGTCCTTGGACTCTTCGTACCGCATGGCTGTTCGTTGCGTCTGATAGTTAATGAGGTCATGCAGGAGTTTGAGTGCCCTGTCCCCGGCTGGTTCGGATTCATTGTGGATAATGGCTTCACAAGCCTTGATGTCATTTTTTTTGGCAGCCTCGAGGAGACGGGGATTGATACCGAGCCAGGTTTTCATCTGATCCTGGTACGAAGTCAATATGGCCCGTTCGTTGGTCGTCATTTCCATCGCCAAGAGCTTTTGCTCGCATTTATCGCTCTCGGCACGTGCATGTTCCAGCGTTTTCATCTCGTCCGCCATGGCTTTGTCATCTGAGAAGATGACGAAATTTTTGATGGCATTGATGCGGATGGCATGAAGATCCAACAAATCGTTGGCCAGTGCCATCTTCGCACTGTTGACAGTCACGATGCGAACCAGCTTGTTCTGCACATCGTTCATTGACAGGATGCTGACAAAAACCATTACTCCAATCATGACAAGAATGATGGCAAAGGACAGCGTGAGCCGTAGACCGATTTTCAAATTTCCGAGCATATTCACTCCTCTTGAGTGGGCCCATCCAATTCCGGGCAATTTTGACACGTCCTATTCTGCCGTATTATTTCTGGATCTTCAATCCGTATTTCTACTGAATTTTTCGGCCTGATTTCCGGGATGAGCGTGGTCAAAACGGCCTGTCTCCTTTCCTGGTGTGACCGGAAATTACACTCTCGAGAGCGGAAAGAATGTCACTTGTCACAACAGCTCTCATGCAGGCGGGTTGTTCTCTTCCGGGGTGGCAGGCATATTCCCCTCCGAGATCCAGACATGCAAGACAGCCCGCCTGTGAAGAAACAACGCGTATCGTTTTCTTATCGCCAAGCGGACCCCAGCGCACGGGGTTTGTCGGGCCATGGATGGCGACAAGTGGTGTGCCGATGGCGGCAGCCAGATGCATGATGCCGGTATTGACGGAGATCACAGCCCGCGCTCTCCGGATCAGATTGGCCGTTTCCCGCACACGCCATCCGCAGGCACTGGTCAGTTTTTTTTCTGGGAACGATGCAGCCCGGATGATTTCAGCGGCTCGAAGCGTGTTTTCCGGGCCACCCGTCAAGGCTATCCTGTACCCCGCGCTGATCAAGGCTTTGATCAGGGTTGAGGACTGTTCCCCATTCAATTCTTTCATCGATGAAGCCGTGCCGCCGGGAAAAAGATGCAGCACAAGTAGCTGATCCGGGACATGGTCCGCGTTCGTTTCAGGGAAGGAGGATGTGAAATCGGCAGGTGGGCTGATGCTGGGGGTGCAATCGCTGACTGAAAAACCGGCAGACGGGTGAAGTGCGGAAAATAAATTGAAAAAATTGACGACCTCGTGGCAGGTGTTTTGGTGGCAGACCGTGGTTGTGAAACCGGCACGGCGTCCCTGCCATTTTCGGGTGAATCCGATCCGTTCGACCGCGCCGGAACATCTGGCCAAGATGGCGCTGGTCCGGGACCATTGTCCGATATCGATGGCGATATCCGCTTCGATGTTCCTGATGGTCTTTAAACTCCCCAGCGGCCGGGCAAAGTCGAGATCCGCGGCTGCATAGTGCAGTCCGGCCAGTGTCAAAACATCATGCACCAGAGGGCTGGCCGCAATATGCCACTCCGCATTCGGAAGACGCTTCATCGCTTCCCTCAGGACACCGGAGAGGACGACAGCGTCGCCCATCGCCGAATTCGTCAGGACGAGAATCCGCCGGCGGGGATGGTTGTGCTCGCGTGCAAGCGGCAGGAAACGCGCCACAAGGAGGATGCATGGTCCGATGAATCGGTCAAGGATTCGAAGAAGCGTGTTTCCCCGGATCTTCATGGGGACTGGTGTGCGTACTTTTTGAAAAAGTCTGGAGCGGGAAGCGGGGGGCTGTACCAATACCCCTGGATCTCGTCGCAACCTTCCGCACGCAAAAACTGGAGTTGATGTTCTGTTTCGACACCCTCGGCCAGGACACAGAGGTTGAGGTTGCGAGCCAGGCTGATGATACCCCGTGTGATGTTTGTATCCCGTTCATCCCTGCCGATATTGCTGATGAAGGAACGGTCGATCTTGAGAACCTGTACCGGGAAGTCTTTCAGGTAGGCCAGCGAGGAATACCCGGTTCCGAAATCATCAATGGAAAGACGGATTCCGAGATCATGCAGGGAATTCAGCGTTTCCAGCGTCGAGCCGACCCCGTTCATCAGGACGTTTTCCGTAATCTCGAGCTCAAGGAAGGCCGGGTCAACCTGGTTTATGGTCAGCGCCGTCATGACGTAGGTGATGATGTTGGGGTGCTTGAACTGACGGGCCGAAACATTGACCGAGATGATGCATTCCGGCAAACCCTTCTCTTTCCATACGGAGATTTGTCGGCATGCCTCTTCGAGAACCCATCGGCCGATTTTGATGATCAGTCCGGATTCTTCGGCATAGGGGATGAATTCCGAAGGGGGGACGATTCCGAGACCCGGTTTGCGCCAGCGGAGAAGTGCCTCCGCTCCGACCAGTCGTCCCGATGAGACGGAAATCTTTGGCTGGTAGAAGAGCTCGAATTCCTCGTTCACGAGGGCTTGCCTGAGCTCGGTTTCGAGGGAGATCCTCGAGAGGGCAAGCTGATGCATCCGGTTGCGGTAGACGCTGAAATGGCAATGGCCTTCACCTTTGGCCAGATCGAGTGCCAGCGACGCGTTTTGCAGCAGTTCCTCGGGGGTCGTGCCGTGATGGGGAAAGAGGGCGATTCCGTTACAGGCCGTGATGTGGTACTCATGTCCGTTGATCATGAATGGCTTGATGAAGAGCGACTGTATCTTTCCCGCAAAGGCCAGCGCGTCCTTCTCGCTGGTCGGGGTCCGCAGGAGGACGCCAAACTGGTCGCTCCCGAGGCGTGACAGGGTGTGCTTTCCGATGGAGGCCTGCGTGCGCTTGACAAATTCGAGGAGAATTGCGTCGCCGATATCCCGGCCATAAGCTTCATTGAAAGACTTGAAGCCGTCGATGTCCAGCATGGCTATGGCGAAGCCGCCGTACTCTTCGGCATGGCCGGCTTCCGTCAGGATCAGCTCGCAAAAACGGGTCCGGTTCGGGAGCCCTGTCAAGCCGTCGGTATATGCCAATGATCGGATCCGCTCCCGGCTCTCGATGATGTCGGTCGTGTCGGCCTGGATGATGATGTTTTGGGCATGGTTTCCGTCCGGCCCGGCTACGGGAACAATGGCTGTTTCAGTCCACCAGCGGCGACCGTCTTTGGCACGACCGCTGATCATGCCCTTCCATATCTTGCCGGTGGCAATGGTTCCCTGAATGTTCATCACGAGCAGGTCGTCGTGGACATCGGTCACCAATCCGAACCAGTCGCGCCCGGTCAACTTGCTTCTGGACAATCCGACCAGTTGGATGAAACGGTTGTTGGCGTAGCGGATCCTGTTGTCTCTGTCGGTCACGACCAGGATTTGGGTCCGGTCCAGTGCGGCGCGGAGGTTGGTCAGCTGCCGGAGGGAGATCTGGAGCTTCTCGGTTTTCTGGCGAACCATCTCCTCCAGCCAGTCCCGATAGCGCTCGTTTTCCCTTTCGAGTGCGGCATTTCTGTCGGAGAGGGATTTGATACGGATGGCATTGCTGACTGTCCGGGAGATGGCGCTATGGGTGATCGGTTTGCAGAGATAGTCATGCACTCCGGTTCGCAAAGCCAGGGTGGCACTCTCGATCGTGGGCATGCCCGTGATCAGGATCAGGATCGCGGACGGCAGCATCCTGCGGATATCCCGGATCATCTCGATTCCGTTCAGATCCGGAAGCAGGATGTCTGAAATCACGATATCATACTCTTTGGCCTGGACCTTGGCGATGGCTTCAGTCCCGTTGGCTGCTGTCTCAGCTGTATGTCCGTCGAGCCTGAGGAATTCGGCCAGGACATTGCGGATATTCTCCTCGTCGTCAACAACAAGAATCCGCCAGGGCAGGTCAGCAGGCCGGGCCTCGATCGTCTCGGGCAGGGTATAGGTTGTCATCATGTTGTCTCTCCGGTATGCGGGCCGTCCTGGTTAAATATCCGGAAAGCATGCAATTCTGTCAATCCGGACAAATACTGTCTTCCTCGGTATTTATACTGAGAAATGGCGGTGTTTTGTGGATTGGTATGCGGCTTACAGGAGTTTGTGGTCAATCGCAAAACGGACCATGGAGGCCGTGTTCTTCAATCCGAGCTTTTCCATGATGTGGGCCCGGTGGCTCTCGACTGTCCGGACACTGATCCCGAGTATGTCCGCAATCGAGCGGCTTGTCCCGCCGTTGGCCAGGTGCTGCAGGACTTCGAGTTCTCTCCGTGAAAGAACCTCCAGTTCGGCATCGACACTCCCTGAGGAGTAGAGGTCTCCGACAACCAGAGAGGCAAGCTTGGGAGAATAGGCTTTTTGGCCGGCCTAGATGGCATTCAGGGCCCAGAGAAGGCTCTCGTACACATCTTCTTTGAGAATGTATCCGTCAACTCCCCGGCTGACCGCTTGACGGAAGTACTCATGACTGTTGTGCATTGTCAGAAGAAGGACGCGGATCCGAGGATAGTCTTTTTTGATGACTTCCAGAGCCTGGAAGCCGTTCATGACCGGCATCGAGAGGTCCATGAGAATGATGTCGCAGGGGATTTGCTTGAGGAGGTCGAGCAATTCCTGTCCGTCTCCGGCTTCACCAACAACATGGAATCCCGGATCATCCGAGATCAGCTTTCGCAATCCGAGACGGAGGATGGCATGATCATCCGCAAGGAGGATCCTGCATGGCTGATGCTGCGTTTGTGGCGAAGGCATAGGCAAATGAATCAGGGAGAAGCCAGAGCGTCTTTGACGACACTGCGGATCATTTCCTTGGTTACTGGCTTGGGAAGATAGGCAAAGGCGCCGGCTTTTTTGCCGATTTCCTCGGTTTCATGGCTGGGTTGTCCGGTAATCAGGAGGAGTTTGACATCGGGATAGACGGCACGAACGGTAAAGAGGAGATCCGTACCCTTGATTCTGGGGAGCATGATGTCGCAGATGATCAGATCGACAGGCTGTTTTTTCAGCAATTCGAGAGCGGAGAATGCATCATCAGCCGTATGGACATCATGATTGTCGTCCTTGAGAAATTCATTGAGCGTGAAGCGGATATTTTTTTCATCATCAACAATGAGAATACGTGCCATGTCTGCCTCTTCATTCGGTGAAGAATACAGCAACTATACACCTGATAATCATTGAACCGCAATACATATTTACCGGGTTTTCGGTCCTTTTTGGGGAAAGGTGAGGCTGACGACACTGCCTTCACCCGGTGTGGTGTGGATCGTCAGGGCACCATGAAGGACGCCTGTCCGTTCCTGCATCAGAAGGATCCCGATTCCGCGGTCATCTCCGAGGGTATCCGCTCCGAAGCCACAACCATCATCGCGGATTTCGAGCGTGACACTGTCCTCGTCTTTCCGTACCTGGATTGTGATCAGGCCGGCTCTCCCGTGTCGGATGGCGTTTGTCACCGCCTCCCGGATGATCAGTCCCACGGTGCCGGCCTGTTCCATCGTGTCGACCGTGGTGGGTTCATCACCTTCAATCTCGATGCGGCAGCCCATGGATTGCCCGAGTTCTTCCCGGATTCTTCGTGCGACGAGGATCAGGTCGGTACTGGCGATGGAAACAGGATCAAGGGTGCTTGCCATCGACCGTGTGCGCGTGATGATTGCGTCGAGATGGTCAAGGAGTGCGTCGCTTTCGGTGGAACCGATTCCCTTGAGAACCGACTGCAAGTCGAGTTTGAGGGCGATCAGGGATTGTCCTATAGTGCGTTCGATCTCATGAGCCACTTCGCGCCGTTCGTCATCCTGGACGGTCACGATTTTCTGCGAAAGCTTGGTCAGATGTGCCGATTTTCGGTGCACCAAATCCTCGAGGTGTTCCCGATACTGCCTGTTTTCTTCCATTAAACGTTGATTCAACCGGTCAAGGGTCAGGATGCGGCATGCGTTTTCGACGACGGAAAGCAGCGTGTTCTTGGTGACAGGTTTTTGCAGGTAGTCAAAGGCACCTCCACGGAGGGAAGCGGTCGCGTTCTCCAGCGATGCCTGGCCTGTGATCAGGATGGTTTTGATGCCGGGGTATTCCTCCCGGATATGATCCAGCAAGTCGGTCCCTTTCATGCGGGGCATCATGATATCGGTAATCACAAGATCGACGGGGGTTGTCCGCAGAACCTCGACTGCGTCCATGGCATCCTCGGCCAGGTGCACAGTGTATTTTCGGTCGCGAAGAAACTCGCTGATGGTGAGCCGGATGTTCTTTTCATCATCGACCACAAGAATGGATTCCATGCTCTCCCCTGTTCTTTGCCGGAACGCGCATATATGTCGATGATAGCTCCTGGAATATTCGCTGTCCATCCGTAGAAGTACGGAAAACACTGAAAATCCTTGTGTTACACGCCGAATTTTTTGCGGGGGATGTGCAGGGTGACGATTGTCCCTTTACCGGGCGCGCTCTCGAGCGTGTAGACGCCTTCCAGCCGGGAGGCGTATTCGCCCAGCAGGAGGATCCCGAGTCCCCCGGTTTCTTTCGTCGTGTCGAATCCGCATCCGTTGTCCCGCAGGATAATATCCACCTCATGCGGAAAGACCTGGATTTCAAGAGATGCTGTATTCGCCCGGCTGTGTTTTGCCACATTGGACAAGGCTTCCTCGAGAAAACGGTGAATCGCGCTTTGAACCTGGGTTTCGCATGGAAGATTCTCCAGTGCATCGATTTTCGTTTGGAGAACCAATCCGGCTGAAGCCGCACATTGATTGCAGAGAATCTGGATGGTGGTCATGATACCAGCAGACTGGACAAAGAGCGGAGAGAGTCGGTGCGAGATGAGGCGGACACGGGATGCCAGTTCGTCGATCCTGTCGATGATGGTACTTGCCCGGATCGAGCCGTCTCCCGCAGATTCAAGAGACTGGATTTGGAGTTTGAGTGCCAGAAGATCCTGCCCGATCTGGTCATGGAGTTCCACAGAGATTTCTTCCCGCTCTGCATCCCTGATGCGGATCAGACGGGTGATGATCGAACGGAGATCTGCGGTATGTCTGTCCACCAGGCTTTCGAGGTGTTCCTGGTAGAGTCTGTGTTCTGCTTCGAGCTTCCGGTTGAGGTCTTCCGTGGCTGCCCTGTTGACAGCGGCATTCAGGCTGCGCCGGATTTCGCTCGGTTCGACCGATTCGGCCAGATAGTCAATGGCGCCTGCCCTGATGCAGGAGGCGATTTCGTCGATGGATGGATCGGGTGCGACCAGGACCAGGCAGAGGCATGGTGCGCTTTTTTTCAACTCGATGATGCCGGCCGTGGTTTCGCCATTGTACTCCGCGATCTCATCCGATCCCGCGACGACAACAGGGCAGGGAGATGCATGCTTTTCGAGGATCTTTTTGGCCTCTTGGACGGATTCCGCTTCGCGGACAAGGTGGCCCTCGCCTTCCGCAATCTGTGTCCAGCGATCCCGAAACTTCCGGGAGGAATGCAACAGGAGAATTTGTGCCATGGAACTCCGCTCCGTCAGTCTTGAACGAGTGTATCACGGAGTGGGCCGCAGTGCAAATTTCATAATCTGGAGGGTGTGTCGGGTTGATCCGGCTTGCGGGCAGGCTTTGGAGACAGGGTTTGATATTCGGGAACAAGATACGCTCCGGCCACGTCGGTACACAGGTCGAGGACAATCATCTCGTGCGGGTATCGCGAACCGGTAGCCTTTAGCGTCGCGGGCTGCCATCCGGATTTCGCCAAGGGTTCCGGCTGTTTTTCAACCAGC
>DAIREN010000102.1:0-1898 GCA_036795535.1 Spirochaetota bacterium
CCAGATCGATGACCGGCCAGCCCTGCCTGAGCGCCTCGGCTCGCAGTCCGGGGGCCGGATTGGCCGCAACCGGATACCCGACCGCCTTGAGTACAGGGATGTCGTTTCCGCTGTCGCCCCAGTACATGACCTGATCCAGCCCCAGTCCGCGCCGGGCGGCCTCGGGTTCCATCAGGAGGAGCTTGTTGGCCCCGAGACAATAGATCCCCTCGACGCTTCCGGTAAAGCGGCCGGCCGCATCCCGTGCAAGCTGCGTCGCCAAAAGTCCGTCCATCCCCAGGTGCGCCGCCAGCGGGGCAGCGATCTCGCGGCTGGTGGCCGTGATCAGGATGCATGGAATCCCGCGGGCGCGCAGGTCCGCGAGGATGGCGGGCACAGCCGGGTAGAGTTTTGGAAGGACGTATTCGGCAAAGTGCTCCGCAAGGAGGGGGGCCATCTCCTCCCCGGTCATCCCGCGAAACTGGGCCAGTTGAAAGCGCATAAAACGCACCGGGTTGAGGCGTCCCAGGCGGTACATCCAAAAATGCCAGCGTCCGCGCAGTCTGTCCGTCCAGCCCGCCAGTCCCTTGTCGACGAGGTATTCCTTCCAGGAGAGATCGCAGTCATTGTCGATGAGCGTATGGTCCATATCGAAAAACGCCAGCCGGATGGTTTCGAGGCTGTTTTTGGGGAACAGCCTCAGGACCGGATCAATGGGCGACTGGCTCGGCATGGTGCGCGCTCCTTGCGGGGTGACCAAAAATATACGCAACAATTTCCCGCGGCGCGTTCGCGCGCACGTACCGGACTGGACACTGTTCCCCAAAAGAGTATTTTAGTAGCACAGGCAAAGCTTGCTTCCCGCGACGGGGAGAAAAGCCATGGAGGTACACAATGAACAGTGACAATATCAAGAGCGGGCCCGAGCGTGCTCCCCATCGCTCCCTGCTGCACGCCTGCGGAGTCGGGCGTGAGGACTTGGGCAAGCCCTTTATCGGGGTGGCCAATTCGTATTGCGAGATCGTACCGGGGCACATCCATCTGCGCCAGGTCGCGGACATCGTCAAGGCGGCCATCCGTGAGGCGGGCGGCGTGCCTTTTGAATTCAACACCATCGCCATCTGCGACGGGATCGCCATGGGCCATGGCGGGATGAAGTACTCCCTGGCCTCGCGCGAGCTGATCGCCGATTGCGTCGAATCGATGATCCGCGCCCACTGCTTTGACGGCGTGGTCTTTATTCCCAATTGCGACAAGATCGTCCCCGGGATGCACATGGGGGCGGCGCGGACCAATGTGCCCTCCATCTTTGCATCGGGCGGGCCGATGCTGGCCGGGAAAACCGGCGAGCGGGCCACCGACCTGATCACGGTCTTTGAGGCGGTCGCCCAGTATACCACCGGCCATCTCGAGCCCTCGTCGCTGGAGAGTCTGGAGTGCAGCGCCTGCCCCGGGGCCGGCTCCTGCTCGGGGATGTTTACCGCCAACTCGATGAACTGTCTCTCGGAAGCGCTGGGCATGGCGCTGCCCGGCAACGGCACGATCCCGGCCCTTGATCCGGCCCGGATTGATCACTGGAAAAAAAGTGGCCGGCGGATCGTGGATCTGGTCAGGCAGGGGATCCGCTACCGGGACATCGTCAACCGCCGGGCCCTCGAAAACGCCTTGGTGCTTGACATGGCCATGGGCGGGAGTTCCAACACGGTCCTGCACACCCTGGCCATCGCCCGCGAGGCGGGGGTCGATGATTTTTCGATGAAGGACATGCACGCGATTTCGGACCGGACTCCGACCATCTGCAAGCTCTCCCCGGCCAGTGAGCAACATATCGAAGAGCTGAATGCGGTCGGCGGGATCATGGCCATCATGAAGGAAGTCGCCAAAAAGCCGGGCCTCCTGCAACTGGAGGCCCCGATGGT
>DAIREN010000102.1:1998-8679 GCA_036795535.1 Spirochaetota bacterium
TTGTTGACCGACGGACGGTTTTCGGGCGGGACCCGCGGGGCCTGCATCGGGCATTGTTCGCCCGAGGCGGCGGCGGGCGGACCGATCGCCCTGGTCGAAGAGGGCGATACCATCAGCTACGACCTTGAGGCCTGTACCCTGACGCTCGAGGTGGATGAGGCCACCCTTGCCGCCCGCCGCGCCGCCTGGAAACCGCGCCAGCCCGCGGTCACCGATGGCTGGCTGGGACGCTATGCGCGCTATGTGACATCCGGCTCCGAAGGAGCGGTGTTGCGCTGAGACCGGGTGAATTGGCGTTATCCCTACAAAGCGGGAAATCGGAGGATGCTCCGGTTTCCCGCTTTTTTTCATGGAACTCCCGGAGTCGCATGACGTTTTTGCAATGTGATTCCGGGAGTATTTCCAGCTTTCCAACAACAGAAAAGGGCTGTCCTTGCGGGACAGCCCTTTTCTCCTGTGTGTAAAACGATCAGATTTCTGTCACTCTTCGCTTCCACCGCTCCCCATGGCAGCGCCCATCTGGGCAATGAGGATATCCAGCAGTGATACCGGGATGTCGGCCCTCATGACAAGGGCCGAACCCTCAGATTGGATCGAGATGGAATTCCATACCTGGCGGACCTGTTGTCCGACTACAGGCGGCATCTGGGCGGCATACATGTTGAGCATGGCGTCGAACTGCTGTTGATATCCGGTCTTCATCATGCGCAACGTATTGGCAGCAGCCGTAACGGAATCCGGAGAGGAGAGAGCCGCAATCTTGAGGATCAGGTTCTGTCCGATGTGGTCAATCCCGAAGGCCATCCCTGTAAAGCCGCTGATAAAAGGGGTCAGCTCGCTCATCGAGGCAAAATCTTTCTTGAGCTTGCGCAGGTCACGGTCTGTCGGAACATAGGAAATGGTCACAAGACCACTGCTCTTGGCAGCAAGCTCATTGAAGGCAGCCGTCCGGCCACTGGATGCCAGGGTCTGTCCGCTTCGTTTTGCGTCAATGACGGCTTTGACGCCTTTGAGATTGCCGAGAACAACCCACCCGTCGATGCGGGCCGCAACACTGGTGTCCCCTTCCGTGAATTTGTAGAGAGTCGTCCCGTTATGGACTGACTGCGTTCCCCTGCTGAAAACGCTGTCCGGCAGGTTGCGGACAAACGCGGCAGCGGCCGGGTCCTGTGAACCGTGGGCGATGGCGAACCAAGGCAAGACGCCGAGGCTGGCAAACTCGAAGCCGGCCTGAGCCTCGGCCTGGCGGATGTCATTGTACAAATTTGCAAATACGGGCAGGGCCAGAACCCGCGGGACATTGATGGTTCCGACAATGGTCGCCTTGGCGGGAATCAGGCTGGCCGGGACGGAAGCCATGGCCGGAATGGCGGCGACAAAAAGGAAAAGGATGCTGCAGAGACTGATAATGTGCACAGAACGTTTCATGGGTGGTTCTCCTGTTGTTGTACTGACCGGTACCACTTCTGGACACCGCACAGTCCGAAGTGTTCCCCGAATCCGGACGATCAGAAATCGTCACATTTCCGCACAACAAAAAAGGCTGCCCGAAAACCGGACAGCCCCGTCACGACCGGAAGACCGTATCACATCACTTCATCAGACCGCCGGCCATCCCGCCGAACATGCCAGCCAACTGCGAGGCAACGGCATCGATCAGGACTTCCGGAACGTCGAGGTCCAGATTGAGGAAGGATCCGTTGGCTTTGGCTTTGAACGAAGCAAGCGCGTCTTTGGCAGCCCCGGCAGCTTCTTTGCCGAGCATCATGGCAAACCCGTCAATCTGGCTGCCAACCTGTTCCTTGAGACCGGAAAGCATCTCGGCCGCGGCTTTCGCGCCGTCATCCGAGGATCCGGCCGCAATGCGCAATTCGAGCTTTTTCGAAGCATGGCCGATCCCGAGGGCCAGACCGTTGAAGCCTTCGATGAACTTCTCAAAGCCCTTCATAGCCTTGGCGCCAGCCTGGATTTCCCGCTTCATCTTCGCATCGGGAATGAAGGCAAAGGTGACGAGTCCCTGTGTCTTGGAAAGCATGGCCGCAAATTCCTTGTCCCGTCCGGAGGAAGCCAGATTCCTGCCCTTGGAGGCATCGATGGTGGCCTTGACAGACTTGAGTGTACCAAAAACGACATATCCGGCGACTTCAGCGACAGCGGATTCTTTGTCACCGATGGTGTACACCTTGATCCCTTGGTACTCCTGGCTTGAACCACCCAGCTTCTCAATGATTTTTCCGGTCAGTCCCTTGGTAAAGAAAGCGGCATCGGCTTCCTTGGTGCCGGAGACAGTTGCCCAAAACGTCATGACGCCCAGATCCTCGGTCTTGATGCCGAGTTGCTTCTCGAACTCGGCCCGGTCCTTGGACATCTTTTTGATAAACTCGATCTTGAGCAGACCGGGGACATCCGCTGTTCCGACAAAACTGGCATTTTCAGGAATGAGATTGCCGGCAAGGCCGACTGCAGCAGCGCTGTCACCCGAGGTCTTCGAGCCGCAAGCCGCAAGTGCCAACGTCAGGACAAACAAGAGTACTGCGATTTTCTTCATGTGTGCTTCCTCCAAAGAGTATGATGGCTTGTACAAAGCTTTCAAAAAGTAGCCGTCAAATCCTGTGCAGACAAGCATCCAGGGTAAAAAGCCGGACCGGTACACATAATCGTGATATCACAAAACCAACATGGGTTCCCCGGAATCTCACAACAGAATCATGATTCTCCGTTCCCATTCCGGGATTCCCGGTTCGGCAAGACGGGAGAAACCGGCGCGGATGCGTATATTTGGGGCATCTTCAGCCGGAGCGAGAAAATGTTGTCGAAACCCCGCTACGCCTTTTTCGATATGGACCATACCATTACCCGGGTGGATACCGGTCTGCGTTTTCTGCGCTGGTGGTGCCGGCGCCATCCCCTCTCGGCCTGGCGCCTCCTTTTGGCACCGGCCCCGCTTCTTCTCTGGAAGATCCGGATCCTGCGCCTGCGGAGTGTCAAACAGTTCCTGTTCGCCGCCATCAAAGGCCGGTCTGTCGAAGATGTGGATCGGGCCGCCAAGGAATTCGTCCGTCAATCCCTGTCTGTGGTGGTCAAACCCGAGGCCCTTGTGATGATCGCGGCACTGGCCGAGACTCACACCATGGTGCTGGCATCCGCCTCTCCCGATTTGTACGTCCGACATTTCGCGGCCGCTTTCGGTTTTCCGTACTGGGTCTCCACCCGCTACGAGGTCTGCGACGGACGATATACCGGCCGGATGCTCGGCGAAGACTGCCGGGACGAGGAGAAGGTGCGCCGGATCAGCGAACTTGTCCCGCTCGATGACTATGACATCTACGAATCCATTGCCTTCAGCGACAACGTGCTTGCCGACGGCCCGATGCTGGCGCTGGCCGGCCAGCAGTTCCGCGTCCATCCCAAAAAATGGCAATTCGTTCCCTGGGGCGGAATCCGTCCCCGCCGCGCCGGGCCGGCCTTTGACTGACAATCCGCCCATCACGGGACTCGCACAGTTCACAAAAAATGGGTATTTTACCAATATCGGGATACCCGTATATGGAGGAACAAACCATGTTTGATCCACTCTATCTCATCATGACCGCACCGGTGCTGCTCCTGTCGCTCTGGGCCTCATGGCGGGTCAAGAGCAATTTCGAGAAATATTCGCGCGTGCGTTCGTACAGCGGCATCACCGGCGCCGAAGCGGCACGGCGCATCCTGCAGGCCAATGGCTTGGGCCATGTCGCCGTTGAAGAAACCCAGGGCTGGCTTTCGGACCACTATTCACCAAATGAGCGCGTCCTGCGGCTCTCCGCTGATGTCTACAACTCCGACTCGGTCGCGGCCATCGGTGTTGCGGCGCACGAGGCGGGTCACGCCATCCAGCACGGAACCCGCTACAGCATCATGGGACTCTGGCAGGCCCTGGCCAAACCGGCAGCCATCGGCTCGAATATCGGGATCTGGCTGATCGTGATCGGTATGTTCATGAGCGGAGCCGCCACAAAGATCAACGGAATGGCCATCGCCGGCGTGATCCTGTTTGGCGTGGCCGTCCTCTTCCAGATCGTGACCCTGCCCCTCGAGTTCAACGCCTCAAGCCGGGCCAAAAAACTGATTTACGAATACGGGATTTTGGGCCGCGAAGAAGCCTATGGTGTCGAAAAAGTCTTGGGAGCAGCCGCCATGACCTATGTGGCCGCAGCCCTCTCGTCGATCACG
Source organism: Spirochaetota bacterium (assembly GCA_036795535.1). Classification (GTDB taxonomy): domain Bacteria; phylum Spirochaetota; class JAGLSM01; order JAGLSM01; family JAKPMW01; genus JAKPMW01. Next base: position 6,211 of record DAIREN010000102.1, read on the forward strand.
ACACTCCTCTACTTCCTGATCAGGATGGGGCTCTTGTCCTCGGACGATTGATCTCCGGCCGCATCGTTCCAAACAAGCACTACCAGCGATGGGAGTGCTTGTTTTTGCTGAACAGCCTCAGGCCATCAGACGCGCGGTTCCTTCGGGGTGGTGTACATCAAACGGCGGACGGTTGTCCGGTCGAGCATCAGTCCACAAGCCCGGATCGGGATTTCCGGCGGGTGTTTGTGGTTCAGGCGAAAAAGGACCAAGGTCTTTCCGATAACTTGAATGAGCGTCGCACGGGAGGCCTCAACGATGGCTTGGGCCGAATCGCGGGGGTGGGCAGTATCCGCATCGAGAATCCGGACCTTGATCAGTTCATGTGTGGTCAGTTCGGCATCGATTTTGGCCAGGACATCGTCCTCAAGGCCGTGCTTTCCGATGATGACAACCGGGCGCAATCGCTGCGCTTCTTTGCGAAGGTGGCGAACCAGGCCGGCGGGCGTTGTTTGCATGCTCTCCCCTGTGTGCTGAAAAATCCCCGGGAGATGCTTGCGCACTCCCGGGTTCGTAAATAGTACACTTTTAGCTCATCGCGCTGGGTAAAAACTCTTGCATTTTCTCGGGCATCCGGTACAATGGTACGGCGGTAGTTGTAGACATATCTGCCCAATATCACCCGGCAATCTACGTGCCGGAATCCACGCTGGTAGTGAGGGGAGTCTCAAATGGAACGACTTATTGGATTCGCAGGACTGGCCTTTTTCCTGTTGGTCGCTTTTTTGATGTCCGAAGACAGGAAGAGCATCAAGCTGCGACCGATCATTATGGGAATTGTCCTGCAATTCCTGATTGCACTTTTTGTCCTGAAAACCCCTCCGGGTCGCATGATCTTCGATTTCCTCAATGATGTCATTGGACAGATGCTCAATTTCACCCGCATGGGTGCCGATTTCGTGTTTGGTGGTTTGCTCAAGGAGTTCAGTTTCGCCCTGACCATCCTGCCGACGGTGATTTTCTTCTCCTCCTTCTTTGCGGTTCTCTACTACTTCGGGATTCTGCAACTGGTCGTCAAAGCCTTCGCCTTTGTTCTGCGCAAGTTGCTGGGCGTCAGCGGCGCCGAAGCGCTTTCAAACTCGGCCAACGTCTTCATGGGACAGACCGAAGCCCCCCTGACCATCAAGCCCTTTATTGAAAAAATGACCCACTCCGAACTGATGACCATCATGACCGGAGGCATGGCCACTGTGGCCGGTGGCGTTTTGGCCGCCTACGTGAGCATGGGTGTCGATGCCGGCGCCCTGATTGCCGCCAGTGTGATGAACGCCCCGGCGGCCATCGTTCTGGCCAAGATCATCGTCCCTGAAAAAGGAAAGCCGGTCACCTCGGATCTCAAATCCATCAAGGTGGATGTCCTCGACCGCAACGTCCTTGAAGCGGCCGCCCGTGGTGCCGGTGAGGGCGTGTTTCTGGCCATCAATATCGCCGCCATGCTCTTGGCCTTCGTGGCCTTCGTCTACCTGATCAACTTCATCTTTGGTCTCTTTGGGACCTCGATGGAACAGATCATCGGGACCGTCCTCAAACCGGTCGCCTTTGTGATGGGTGCTCCCTGGTCTGAAGCCGGTGATGTCGCCATCCTGCTCGGAAAGCGGACCGTGCTCAACGAGTTCATTGCCTATAACGATCTCGGCCAGTTTATACAGCTGGGACATCTGAATGCCGCCATGGGACAAGGGAATGCCTTATTCTCGAATATGCCCTTTATCGGAAATACGATTGCACCCGCAGTCACCGTGCTGAGCGAGCGCTCGATCACCCTGACATCCTACGCCCTCTGCGGCTTTGCCAACTTCAGCTCGATCGCCATCCAGATCGGCGGCATCGGCGGCATGGCCCCCAGCCGGCGCGGTGAAATTGCGACCCTCGGCTTCAAGTGTATGGTCGCCGGAACCATGGCAACATTCATGACCGCGACTGTCGGCCTGATCATCTTCTGACCTGCGGATTCCCCGTGTGCAAAAAACCCTGCCAAGCCGGCAGGGTTTTTTGTCATGACTGAACGATTCCGGGAAATCACTCCGTTCCAAACAACCTGTTTCCCGCATCACCAAGCCCCGGAAGAATATAATTCCGCTCGTTGAGACACCGGTCGATGCACCCGGTATAGATATCAACATCCGGATGCGCTTCGCTGACGGTCTTGATCCCTTCAGGGGAAGAAAGAATCGAGATGATTTTGATCCTGGCGTAGCCTTTTTCTTTGAGAAGCTCGATCGCACGAATCAGCGAACCTCCGGTCGCCAGCATCGGATCGACAATCACGGCATGGGCATCCGGGGTACTGACCGGAAGCTTCTCAAAATATGTCACAGGAAGACTCGTGTCATGATCCCGGTAGATCCCGACAAAACCGATTCGGGCCTCAGGCAGGAGTTTGAGCATGGCCTCGAGCATCCCGACACCTGCCCGGAGAATCGGAACGAC
>DAIREN010000102.1:8779-10231 GCA_036795535.1 Spirochaetota bacterium
AGCCCGCACTGATTCCCAAGGAGTGATGTATGTTCAAAAAATTTGTGTGCCTGCTCATGCTGGCAGGTTTAGCGGCTTGTTCCGAAGACGCCGCTCTCAACCCCGGCAATCTTCTGTCCGCCGGGACGTCAAGTTCCTCCCAAAATTTGTCCTCCGGAAGCTTGTCATCCGGCGCGACGTCATCACAACCTGTTTTAGACACCGAAAAGCCCGTTGTTGCGCTCAAGAATCTTGCTGATGGCGATACCGTTGCTGTCAGTCCCTTGTTTCTCTGGGGAACGGTTTCAGACGATTCAGGCAGTGCATCCGTTTATCTCCAACTTGATTCCGGAAGCTGGCAAACCCTTGTGGCCAACGCAACGAATGCCTGGAGTGTGAGTCTGCCACTCTCTTCCCTGGGGAGTCACAGCATCTCCTGGTATGCACGGGATGCCGCCGGGAATTCCACCAGCACCAACAGTCTTTCGTTCACATACGACAGCGGGGCACCTGCCCTGACCATCAATGCTCCTGTCAATGGAAGCTCGAGCCGGCTTGAAACGGTCTCAATGGATGGAACGGCTGCCGCTCCGTCAGGCTCAACGCTCACAGCGGTCGAGTGCCGGGTGGCTAGCGCGGCATTCTCATCCGTCGCAAATCTGGATTCTTTGACAAATTGGACCTGGGGACCAATGGCGGTCGCTGAAGGTGTCCATACCTTGACGGCACGAGCAACCGCTGCCAACGGCAAAACAGCCGAAAAAAGCGTCACCGTGACGATCGACCGGACCAGACCCACGGCAACCATCAGCGCACCATCTGCCACCAGTGCCGGAAATGTGACCTTGACCATAGCGGCTGCAGACAGTCTTTCGGGAATTCAAACTGTCCGCATCCTGCGGGATGGCGTTGTCGTCAAGACCCTTGGCCCGTCCATTCCGGCCACGACAACGATCAGCATGCTGACCCAGGGGAGCTATACAATCGGAATTGCCTCAACCGACAAGGCCGGAAATGCCAGTCTGACCAACACCGCTTCGATAACGATCTATGCGGCCCCGGTTGTTTCGATCTCTTCCCCTACAGGCACAGGCACCGTTGTCACCAGTCCCTTTACCATCTCCGGAACTGCCTCCGTCGCCGGGGGAACGATCACCAATGTGTTCTATAAGTTCGGATCCGGGAGTTTTGCACCAGTCGACGATGGCGGATCCGGATATGCGACCTGGTCCAAATCCGTCACACCCGGCACGTACGGAAACCAGACCCTGACGGTCCGGGCCTATGGCAATATGGGGCAGTTCACTGAAACAAACCGTTCTTTCATCTGGGACCCGATTCGTCCGTTGGCCGGATTTGTCAACCCCCTGGATGGATTTGCTGTCACGGTCAATGAGCAGTTTACGATCACGATCACCAATAACGATGTGGGCACCGGTGTCAAAACCCTCAAGCTAGCCGTGAATGGCACGG
>DAIREN010000103.1:0-10217 GCA_036795535.1 Spirochaetota bacterium
TCACCGGCGAAGAGACCCTCTTTCTCCTTCTGGAAGGCATCATCCAGCAGGAGAAAGAGGGTCTCTTCGCCGGTGACGGCCTGGGCTATTCCCATCCGCACCCCGAGCAGGACCTGTTCGGTCGCCCCGCTTGAGAGTGACGAAAGCGCAAAGCGCTCGGTTTTGTTGGCCACAACGAGTTCGTTCTCCTCGAAGGCGAGCCGGTTGTAGCGGCCGGTCACGGCGTGGACCAGCTTCCCCACGCCGGCATCGTTCATCCAGGATTCGACCCGCCTGTCCTCTTCATCCAGAAACCGCTGCAGGACCTGTTCGACAAGATGCCCGGCAGCCAGTTTTGCGAAGGTTTTGCGTACGTCCCGCTCGGCCTCGCGCCGGGCCTCTTCCAGCAACAAGGCCGCCTGCTCATGATTGGTCGGGAGCTGTTGCTGCAGGAGTCTGACGGCATGCAGCTGGACAGTCCGCAGGACTTCTTCTTCCTTTTTGAGCTCGTCCCGGATCGCATCCAGTCCGGTCTCGAGCTTGTGCACCTGGGCGCCTGAATAGGGGATTCCATTGCCCTCTTCGAGCCAGTCCAGTTCGTCAACGCCAAGCCGGGCCAGGTCCAGTTCGTACTTGCGACAGGTCTCTTCGTGTTTTGCCAGCCTCGCCCGCAGGGCATCGAGGGATTCCCCCCAGTTCTGACTGGCCACATCAGGGAATGCCTGCTTGAGTTCGGCTGTCACCTCCGCCAACCGCTGTTCCACGCCATCCTGCTCCTGCTTCATGGTCCGGAAGAGGGCCGCATCGTCGCGCAGGCGCTCCCCGTGTGCATCAAGATCGGCAACCGTCTTTGGCTCGAAGCCGAAGCGCTTGTGGCATTCCGCACTCAGGGCGGAGAGTTCAGCGACCGGACCCGCGGTCTTTTCGGACCGCCTGTCCATGCCCAGTTTGACGACAAGGGCGGCGGCTGCCACGATCCCGAAGATGACCCCGGCAATCCGGGAGAGTCCCATCCCGGCCAATGACAGGACCAGCGCTCCGATGGCGAGGTATCCCGGCCAGGCCGGGGTCCGGCTCTGTCCCGTCCGGACAAATTCGAGCCAGTGTTCGCGTGCGCTTTTGAGCCAGGCCAGTCCCGCCTCGGCCGGCTGGACCTGACGGATCCGTTTGGCCAACTCACCGGAGCGGGCCGCGAGTGTCCGGTATTCGTCGAGGAAACGCTCGAGTCGGGCGAGCCGGTTTTTGTCGATCAAACGGACAAGCCCTTCCTCCTTGGCCTTTTTCTTCGCCAGGAGCCAGGCCTCATGCCGGCGGGCGATCTCCTGTTCCGCAAGCCGGTCAAGCAGAATCTTTTCTTCGCGACGCAGCCGGTCAATCCCGGCGCGGGAGAGGGTTGCATAAAATTCGTCGGTCAATTGCCTGATTTCTGTCAGTCGTTCCCGGCTTGCGACGAGTTGTTTCATCTTGCCCCGGCGATCTCCCTCGATCACGCCATCCGCGAACCGGGTATACCCGATCTCGCCGGGAATCGCTTGACGGATACGGTCCCAGGTCTGCTGGTTCGAGACCAGGCCCTTGACCAGTTCACGACTGAGCCCCTTTTTCCCGTCGCCCAAAGCGGAATCCCCGGCGCGGACATAGAGGAGCCGGAACAAGTCTGCGGGCAGGCTTGTTTCTTCTTTTTGGAGAACAGCCTCCAGCCCGTTTGTGAGCGCGATCTGTTGGCCGTCCCGTTCGAGGGTCAGTTTGATGCTTCCCTCGAAATCGTCGCCTCGCACGGCGAGATTTTTCAACCGGCTTTTTTTCCCCCCGAAGATGGCCCGGACAAGGTTTTCGAGGATGGTCGTTTTCCCGCTTTCGTTGTGCCCGTAGATCAGGGTCAGGGGCGCAAGGGTGTGCGTGAATCTCTGGATCGGGCCCGCATTGCGCAGGTCGATTGTGCGGATCATCATTCCCATGTTTTACTCCTCGAGCCCGTAGATATAGGACAACCCGTATTCCCTGATCATGTCCAGCATCTCGTTGTGATCACCAGGAAACTGGCGGGGGTCGAGCTTGAGTTCCGCCAGAGCTTGTTCGAACTCTGCCGTCAGGAGCTTGAGGCTGCTGTCCGTCTCGACAAACCAGAGGTCATCACTTGTACATTCCGCAAGCTGGAGGGGCGTACCGGCAAACCATTGTTGCACGATGCGGTCCGGTTCACTTCGTCGGGAGGTGCAACCCCGCACGCTGACACGCACATGAACCGGGCCCGTCTGCCCTCCGTCGGCCTGACTGCGTTCCCAGTGAAGAAAATTGTGATCGAGCGCCTCTTTGATCCGGGCAGGTTCGTTTCCGTCGGGGAGGAGATGGATGGTCCAGTCCAGCCAGCAGGGTGAAAACCCGAGCCCAAGGGAGGTGACGGAGCCGTCCCGGGTCTCGAGTACCAAGACCCGGCGCGGCCCGCGTTCGCTGGAATCGATCGGCCAGGGAGAACCGGGCACAAGGACCTCGGCATCCAGGGAGGACGGCTTGTGGATATGCCCGAGGATGACACGCTTGAAGGCGTATCGGGTGATGTCGCGTCTGGTCAGGGGAAAATAGCCGGACTCGTTGCCGTTGAGGTCACGGGCCGTCGTCCCGAAATCCCCATGCGAGAGCAGAACCCAGGGTCCCGTCTTTTTGGTTTCGAGTTCGGCCTCGGTCAGGGCCTCCCCCATCGTGCAGCCCTCCCGATACGGCAGAAGCACCAGTCCCGTTTCACCCTTGTCACCCGCAAGGACTTCGGGCCGGGTAACGACCCGTACATTAATTGAAGAAAACTGTCCCTGAGCGAGATCGGGATCGTGATTTCCGGGAAGGACCGTCACCTGGAGCCGGGAGTGTCGAGCCAGGATTGCATCGAGCGCCTTGTACCCGCTGTACCCCTGATCAAAAAGGTCCCCGGCGATGATCAGGTTGCCGATGTCCTGCGACTGAACCAGGGTACACAGGGCATCACAATAGGCAAGCCTGTCCGAGTTGTCCGCCCGAAGATGAAGATCCGCTGTAATTGCGTATTTCATGCATGCCACCTTGGCTGAGAGCCGAAATCGAACAGGCCGGAGAAGCCTGTCATCCAGATTCTGATACGATACCAGAGCGTAGTTTTGTGCACAAGAAGAGAATTTTCTTTGTCGGGTTTGGGACAAACGGCTGTCCGAGACTGCAGTCCCCTCCCGGACAGGTTTATCTCGGTCAGCCCACGCATCGCCCCCGGTATCCACCTTTTTTTATCCTGCCTGCAATTTTTCTGGCGTCCCGCTCGTATCTCCCGGTATCACCAACCCGGGAGGCAACACATGAGCCTGATGGTCACCATCAAATCTGTCATCAAGTCGGACACTATTCTCGAGGAATGTCTCGCAATGCTGGACATTGAGTTGGTCGTCCACCAACGGGACGAACTGGGCCGGATCAGCCAGGCCGAGATCCTCTACCCCGCCCATATCCGGTCTGTGACCGAGTCACCCGTCTTTTGCACTGTCAGCCGCACAGCAGACGGCTATCTTGAGCTTCAGCGGGACGAAAAACTCAACACGAAAGATGTTCGGAAACACTTGTCCGAAATTCTCGATCTCAGGGAAGAAATCATCAAGGGCTGCGCCAGCCTTGCAACCGTGCAAGCCCTCGAACAGCAGGGCTATACCATCCTGCGCAAGGAAGCAGTCGCCAACACGATCGTCATCGAAGCGTGCATCGCCTGAGGAGGCTTGTCTATGGAAAAAATCACAGTCACCATCAACAGTTATGGTGTGGCCAAGGTCCACATCGAAGGCATCCACGGGCCACGCTGCAGCGCGACTGTCGAATACTTGAGCAGTCATCTTGGTCCGGTCAGCCTTCGCACGGAGACCCAGGAGTATTACGAGCAGGAAATCACCACCCAAGTTGATCAGCACACCAGAGTCACACCACACTGACAGGGAGGTTGGCATGAACGGTATCCAGCGACTGACAACCCTGGTCAAGGCACGGACCCCTGCCATACTCGTTGTCGGGCATGAGGAAGAACGCTATCTCGATCTGCTGCACGGGATGGGTGTACCGGTCCTGTACTGGACGATGAGCCTGGGGCTTGGAGCCTGGCATGCGACAGATCAGGGAGACACGATCCTCAGGCAGCCCCCGGAAGAAGCACCACCCAAGCCGGTACAAACCCCGGTCCCCCTGGCTCCTGTGGATGTCCTCAAGCACATCATTTCGCCCAGAGCCCCCCAGGGCATCTATGTGGTGTGCGACTTTGTCCGCTTGACCGCTTCAAATCCGCCCCTGATCCGCATGCTGCGCGATGCGATCCAGCACCTGCGGCGGCACCCCGGCAGGATCCTTGTCATCACTTCGACGACCGAGGTTGTTCCCCCTGAACTCGAAAAGGAAATCGCCACCGTCCACATGCCCCTGCCCGACTCCCGACTGGTCAGCGACCATCTGGCACGGGTCATCAAGCGTGTCGCTCTCGAACGGCCCGACATGGTCGGCGACGGTTTTGACCGGAACGCCGTCGAGGCCGCACTCTCCGGTCTGACCTTGAACGAGATGGACAATGCCCTCGCCGCCTCAATCGCCGGAAACGAGACCATCAGCGCGGACGCCGTCCTCGAGGAAAAAAAGGCCCAGCTCGTCGCCAATGGCCTCCTCGAGATTGCCGACATCCCCGAGGAGATCACGGGACTGGCATCAGCCGGGGGACTCGAATACCTCAAGGACTGGCTGGCCGTCCGCCGGCCCGTTTTTTTGCACGACGGGTCCAGCCATGCCGTGATCGATGTCCGTCAACACAGGATTCCGGTTCCCAAAGGGATCCTGCTCCTCGGAGTCCAGGGTTGCGGCAAGAGCCATTTTGTGCGCTGTCTGGCCCGGGAATGGGGGCTGCCCCTCGTCAATCTCTCGATGAGCCGGATCTTCGCTTCGCTGGTCGGTCAATCCGAACAACAGATGCGCCAGGCCCTCGAGATCGTGGATACCATGGCACCGGTGATCCTGTTTGTGGACGAGCTCGAAAAAGCCTTCGGGGGAGTGGCCAGCTCGTCCACGACGGATGGAGGAACCACGGCCCGCGTGACAGGCACGTTTTTGAGCTGGATGCAGGACCGGACCTCGCGGGTCTTCGTGACGGGGACCGCCAATGACATCGCCTCCCTGCCCCTCGAACTGGTCCGCAAGGGACGCTTTGACGAAGTCTTTTTTGTCGGTCTCCCGCACGCCCGCGAGCGCGCCGCGATCATCGACATCCACCTGGCCCAGCATGGTCTGGATGCCCTTGTCGGGCAGTGTCCCGCCCTGGTCGAGGCCACCGAAGGCTACAGTGGTGCCGAGATCGCCCAGCTTGTGATCGATACCCTCTACGAACATTTTAGCAGTCAACAACCCGTTGACGAAGCGAGCCTGATCGTGCGTGCCCGCGAGACCAAGCCGCTCTCCGAAACCCGCTCCCAGGCGATCGAGGCCCTGACCGAATGGGCCGAAGGCCGGACCGTGTCCGCCTCGCGCAGCCATCACGATGCATCCGTCATCCGCTTTGCCCCGCCGGGTGGGAGACAGACCTGAAAGGAGGTCACCATGCTCTCGATCCACGCCATCCTCACACACTCCCGGGTCAACGGACCGGGAGATTGCTGTGTCGTCTGGCTGCAAGGCTGCATTCATGACTGTCCCGGGTGCTGCAACACGGCCGCCTGCAGCCGGACGCGCGGAGAGATCTTCCTCGCTGCCGAACACCTGGCCGACGACGTGATTGCCGCCCGCCCCGACTGTCTTTCGTTGAGCGGTGGTGAACCGTTTTTGCAGGCCCGGGAGCTGGTGAGCGTGGCCCGGCGGGTCCATGCGGCTGGTATCGGCGTCCTGGCCTGGAGCGGATATGAATACGAAGCCCTGCGGGACTCGCGCAATCCCTGGCAGCGCGAACTCCTTGAGGAGCTGGACATCCTTGTCTGCGGTCCCTACCTCCGGGATGTTCCGCAGCGCGAGATCTGGGCCGGCTCGGGCAACCAGCGTACACTCTTTTTCGGAACCCGCTTTGCCGACTGGGAACCGCGGATCGCCGGAAAGGGGCACATCGAGTGCACCATCCGCGGGGACGGTAGCGGGATCCTGACCGGGTTTGGCTCGTTTTCCAATGCCTGACAACATACAACAGTATTTTGAAACGCTCTTATAGCATTCCCGATCCCAGAACATTTTCGTGATACGCGCATGCATCCGCAGAGCGGTCAGTCTCAGAGGAGCGCATTTTTCCTTCCGATGGAGGTTTCCTGGCTGTTCTCTCTCCTCTTGGTGCACACCCAGTCATGAATGCGCCCCACAAAATGGGCCAGTATCGTGTGTTTATGTGCAAATCCGGTACCGACCTTGATAGCCTGTTCCTTGTTCATCAGTCTGATGATCCTGGCAAATCGTTCTGTCGGAAGATGACTGGCAATGATCACGCCCAGCTCCGGGTGAACCTCATCCAGCATGGCCGTCATCTCGTCATCCGGAATTTCAGCAAGAAGTGCTGAAAAGCGCTGGACGATATCCTCAGGATACTGCCGGTTTTTAACCATGGATTCGCCAAGAGAGTTGAGCGAATTCTCAAAGATCTTGTATTCGATCATCCCGGGGAAGATCTCGTCCTGCAGAGCCTGGAGTTCGGGCGATGTCTCTCCGGCCGCCCCGCTGATCTGGACGGCAATCCAGCCCCTCTGCTCGCGGACGATGCCCTCAAAGCGTTCCTCGCCATCAACCGTCAGCCTGACCGGGTGCGAGACCAGCCCGTCCAGGCGCAGACTGCTTGTGTTGCCAAGGGACAGAAGTTCGCGCACCGGCAAACGTGTCCGCCCGAAGATGATGCGCACCTGATGTGTCCCGTCAGCACCCGCAGGCCGGGCCGGACGGTCAGCATGCAGCGGATAGCCCGTTTCCATCCGCACGATCTGGGCAAACTTGCGGCCGTTTGCATCATGGGCGTAGATGGCCCGGCCGACCGTACACTCCCATTCGGGGATGGTGAGCACAAGCTCTGCCGTGACCAGTTGTCCGGAACAGAGGACCGAGCCCGGGGCGATACGCTCGAGATCCTCATGCCTGACGTCCCAGGCAGCGGAGACAAGCTGGATCGTGACCTCCTGATCAAGTGCGGCTTGAGCGGGAGTATACCCCGGGGCTGTCTCGAGGATATCCAGGAAAAGATTGTGGTACGCATCCCGCTTCCAGCGGACCCGGGCCAGGCGCCGTCCGGCAGCCACAAGCCAGGCCTGTCGGCGCCTGAAGAATCCGGACTCTACCGGCTCAAGGGAGAGGGCCAGCGGGATTCGGGCCGGATCGAGCGGGACCGGGTTTGTGTCGTGATAGTGATTGATAAAGGTGACGGGCATACCAGCCTCCGATTAATGGCGTCTGTCCCCGGGCCTGACAGGAAGGATGATCCGGCAGCCGGGAACAAGATCAAGTGAACCGGCCACGACCGGAACAGGAACGGGCAAGATCCGTTCATGTTTCCGATCGGGCCTGCGCACCGGTTCAGGAAACCGGTTAGATTGTTTCCAATTTTCAAGAAAAGCCTGAGACAGGAGGAGCTCCATTTGGAAGTCATAGAAACCAAATTTCATCATGAAAGGAATATGAAGAGCAGGGTAGTCGGAAAAGAAGGTACAAGACTGGCTGTTGATTTGGTCAATGATGATCCCGTCCCTGATTTCACAATCAAGCCCGTACAATGCCCTTTCGAGATCGGTCACAACAACGGTAAAGAAGTCCCTGACAATTGCCATGTTTATTTCGGTCAATAAAAAATAACTATCGTTATCTTGGTTGAAACAACTGCCCTTCATTGCATTGATAAAGATCTGTCGCATGACAGCCTCTCTGATAAGCAAGGCAGCTTCTCCACTCCCGGCTTCAGTCTTCAGGAAGACTATGTAATCATATTTCATGATATGTTTTTCAAACCATTCCTGCTTGAAGATCCGGATTGGTTCAAAAACAACATCATAGATGGCCGACTTGAATAACCGTCGGCAACTATGTTGAAAAAGAGCTGACCATCTACCCATGGCCAATTCCATCAGACGCCGCTGATAGGGAGAAAGGATAGCGGGGTTAGCGTAGTCATACTCGGTCAGGGGTTCGACAAGCGAATCTTGCATCCCTCGATGGATACCATCTTGTCTTATTCTCTCTTCCATTATTTCAAGGAGCTTATCGATCTCTTCCTGTGAAATGGAATTTTCCGACGAGCGGGACCTGGGTTGACGGGTCTGCACGTCATTCGTTCTTTCCGACCTGATCGACTCAAGATATTCCTCAACGGGATCTGCCATACGCCACCTCCCTTCCGCACAAGAGTAGTACGTACCGGACACGACAAAAATTGCACCCCTTGATTGCAATTTTTGCTGGTGTGAATCCGTATCCTGTGACATGGAGGGAAACCCATGTCCAAACCAATATGTCGGGGAAGCATTCCGTTTTTTACCAGATATGGCAGCCGGGCAGACTATGGCGTCATCCATGTCTTCAGGACAGCGGACCGATATCTCCTCGTGGCAAGGCTTGGTGATACAACGGTGTGCAGTGCCGAGTACACAACCCGTGACGGGACACACGTCCCGGATCTTGGCAGCAGTCATGTGCCGCAGCCACTGCTCTCCCGGTTGGCAGGTCTTGTTTGGCACGATATCGCACAGCATCTTCAAGATTCCGGCTACAGCGGCGTGTTTCCGTTCGCACTCTATGACTGGTCTCCCGACAATCGCTGGGATGTCTTGACAGAACGCCTGCCGGACAAGGATATCACGCTCACAAACGCGGCACTGATCAGGCTGGCCGAGGACTGCGCCCGTGATCCGTATTACCGCTGGTTTGGTGCCTATCTCATGAAGCAGACAGACTGGATCAACACCTGCAGCCCGGCCGAACGGGAACGTCTTGAAGAAGTGGTCAGGAGGATCCCGCTCTTGATCCCAGCCTTGCCCAGCATGTACCTGCAAAAAATCCCCTCTTCAGACCAACTCTGGCAGACATCTGTCATGCAGAGGATCGTCACAGGCCGGACTGACTGGAGCCTCGAATGGGCCTACCATGAAGTACTGTACGCATGGAATTCCAACATAGTCCATGATATCAAATATTTGAAGAAATACTGCACCTCGGAAGAAATACCGGAAAACACCGCAGGGACAGCCTGCGTGATCATTCATGAGATACTCGTCATGCTCGACAAGATCTTTTCGCAACCACCGGTCAAACTGCAGTCCCTGCTGGCGGCATTCGACCAGATCCACCGTCTGCGGGTGTTTGGTTACGGCAAGCCCAAGGAAGCAGCGGTCAACGCGATGCAAAAACGACTGGATGCGATCATTGCCAATCTCGAATGTCGCGCTGTCTCCAAGCCCCCCTGCTTCGCACCAATGTGTGAGGAGCACCCTTAAGAAATACCGACCCGATACCAAAGTGCCCCGCCCGGGGATGGCCCCCGGGCAAGGGATGGGCTGACACACAAGGCCGGACCGGCAATGCAGAGAATCATGAATTTGGATTGATCCCGAAAAATTGTTTGAGATTCCCCTTGATGATGCGATAGCCCAGGGCAATCGCGGCCAGAATGAGCCAGTACTCGAGGAGGTGGTCGGCGCGGTAGAGCTTGGCCACCGTCCAGTTTGGGCGGAGCATCTCCAAAAGAAGCACCAGTCCATGAATGACAACCGCATTGAAGGCCAGATATGTTACAAGTGTCATGGGATCACCTCAGTGGATAGAGTTGTTTTTCCTCGTAATATTGCACCGTCGGATCGTAATCATTCTCCTCGATTCGGGTGTACCACGAGCAATACTCGTAGACCTGGGCCCGCCTGAGGAGCATGACATCGTCTTTGCTGGCATGCAGGTAGTACCAGCGCGGCCCACGATGGAAGAGAATGTGCTGCGCCCCGTCGCGGTCCCACTTGACACAGTTGACGTGCTCGCAGCGCCCGATCGGAAACCAGCGTTGGAGTCTCTCCGGTGATGTTTTGATCTTCCATTGATACGTACTCATCCTGCCCTCCCTTGTCGTAAACGTGTGTGTGTGCAGGAGCCCGCCCCCTGCCCCGACACGGCGTGATACGCACGAGTGGAGTGTTTTGTTGCAGGGGTGCAGTACAAAGTACGATATTCCATGTTCAGGTGTCCCGGTGTTCGTCGGTGCGTTGCGCAAAGGTCCCGTATCAAACAAGCCATGCTGTCCTTCCCGGTCACATATC
>DAIREN010000104.1:0-10166 GCA_036795535.1 Spirochaetota bacterium
TGGATGTGCGCTGGTACGGTCAGACGAGCGGGTACCTACTCAAGATCGTCCTGAAGGATGCGGAGACACGAAAAAAATATCTGGCTCTGGCCGGTTTTACCGCGATTGACGGAAAACTGCACGGGACGAGGCTCTACACCATGCCGCTCTCGACCAATGGCGTCTTTACCCGGGTGCCGGATTTCAACGAAGCGTTGTTTTCCGCAACAGAGGCAGCCAGTCTTGCGACCAATGCCGGGCTGGGCCGGCTTGAAAAAGAACTGGCTGGTTCCATCGCTGCCGGAAGGGCCATGCTCGGAAAGGCGGGGAAACTCCCATGAACCAGATTCGAAAAGGAATCTTCAAGGAAAATCCGGTTTTCGTCATCATGCTCGGGCTCTGTCCCTCACTGGCGGTCAGTACCCAGGTGATCAACGGAATCGGGATGGGTGTCGCGATTCTTGTCGTGTTGCTCGGTTCCAATCTTGTCATCTCCCTGATGCGCTCCATGGTTCCCGATACGATCCGGATTCCGGTTTTCATCGTGGTCATTGCCTCCTTTGTCACCATCGTCGACCTGGCGATGCAGGCCTGGCTGCCCAGCCTCGCGGACGCACTGGGAATCTTCATTCCGCTGATTGTCGTCAACTGCATCATCCTGGGAAGGGCTGAGGCCTTTGCCTCCAAAAATTCGCCGTTTCCGTCCCTGCTGGACGCGATCGGAATGTCAACGGGTTTCATGCTCTCCCTGCTTCTGCTGGCAACCATCCGCGAGCTTCTCGGGAATGGAACGATGACCCTGGAGATTCTCGGTATCGGGACGACAATCCATGTTCCTTTTCTTGAGGAGCACAAGGCTGTGATCATGATCCTTCCTCCGGGCGCGTTTTTTACGATGGGACTCCTGATGGGTCTCTTTAATCTGATCCGGAAGAAATCGACGGGAACCGCAAATACCCTGACCTGGCGTGATGCGCATATTTCACACCGACGCAGGGATATCTGTTGTGGTGGACTGGTCGGGAGGAAAAACACATGAGTGTCGAAGCCGTCATTCTGCTCGTGATGAGCGCAATCTTCATCAACAATTTTGTCCTGGCCAAATTTCTCGGGATCTGCCCCTTTATCGGGGTATCCCGCCAGCTGGATTCCGCGCTGGGGATGGGGATGGCCGTAACCTTTGTCCTGACGATTTCCTCGGTGGCAACCTGGTGCGTCTACCAATACCTGCTCGTTCCCTATGGCCTTGAATTCCTCAAGACGATCGCCTTCATTCTTGTGATTGCGGCTCTGGTCCAATTTGTCGAACTGGTTCTCAAAAAGACAAGCCCGGTTCTGTACAAAACATTGGGAATCTACCTGCCCTTGATCACCACAAATTGCGCTGTTTTGGGTGCTGCATCCATCAATGTCCAAAAGGGCTATAACCTCCTGATGAGTACGGTTTTTGGACTTGGTGCCGGTCTCGGGTTTACCCTTGCCCTGATCCTGATGGCCGGGATTCGTGAACGGCTTGAGGAATGCAATATTCCCAGGGTTCTCAGGGGTGCCCCGATCGCCTTCATCACGGCCGGTCTGATTTCTCTGGCGTTCATGGGATTTGCAGGGATGATCAAGGAATGAGGACGGATTTGCCAGGCAGACCCTGCCTGTCAGCGTATGGGTCGCATCCTTGCAAGGAGTGTAACTGATGGAAACGATTATTGCGGCGGTTCTAGTGATTTCTGGACTCGGGTTTCTTCTCGGATATGGGCTTGCTTTTGCCGCAAAAAAACTTGAAACACCGCGTGATGAACGCGCTGCTGCCGTCGAACAATGCCTTCCCGGAGTCAATTGCGGTGCCTGCGGGTATGCCGGCTGTTCGGGCTATGCGCAGGCCATTGTCACCCAGGGCGTTCCCCTGCATTTGTGTGCACCCGGCGGAGCGGAAGCCGCCAATGCCATCGGCAGAATCATGGGAATCGCTGTCCATGTGGGTGCGCAGAAAAAAGTCAGAATCCATTGTGGTGGCGGCAGCGATGTGACCCGCCAGAAATTCCGCTATAACGGTGTGGCAGACTGCCGCTCTGCCGCGGCCCTCTTTGACGGCTTCCTCCAATGCTCGGCCGGGTGTCTTGGGCTTGGGTCCTGTGTGAATGTCTGCCGCTTTGATGCCATCAGCATCGACGCGAACGGTCATACCACAATCCGTGAAGATCGTTGTACAGGGTGCGGCGCCTGTGTCCCGGCATGTCCGCGCAAGCTGATCGAACTGGTCGAGGCGGACAGGAGAGTCCATGTCTTGTGCAATTCAACCGAAAAGGGTGCCGTCTGCAACAAGATCTGCCAGGTCGGCTGTATCGGATGCATGAAGTGCGAAAAGACATGTCGCTATGATGCCATCCACGTAATCAACAATCTGGCCATCATCGATTATGCGAAGTGCACCTCCTGCGGGGAGTGTGTTCCCGTGTGTCCCAAAAAGTGCATCATTGATCTGGGAAAAACCCCTGGGGCCTCCTGATGGAATCCTGCGGGAAGATTGTCTTTCTTTTCGACATTGACGGAACACTTCTTCTCGCCGGTGCTCTGGCCGAAGAGAGTTATCGGGATGCCTTCGCCGCTGTGACAGGAAAACCCTACAGCATTCGTACTGTGGATTGCTCCGGCCGGACCGATCCCTGGATCGTGCGCGAGGTCCTGCTCAATAACGGGCATGGAGCACAGGCCCATGATCCCGTCGTTCACGAGCAAGTTTTTACGCGTTTTCTCGAGGGGATGCGAAGCCGGCTCGAGCGTGGTTTTCGGGCCAGTGTTCTTGATGGTGTGACCGATTCCCTCGCTTGGCTCGAACAACAGCCAGGTGTCGTCCTCGGTCTCTTGACGGGCAATCTCGAAGCCGGGGCAAGGATCAAACTGGAGGCGGCCTCAATCACGACCCGGTTTTCAGCCGGTGCTTACGGGAGCGACCATCACGACAGGAACCAGCTCGGACCAATCGCCAAAAAACGTCTCGAAGAATCCCTGGGACAAAAGATCGATCCTGACCGGGTCTGGATTGTCGGCGATTCCGTCCACGATATTGCCTGCGCCCGTGCCGCCGGGTTTCGCGTCATGGCTGTTGCCAGCGGGAGTACTCCTGCGGAGAGACTTGCATCGGCCAATCCGGATTGTCTGGTCGAGACGCTTTCCGTCTCATCCTTTCAAGCACTACTCGGGGGTCTCTCCCGTCCGGACGGGCCGGCTGGAGGGCTTGGATGAAGCTTCTGGTCGTCGAGGATGAGGAAGTTGCCCGGATGCAGATGGTCCGGACCCTGTCCCGCTGGTTTGACAATATCGTTGCGGTCCCCGACGGGGATGCTGCCTGGCGCGAGATACGGAATGGTGAATATGACATCGTCATCACGGACTGGCTGATGCCGGGGATAGACGGTCTGACGCTCTGCCACATGATCCGCAGTCTTGAGGCATCAAAGTATGTCTACGTCATTCTGGTCACATCCCGTGACGGCAAGGAGATGCTCGTCCGCGGACTCGAAGCCGGCGCCGACGATTATATCGTCAAACCGTACGAGATGGATGAACTCAGGGTCCGGGTCCAGGCCGGAAAACGGATCATCAGCCTGGAACGGGAACTCTCCGAAAAAAACAACCTGCTTCTCTCCGAGCTTGAGACCTCGGTCCATACCCTCCGCGATATGCTTCCCGACAGGGCACGGCGCTGGGGTGGTCGTGTGCAGATCGACTGGTTGTATCAGCCATCGGTCTATATTGGTGGCGATTTTTTCAATGTGATCGAACTGACCGAGCAGCATCTCGCTTTCTACCTTCTTGATGTCTCGGGCCATGGGGTTTCAGCCGCACTCTCCGCAGTCAGTGTTTCCAGTCTTCTCAACAGTTCTGGTTCTCGGGAAGGCTTGCTCTACGATGAGCAGGGCGCTCCGGCATCCCCGGCACTGGTTGCGTCACGCCTCAACCAACGATTCCAGTGCAAGGGGCCTCGTGGTTTCTATTTCACGATTTTTTACGCCGTCCTCGATCTTCAAACGCTCTCCATGCGCTATATCCGTGCCGGGCAAACATGTCCCCTCGTCATGCGGCAGGGGCAGTGTATCACGGTTGACGAGGGCACAATCCCGGTCGGCTTCTTTCCGGAGCATACGTACACAGACAACGAGATGCAGATGCAGATCGGGGATACCATCATTCTCTTTTCCGATGGTGTCAACGAAACATCGGATGCCGAAGGCATCATGTTCGGTGTGGAGCGGATCGAGAAGCACTTCATGACGCTCGAAAAGGAAGAGAGCACGGATGTGCTCGAACGCCTGGCCGGTCAGTTGCGTCGCTACTCCGGTCTTCCGGGATTCGAAGACGATGTGACCGTCCTCATGTTGGACATTGTGCGCTGACCGTCTCCGGAGAGTCCGTATCTCTTCCGATCGGTTTGAGGAAAGCGTGCCGGTCTTGAAAACATTTTTGGTGAACAGCTGGCTGTCACCGGACGCAGGGGTCTTGCATGCAAAACATCCCGGCCGGCACCGGCGCGGGATGTTCCAGACAGGTTTGTCCGCAAGAAGTCACCCGACTTTGATCGACGTCTCCCAGAGTCCATGCTTGTTGCAGCGGCTGAGCGCACTGATGCTGGCCGGTGCCTCAAGATTGACGACGAATTCAGCGATTGGTTCCATGATTTTGGCTGAGAACTCCGCGCGACCGATAAAGAGTCCCTGGACGCGGAGCTCGGTCCACTGGATCCAGTGATCGATTTCGTTGGGGTGCTTTCCCTGGCCGACATCAATGCGGACCCGGTAGCGGTTTCCCTCGAGCTTTGTGGCCGTGATCGTGGGGAGATGTTTTTCTTTTGTGACATCCTCGTTGAAGTTTTCTGCCGTGTTGATTTGATCAAAGAGACTCATATCCGACCTCCTGGTGGTTCATTATGGTAAAATATAGTAAAAAAAGCATACTGACGGGCCGGGACCGGTAAAAACAGGGGATCCGATCAGATTCCGTCAGTCAGACCTTTTTCGATTTTATTGATCAGCATCTCGGCCAGTGTCCGCTGATTCACGTACTCCCGTTGCGGAAAATCACGAAGGAGAATCCTGAAATGCTCCATGGCTTTGTCGTAGTCGGACATGTAGTAGTAGCAAAAGCCGGTTTCATAGCGCGCCCAGGCGGCATAACGCTTGTCCGCATTGGTCCTGGCAAGGATCAGGGAATAGGCATCGATCGCAAGATCATAATTTTTTTCTATGAAATAGGTCAGTCCGCGTTCGGCAATCTTTTTTTCGGGGAGGGCGGAGAGTCTGGCTGCTTCTTCACGGGAGAGACGGGAAGCCCCACAGGAAAGCAGAAAAACTCCCATCAAAAACGAAAGAAACAGGAAATGAAACTTTCTCACGGATAACTCCTTCTGGCGCGGCGTGTCCAAAGTATACTCGTCCCGGTACGATAAAGAAAATTCAAAAAAAACTGGACTCAAAGGCTGCTCCGAAGTAAATTATTCTCGTCCGCAACGGTCATGACCGGGCAGATGCGGGGGTGTAGCTCAGTTGGGAGAGCGCTTGAATGGCATTCAAGAGGTCAGGGGTTCGACTCCCCTCATCTCCACACCGGATTTCTTTCCATAATGCAGCGCCGCTCCGAAAGGGCGGCGTTTTGTATTTCAGGGGGCAGGGATGAAGAGCATGACAGGCTATGGTGTCCATCGGCAGCAGGTGGGTGCGTATTCCTATACTGTCGAGATCAAGTCCGTCAACAACAGATACCTCGAAATCCAGACAAGGATGCCGCACTTTTTGTCGCCATGGGACGGGCAGATCCGGAAATCCATCGAAGCGATTGCCAGTCGGGGCAAAGTTGATGTCTGGATTGATGTCTCCGTCCAAGATGGTGCCATCGATGCCCAGGTCGATGCAGGACTGGTTCAGGCCTATCTCAAGGCTCACGAACTCGTCGCCAGGATGGTCGGGGATTCAAGCAACGTCACGGCCCACCAGATCATGGGATACGAAGGTGTGATCCAGATCCGGAAGACAACCCCTCCGGAGACTGTCTGGCGGGACCTCAAACCATGTCTTGATGCAGCCCTGAAAAAATTTCTTGCTGTCCGCGTTCATGACGGGCAGGCAACACGCCGGGATCTGCAAAAACTCCTGACAGTGCTCGGAAGATCCATCCAGACGGTCCGAAAACGGGCCAAAGGGCTTGTTCCCGACTATGCCAACGAACTCAAAAATCGTCTCAAGGCCATGACGGGAAAGACAATCGACCAGAACCTGATCATGAGCGAAGCCGCGCTCATTGCAAGCCGGACGGATATCAATGAGGAACTGACCAGACTGGAGAGTCACAAAGCCTTGTTTCTGGAACACCTTTCGGGAGATGAGCCCTGTGGCAAGACTCTGGATTTTGTGGCACAAGAGATGAACCGTGAAATCAACACGATCGGATCCAAACAGAATGATCTCGCCCTCTCCAACGAGGTCATTCGGATGAAGTCCCTGCTCGAAAAAATCCGGGAACAGGCGAGAAACATCGAATGATCGATCAAAAAAGGCTGTGCATCATCAGTGGTCCGTCCGGTGCCGGAAAAACCAGCATCTATAAAAAGCTCCTTTCGGAGTTTGACTGGTTGCGCTATTCTGTCTCGGTGACTACCCGGGACGCAAGACCGGGGGAGAAGGACGGACAGGATTATTATTTCCTCGGGCACGAACGGTTTGAGCAGCTCAAAAACGAAATGGCCTTCGCCGAATATGCCCAGGTACACGGGAACTGGTACGGGACTCTTAAAAGTGAACTGGCTGAAAAAACGCGACCCGGGGTGCTCTGTATCCTGGATATCGATGTCCAGGGAGCAGCCCGCCTGAGAGCGCTCTATCCCGGCGCCCTCAAGATCTTTGTCCGCCCACCCGACGTTGCCACACTTGAAAAACGATTAATGGGCAGGAGTACGGAATCGCCGGAGGTGCGGGCTCTTCGTGTGTCCAATGCTGTCAGAGAACTTGAAGATGAGCATTTTTTTGATTATTCTGTAGTCAACACAGATTTTGAACAGGCATATGCCCAAGTGCAGGAGATCATTCTGCAGCGCAAAGGAGCTTTGGATAATGGCCATTCCGTTTGAGAAATTGCTGAACCGCAATGAAAACCGCTATGAGATGTGTGTCGCTGCCATGAAGATTTCGCAGCATATTGCTACAACCACATCCTCCGAAGAGATCGGAAAGATGCGTGACAAACTTGCAGTTTTGGCCATTTCAAAACTTCTGGACGAGAAGATCCCGATCAAGACTGGAGTTGATGCTGCATCCAGGAAGGTCCGGGACGATTACTGATGTAATCATTCTCCCATGACCATTCCTATGATTTGTGGACCAACAGCCGCGGGAAAGACAGCCGCGGCTTGTGCTGTTTTTGGAGGGAAGGATGTTCTCGCGATCTCTCTGGATTCGATGCAGGTCTACACGGGGATGGACATCGGGACAGCCAAGCCCGATCCGGAGGAACGTTCCCGACTGGAACATGTGATGATCGACTGTGCCGATCCCCGCCAGGTTTGGAGCGTCGGGACCCATCTCAAACAGACGGAAGCCTGGATAACCCGGGCGAGGGAGTCCGGTCGGCAGGTCGTTCTGGTTGGAGGAACCGGTCTCTATGTCAAGGGTCTGATCAATGGCCTGTTTGACGGTCCTGCCCGGGATCCGGCACTGCGGGCCGAACTCGAGGAACGGGAAAAAACCCGACCGGGCGTGCTCTACCGGGAACTCCTGGGCCGTGATCCCGAAACAGCCAAACGGCTCTCACAGGCAGATATCCGAAGAATCATCCGGGCCTTGGAGGTTCTGACCCTGACTGGGACGGGGATCACTCGTCTGCAACGGGAACAGACTGTCCGGAATCCGCTCAAGTTTCTCCTGGCCGGATTGATCGTGGACAGGGATGAACTGGCCCGACGAATCGAAGAGCGTGTCGACCGGATGTATGGAGCCGGTCTTGTGGATGAGGTGCGGGACCTGCTGGACTCCGGGTGTCACGAAGCATTGCCATCCATGCAGGGCGTCGGGTACAGGGAGACCATCGCCTTTCTCCGGGGACGGATTTCACTGGATGAGGCCCGGGCACAGTGTATCGTCAATACCCGATCGCTTGCACAAAAACAGATCATGCTCTTTCGCCGCATTCCGGAGCTGGTTTGGTTCCATGCCCGGGATCATGAGCGGCTGGCGGCCTATCTTGCGGGAGGGTGCGGATGAAAGGCGGAAAACTCTTCGGGATCATCGCTCTCGGATACGAACAGCGGCGGCTCTGGCCGCTTGATTTGGCCAACCGTCCCTTTGCCTGCAGACCATTTTTCGGAGGAAAAACCCTTCTTGAAGCTTCATTCGAACGGATGCGGGTCCTGATACCGGATGACCGGATCTGGGTGATTGCTCCGCAGCCGCTCCTCCCTCTGGTCGCCTCACTCCTGCCAGGACTGGATTCCAGACGGTTGTATGCCGGTTCCGGCACCAATCCGGGAGATCTGTACGCCCTGACCGAAACCATCTCCCTGATCGATCCGGATGGGCAGGTCGTCTTCTCTCCGGCCGGGATCATTGCCGGGGATGACCAGGCATTTTCCGATCTCGTCCATGATGCGGCCAGACTTGCCCATGCAACGGGCTGCATCGTCAGTGGAACCGTCTCTGTCAGTGGAATCAGGGCCGGCTATCCATGCATTCTTCCCGGGGATGCCTGTATCCGGTCCGGACGGGTCTTCGGTCGTGATATCCGCAGGTATTTTCCCTCGGTTCCGTCCGCCGATGCAGAAGCCATCTCGGCGCGTGGCGCTGTCTGGGCAACCGGAATCCATGTCTGGAATACAGCCACCTTTCTGGTCGATGTTCTCGGGTTTCTCGCCGGACAGCAGGATATGGACGAGTCCGACGATCTTTCTTCACGGTTTTTTTCCCAATCCAAAAACTGGTTGATGGTGGAGTCCGCATTGGTTTGGGATCCGATGCGTTCCTTCGAGGATTTGGCGCGCTATATCCGGGGGGACGGTTCGGGAAATTCCAGAAGTGGCCATTGCATTGCCGGTCAGACGAGGAATTCCATCATTCTGTCGGACAATCCCGGTGGCTTGGTCGTCGTGCACGGATTGCATGATGTCCTCGTGGTCCAGACCGGTGAGACCATTCTCTGTTGTTCACGGGGAGATGAAGAGGGAGTCAACCGCCTGTTGTCCAGTCTTGCCGGAATACAGCAGGAAGCCGGATCATGACAGACAGCAAAAAAAATACCCGCACACACGGGTTTATGCGTACTATTTATTGACTACGCGCACTGTTCCTGATTCCGGGGCAGTGATTCCAGCATAAGGAGCGTGCTTCCATGCCGTCCGGAAAAAAACGCAAGCGCATGAAGATCGCGACACACAAGCGCAAGAAGAAGCGCCGTGCCAATCGGCACAAGAACAAGAAGCGGTAATCTGTCGCATCAGATGCATGAATGACGGGAGACGGTGTTGCTGGTCTCCCGTTTTTTTCTTTTTGGCCGAACCAGGTCTGCCGATACTGGTACGGGAATGCCCTAGAACTGGAGGATGGACGATGTTCCTCGCAAGCAGAATGCTCGGTTTTGCCGCATTGTGTCTGTGCACTGCGCTCCCGCTTGCGGGGGTCTCCCTCTGGCAGGATGGTCATCTCTTTTCATCCCGGGGCAAGGTTGTTCCGGGTGATATTCTCAAAATCCGTTTTTCGTACAGGAACCTTGTCCGGTATCGAACCGAGATGAAAGCAGGCGATACCCAAAAGCTCAATCTTGGAAAGCCGGATCTGAAAACCTTTTCCTTTTTACCCTCGATCGACAACAACACGACCTATAACCGGAACAACAATCTTGAGTACACAAGCGAGCGTGAGTTCGCAACGACAATTGCCGTCATGGTCCAGACCATCGCTTCGAACGGGATCATCAGTTTCCGGGGAAATCACAGTCTCCAGTTGAACGGGCAGAACGAGGAAGTCGTCATCCAAGGGCAGGTCCGTTCGCAGGATGTAGCGGACGGCAACTTCGTCGCGTCGACGGATATCGCAAACCTCAATTTTGCCTGGATCGGACCGTCCGTCATCCGGCAGAACGTACTTCGAACCGGAGATCTGACTGTCTCGACCAACACCAACCAGCGGGCCGGCCAGGATGCCCCTGAATTGACC
>DAIREN010000105.1:0-9997 GCA_036795535.1 Spirochaetota bacterium
GATCCTGTCTCCGTCATGCAGGGTTTCGAGGGCCCGCACTCCCTCGACGTAGGCTGCGAGGTCACCCTTGTAGCGGGCAAAGAGGATCGAAAAGGATGTCAGGGGAACACTCTCCGGCGTGATGGCGGCGACCGCTTCGAAGGCCTGTGAATCGGTGATCACACAATCGGGCGGGTGCGACAGGCTGGCCAGACAGACCCCCAGGGTTTCGGGGACCGCTCCCGCAAACAGAGCATCGCGATCCAAAAGGTCGCGCATCACCTGGACCTGGGGCAGGATCAGGCGCCCCTTGGGGGCTGCGCTGTCGATCGGCATGACAAGGACCGCCATGCCCCCCGGCGGGATGAGGCCCTCGGTAATGGAAGATTCGTGGGCCAGATGCCGGCCCGCTTTGATCAGGGCATGTTTGCAGAGGTCGATTCCGGCACCGGTTCGGGCCGAGAGGGGGATGACGGGGACCTCAGCGGGCAGAAAGGCGCCCAACTGCGCATCTGCCCAGGTTCGAATCCGGATCACGTCGGTTCCCGAATCCGGAAACACGAGATCGATTTTGTTGATCGCGACGACCAGGGGGATGCCGTGTTCCTGCGCCCGTCGGGAAATGTCGCCCAGTCCGGGGGCATCCGCCTCAATTCGCGTGGCGTCCAGGACAGCCAGGACCAGATCGCTTTTGGGGAGTTCGTCAAGGCTGCGCTGCACCCGGACGCCACCCAGGCCGGGTTCGTCATCGTCCAGTCCGGCCGTATCGACGAGGGTGACCGGCCCCAGGGGCAGGAGTTCCATGGCCTTTGAAACTGGGTCCGTCGTGGTGCCCGGTTTTTCGGAGACGATGGCCAGGGACTGCCCGGCCAGCGCGTTGATCAGGCTGGACTTGCCTGCATTACGATTTCCGAATATTCCAATCTGTATCCGTTCCCCGCGAGGTGTCGTCTGCATCCTGGCCTCCACGTTCATGCCTAGATCCGAGGTTGTTCACCAAAAAAATACCGAAAAAGGAGTCCGGCAATCTACAGGAGAGAACGGGGCGTCGCGGGTGGTGCTGCCCTAGATCCGCGCCAGATTGTCGCGATGGACGACTTCCTCGTAGGGGGCTGCACCGAGGATGGTGGCAATCTCCGAGGTCTTTTTTCCGGCGATTTTGACGAGGTCCTCGCGTCCGTAGTTGGTGATCCCGCGGGCGATCGGGGCGCCGTCCCGTCCGATGATCTCGACGCCGTCTCCGGCCGCGAAATTCCCGTGCACCTCGCTGATCCCGCCGGGCAGGAGGGATTTGCCGCGCTGGATGATGGCCGAGCGCGCACCATCGTCCACGACGAGCTGCCCGCGCGGGGCAAGGTGGTGGAGCAGCCAGTGTTTCCGTCCGCGCATACCGGGCTGGCCGGCTTCGAAAAATGTCCCGACGTCCGCGCCCTCGATGATCGTTGTCAGGATCGCCGGATCCGCACCCGAAGCCAGGACCATGTGGATGCCGCGTGCCGCGCACATCTCGGCGGCATCGAGCTTGGTCTTCATGCCACCCGTCGAGTACTTGCTTCCTTCGGCGGCGGCTTCGGCGCGAACCGCTTTGGTCACAGATTGAATATGGGGAACACGCTTGCGCCGTTCGGGATCCGCCCAGTTCTCGTAAAATCCGTCGACGTCGGAGAGCAGGACGAGCAGATCCGCGTCGACCAATTCGGCGACCATGGCGGCCAGGCGGTCGTTGTCTCCCACCTTGATCTCGTCCACCACCATGGTGTCGTTTTCGTTGATCACGGGCATGGCCCCGAGCTTGAGCAGGGTCAGGAGTGTGTTGGACGCGTTCATGTAGCGCTCGCGGTTCTGCATCACATCCCGGGTCAGGAGGACCTGTCCGCAGGGGACCCCGTGGCTGGCAAAGACTTCGGCGTACAACTGCATCAGACTGGTCTGGCCGATGGCGGCGGCCGCCTGTTTGTAGGGGATCGAGAGCCCCTTTTTGGCCTGCAGTCCGACAACGGCGATACCGGCCGAAACCGCACCCGAGGTGACCAGGAGGACCTCAATATTGCGTTTGCGTAATTCGACAAGGGAGAGCGCCAGGGCCTCGATTCGGGGACGCGAGACCAGCCCGTTGTCGGTGATCTGTGTTGTGCCGACCTTGACCACCAGACGTTTTGTCCTCGTGAGAACCCGCCTGGTGTTCATGCCTTGTCCATCCTTGAGAGCTGTTCCGTGATCGCGTTGAGAAGGGCGACCGTTCCTTCGTGGGTCGCGGCCGAGACGGGGATGTAGCCCGAATGGGCGGACGCTTTCTCGCGGGCCTCGGGCAGATCCATCTTGTTGCCGACCCTGATCAGGGGTTTGGCCGGCAGGGATTCGCTGAAGCTGGCCAGTTCACCCAGCAGGATCCGTTCACTTTCGACAGGATCATCGTTGGCGAAGTCGACGACAAGCACGAGGAGCCGTGTCCGCTCGATATGCTTGAGAAATTCGATACCCAGGCCTTTCCCTTCGGAAGCCCCTTCGATGATTCCGGGAATATCGGCGATGATGAACTGGGTGGGCAGCCCGGCATTGGCCACGCCGAGATTCGGGTCCAGCGTTGTAAAGGGGTAACTGGCGATCTTGGGGTTGGCACGGGTCAGCGCCTTGAGCAGGGTGGATTTGCCCGCGTTGGGGAAGCCGACCAGTCCCACGTCGGCGATCAGGCGCAGTTCGAGGTAGAACTCGCGTTCCTCACCGGGGAGGCCGGGCTGGGCATAGCGCGGAACCTGGCGGACCGCCGTGGCAAAATGCTGGTTCCCCAGTCCTCCCTTGCCGCCCTTGGCGGCCAGATAGCGCTTTCCGGGTGTGTCCAGATCGATGACGATGCTTCCGCCTTCGGATTCACGGACGATGGTTCCGACCGGGAGATGGACCTCGACGGACTCGCCCTTTTCTCCGGTTTTGTTGCGGCCCATCCCGGGAACCCCGTTTTTGGCGTGAAAGTGCTTGCGGCGGCGGATATCGTAGAGCGTTTTGATCGTCGGATCGGCGATGAATTCGACATCTCCGCCCCGGCCGCCGTCTCCACCATCCGGCCCGCCCTGGGGAACGTATTTTTCCCGCCTGAACGAGACGCATCCGGGTCCACCGTGGCCGGATCGGACATGTATGGGACATTCATCGATAAATTTTTTCATGGTTCAGGAAATATAGCCCGTTTTGCTTTTGCATTGACAAGAATCCGGCTCAAAGGATATACTTTCAGACGATAGCGGTGCTCGAGGCTACCGCGTGTCCAACGAGGGAGGCATGACAATGATTGTATCGCGGCGGACATCGTTCCTGCTGGTACTGCTTGCAGCAGCTTTGACGGCGTGCGGTGGAGACGCATGGAAGGATCTGACGAAGGTCGGCAATACCTGGGAATACGAGGGCGAGACAACCAAGACCAAGGTGACAGCCAAGGTGCTGGGAACATGGTCGATCGGGGAGACCGTCTACGCCGAGATCGCTCCGGATTTTGGCAGGTATACCAATGTTACCGAACTGTGCAGTTGGAACAAGGACAGCAAGACCTTCCTCCATGCGGGCGAGAGCTCCAGATTCAACGACAAGACCCGCCAGTTTTTCGTCCGCGCAACAGTCATCGGCGCGGTTGAGGGGAAGGCCAATACAGCCTTCACCAACAGTGACGCCACGGTCTTGCGCTATCTCGGTGAAGAGAAGGTCACGGTTCCGGCCGGAGAATACACGGCCTATAAATTCAGCCGGATCAATACCAAGCGCAAGATCAACGAGATCTGGTGGTACGCGGACAAGGTGGGCATCGTCCGGGTAAAAAACAGCAAGGACACATTCGGCCTTGTCAAGTACACTGAGGGCAAGGAACAGGACCCGAAGGCGATTGGCGCTACGGTTGAGGGTGTTGCCTTTGTCAAAAAATTCTTTGCCACGGCCCAAAAGGGTGAGATGCCGGGCGTCAAGGCACTCTTTGCCGGCGGAGCCGGGCAGCAGGATTTTGCCAACCAGGCCCCGGAGATCACCTTGCTAGTCGACAGGATCAAGGGCGGTGTCCGGGAAGATCAGGCGACCTGGTCCTTCCTTGGAGCCAATACCTACGGACTGCGGTTCCTCAAGTATGACGAGTCAGGGGCAGAGCCAAACGTCTGGAAGGTGGACGCCGTGATGGAGCTGACTAACCAGGGCGGGCAGTTGATGATCAAGAAGATCGGGATTGCCAACAACAAGTTGATCAACTGACAGCGGGCATGCATCATCCAAGACCGTCGGGCGCACATCCGGCGGTTTTTTTTTATATCCATGCACGCCACAGGCGTCTCTGATTGAGATGCCGGCCGCGAAGGTCCCCTTGGACGGGAGTGCATCAGTCCCTATAATGATTCTGTAATGTGACTCCGGAGTTCCATCACAAGAATAGAATATCTCTTGTGCCGAACGAGTCTGCGGATGTGCTTCTGTCTCTCTGCGTTGTTTATGATAATCCGGGACGATTTTTTGCGTGAACGCATGGCCGGCATGGCTCAACCATGAAAAATCTGTGCATTCAGGCGATGATATGCTATACTGGTCCGAACAAATCAGGGTTGGAGACGCGCATGGGCGGAGCAGAGCGGCGGCGTGAAACGCGCTATACGATCAAGCAAATGGTGGCCGTGTCCTATGCCCACGAGGAGTTCATCGCGGCGCACGGGCTGGATCTCTCAAGTGGCGGGATCTCCTGCCGCACCACCAGCCCGCTCGATGTCGGACAAGAAATATTTTTGCTGCTCGGGCTGGGTAAGGATGAGACCATCAGTTGTGAAGGTGTTGTCCTGCACGTCAGCCCCGATGGCAGTGGGTTCAAAGCCGGGATCCAGTTCGTCAATCTCTCGTCCGAGGACAGTGCCCGGCTGGCGGCCCATCTGGGGACACTCAAAGGCTGAGCCATGTCCGGAGAAAGACGTCAAGAGAAGAGTCATTTTTCTTGATGAACAACCTCAGGCGGGGGATGCGTCAGCCTTTCGCAAAGGGTTCTCATGAAGGCGCTGTTTGAAAAAAAGCCGGGGCGGAATGGACCCGACACCCGGCGCTCACAATCAACCTTGCCTCTGGAGACGCTTTTCCAATGCATCCACCTGGGCGGCGAGTTCCTGCGGGAGGTGCTCGCCAAAGGTGGCGAAGTGCTCGCGGATTCCCGGGATCTCGTTTTTCCATTCGGCGATATCAACCTTGAGGAGTTCGTCAAGGGCCCCCACCGGAAGGTCCAGTCCAGCGAGATCGAGACTGTCCCTGGCAGGGATATGCCCGATCGGAGTTGCGACCGCACCGGCCGTTCCCGCAACCCGTTCGATGATCCACTTGAGAACACGGCTGTTTTCACCGTAGCCGGGCCAGAGGAACTTCCCGTCAGATCCCTTGCGGAACCAGTTGACGTAAAAGATCTTCGGCAGCTTGTCGGGCGTGCTCTTGTTCCCCATTGAAAGCCAGTGGGCAAAATAGTCACCCATGTGGTAGCCGCAGAAGGGGAGCATGGCAAAGGGATCACGGCGCAGCTTGCCCACGGTACCGGCGGCAGCGGCCGTCATTTCGCTGGCCATGATCGAGCCCAAAAAGGTTCCGTGGTTCCAGTCGAAGGACTCGTGGACCAGGGGCACGACGGAGGGCCTGCGCCCGCCGAAGAGGATGGCCGAGATCGGGACACCCCTGGGGTCCTGCCAGGCGCTGTCGATCACCGGGCACTGGGCCGCGGGTGCGGTAAAGCGGGCGTTGGGATGGGCGGCCTTTTTTCCGTTGTCCGCTGTCCAGGGATTGCCGTTCCAGTCCGTCAGGCTGGCGGGCGGCTCGTCGGTCATTTCCTCCCACCAGACATCCCTGTCCGGGGTCATGGCGACATTGGTAAAAATGCAGTTGGCGTTGAGGGAGAGCATGGCGTTGGGGTTGGACTTCATCGAGGTGCCTGGGGCAACTCCGAAGAATCCGTTTTCGGGGTTGATGGCGTAGAGGCGCCCGTCGGCTCCGAATTTCATCCAGGCAATGTCGTCACCGACGCACTCGACCTTCCAGCCCGGGATGGTCGGAATCAGCATGGCGAGGTTGGTCTTGCCACAGGCACTGGGGAAGGCGGCTGCAATGTACTTCTTTTCACCATTCGGGGGTGTGATCCCGAGGATGAGCATGTGCTCGGCCAGCCAGCCGTCTTCGCGGGCCATCCAGGAAGCGATGCGCAGGGCAAAGCATTTTTTTCCGAGGAGGGCATTTCCGCCATAGCCCGAGCCAAAGGACCAGATCAGTTTTTCCTCGGGGAAGTGGCAGATATATTTGTTCTCGGCATTGCAGGGCCAGGGGACATCCTGCTCGTCCTCGGCCAGCGGCTTGCCGACCGTGTGCAGGCAGGGGACAAAGTCATCGCTGTCACCGAGGGCATCCAGCACAGCCTTGCCCATCCGGGTCATGATGCGCATATTGTTGACCACATAGGGCGAGTCGGTCAGTTCGATTCCGATATGGGAGATATCCGATCCGATCGGGCCCATCGAAAAGGGAATCACGTACATCGTCCGCCCGCGCATGGCCCCGTCGGAGAGTTTCCCCAGGATGCCCTTCATCTCGGCCGGGTCATGCCAGTTATTGGTCGGGCCGGCCAGCTCCTTTGTCCGGGTGCAGATGAAGGTGCGGTCCTCGACCCGGGCCACATCGGCAGGATCCGACATCACGAGGTAGGAGTTGGGGCGTTTGTCCTCGTTGAGCCGGGTATAGGTTCCACTGGCGACACATTCCGCAGCCAGCCTGTCGTATTCATCCTGCGAACCATCGCACCAGGATATGTCGTCCGGTTTAAACAGGCCGGCCATCTCTTCGACCCAGGCGATGAGTCTGGCGTTTTGTGTGAGTGGTGTTGCTGACATCGGTATGCCTCCAGAGTGACTGCCCGCTGTGCTCCTGAGCAGCAAAAATTGTCTCGAGTAAGGATAATACACATATCCTGGCCGTTGTGGAAGCCGTTATTTCATTGATACGGTTTCGCTCAGTTCTTGCCAAGACAGGAGAAAAACGCATAGATTAAGACCATGAAAAAGAATTCCCTCATGAGCCTTCTTGCGCTTGTCGTGTGCGCTGCCTGTTCTTCATCCGGTACCGTGGAGCGGGAGCCCAATGACACGCTGGCGGTGGCGACTCCGGCCGTCCCCGGTCAGAGCGTCCGGGGCGAGCTCGCTTCGCCAAGTGACCGTGATGCCATTCTGCTCCGGGCCGCCGGCAACAAGCTGATCTCTTTCGAACTGAGTCACGACCATGAATCCGATCTTGCGATCGACGTCTATCTCGGAAACCGTCACGTCAAGACCATCGATGCCTGGGCGGCCAGCAGTCTTCGCGAAGGACGAAAACCGGTAGCCAAAAAGACGGGTCCGGTTGTTGAAACCGCAGCCTATATCGGAACCGGGGGGCAAGATTGCATCCTGGTCGTCCATGCCGCCGGACGTCAGGGAAAATGGCCGGTGACCTGGACGATGACGACCGGGATCCGCGAGAGTGACGGAACGGTCGAATCCGAACCCAACGACGACATCACCCGGGCCATGCCCCTCGTTGAAGGAAGGACCGTCGAGGGGCGCTATGCCCCGTTGTATGATGCCCGGGCCCCCTCGGGGATCGAACGGGATCTCTACTCCTGGGTCAACCAGTCCACCAACAGGGTCATCCTCGAGGTGGACGTCAGCGGTGTGCCCGATGTCAATCCGGTCATCGATATTCTGGACGACCGGGGTCGGGTCACGCGCAGCCTGGACGCACAGGGAATCCATCTCGGCGAGCAGAGCGGCCCCCTGGGACTGGTTGCCTCGGCCACCTGCCATTTTGCCGTTCGCAACGTTGTTCCGGGTTCGGGGAACAGCCGGATCTCCTACACGGTTTTCGTCAAGTCCCGGGAGGTGGGTCCCCACGAGGAGTTCGAATCGAACAACTCCAGACAGTCAGCCAATCCCCTTGTTCCCGGCGGAGAGTGCCAGGCTGCCATCCATCCGGTCGAGGATCAGGACTGGTTCATCCTCCCGGTTGCCGAGGGCGGGAAAAAGACCCTCTCGCTGCGTGTTTCTCCCGAGGAGGGATTGGATCCTGTCCTGGAGGTCCTGGACCAGGAGGGGCGGCTTCTTTTGACCCGCGATGACGCAGGCCCCGGAAAGCCCGAGTATGTTCCCAATTACGGTTTTGAAACCCGGGCCGGGGGCGAGCTCCATATCCGGGTCCGCTCGAAAAAATCCGGGAGCAGCGGGAAGTATACCCTTGCCGCCTCGCTCTATCCGGTCGGACCGTTTGCCGAATTCGAACCGAACGGGACAGCCGGCCAGGCGAACCTGATTTCCCTGGGCGTCGATATCCGCGGGTTCCTCCATCCGGCAGGGGACAGTGACTGGCTGGAGTTTGATGTCCCCGAGGCCGGGGCACTTCAATTCCGTCTGGCGGCTCCTGCCGGCGTCCCTGTCTCGATGGTCTGTACTGACAAAGCCGGGCGTGAACTGGGCCGCTTGGCACCGGGAAGCGGCGACCTCGGCTTGAAGGTGGCCATTCCCTCAAAGGGTCGCTATCGGGTCGCGATCTCATCCGATGGTGCCGGAAATCCGCGCGATCCCTGGGTTCTTGCAGTGACCTTGGCAAATTCCGTAAAAAAGAGAGAGTGAGACTGGAGCATGCATCCCATCAAGAGATTCAAAATCGCACGCTGGTATACAAAAATCATGATACTGGGCGGCCTGGCGATCGTCATCCCGGTCGTGTTGCTGGCTGCACTCTTTGTGATATCATGGTTTCGTTGGGAGAGCGAGCGGGACGATCTGGTCGCGAATGTCGATCACTATTACAACTACATCAAGGCCGCCGAAACCCGTCACGAAAAAGTGGTTTTTGACTCACGGAAGGGCAGTCTTCCCACCCAGATATTCGACCGGAACAATGTCCTGATCGGCGAGTTCATGACCGATCGCAAGGAAGTTGTGCCTTCGCGCGAAATTCCTGTCATCCTCAAAAAAGCCGTGATGGCCATGGAGGATACCGAGTTCTACGAGCATAACGGGATCAATCTCAGGAGGATTCTGCATGCCCTTATCGAGAACATTGTCTCCAGTCGCACGATAGGTGGTTCGACCATCACGCAACAGTTGGCAAAACTTCTCTTTACCAATCGCGAACAGACGCTCCAACGCAAGATCTTCGAATTTTTCGGGGCCAAGGAACTCGAAAGCAAATTCTCCAAGGATGACATCCTCTTGCTGTATCTCAATACCGTTTATTTCGGGCATGGAGCCTGGGGTGTCGAGGCAGCGGCCAAGCTCTACTTCAACAAACCGGTCCGTTCGCTCAATGTGTATGAGTGCACGCTTCTGGCAGGGATCATCTCCCGGCCGGAAGCCTATTCCCCGCTCAAGGACATTGATGCGGCCAAGCTCAAACACCTCCAGGCTCTCTCGCGGCTCGTCAAGGTCTATCCTGACCAGGTCAAGCCGGCCGTGTTGGGAGAGGGCTTCGAGTCTTTCTGGAAGGAACAGGAAAAAATCCTGATGAATCCGAATGTCTCCTTCTGGAAGATGCGGGTCAATGCCGCCCCCTATTTCATCGAGTTTATCAGACAACGCTTGCTCAACTACTTTACGGATGACGAGATCATCAGTGGCGGTCTGCGGATCTATACGACTCTGGATGCCGGTATGCAAAAGGTGGCCAGTGACGCAGTGGTCCAGGGTCTGGTCGAAGTCGAAGATGCCAAGGAACGCGAGATGCGTCTCTGGCTGGTTGGCCACGACCGGAAACTTGAAGGTAAAATCAAGGGGAAACAGGAAGGGCCCGAGCTGGACAAGATCCGCAGCGAGTGGAAACG
Source organism: Spirochaetota bacterium (assembly GCA_036795535.1). Classification (GTDB taxonomy): domain Bacteria; phylum Spirochaetota; class JAGLSM01; order JAGLSM01; family JAKPMW01; genus JAKPMW01. The sequence continues at coordinate 9,815 of DAIREN010000105.1, forward strand.
GGAACGGGATGCGTATGTTGCCCGCTATCGCAAACCGGTCGAAGCAGCCCTGGTGGCCATGGATTCGATGAACGGGTATGTCCTGGCCATGATCGGTGGACGGAAGTACACCTTTGATAACGAGCTGAACAGGGCTGTTTTTTCAAAACGCCAGTTCGGATCATCAATGAAGCCCTTTGTCTA
>DAIREN010000106.1:0-9919 GCA_036795535.1 Spirochaetota bacterium
CTTGCCGGGCCTGCCCGCGATCGAGGCGGTCGCGCACCGTGTGGTGCATGGTGGTGCCAAATTCACCGAGACCGTGCTTGTGACCGAGGAAGTGATCAAGGACATCCGGGAATGTATCGAGCTTGGACCTTTGCACAATCCCCACAACATCAAGGGCATCGATGTCTGCATGCGGCTGCTCCCGGGAACACCGCAGTTGGCCGTCTTTGACACGGCTTTTCACCAGACAATGCCGGAACATGCCTACCTCTACGCGTTGCCCTATGTCTTCTATACCAGGCATCGTGTCAGACGATATGGTTTTCACGGGACCTCGCACAGGTTCATTACGGAGCGCGCATCCGTCCTTCTCAACAAGGCCCAAAAGAACGTCAACCTCGTCAGTTGCCATCTGGGGAACGGATCCAGCATCTGTGCCATCCGGGGAGGAAAGAGCATCGATACTTCGATGGGGTTTACACCCCTCGAAGGTTTGATCATGGGAACACGTTCGGGCGATATGGATCCGGCGATCATTCAGTATATCATGCACAAGGAAAACTATACCATCCAGGAAGTTGATTCCCTTTTGAACAAACAGAGCGGATTGTTGGGGATATCGGGTGCAACCAATGACCTCCGGGAACTGTTCAGCCTGGCCGACAAAAAAGACCAGCGTGCGCAGTTGGCGATCCAGATGATGGTCTACCGGTTGAAAAAATACATCGCTTCGTACATGGCCGTGCTGAATGGAGAGGCTGATGCCGTCATCTTTACCGCAGGGATCGGGGAAAACAATGCCTGGGTCCGTGAGCAGGCTGTCGAAGGTCTCGAATTCATGGGAATCAAGATCGATAAAAAGAAAAACAAGGCGCTCGACGGAGAGGGTGATGTTGCTGCATCCGACTCGCGTGTGCGGATTCTTGTCATCCCCACCAATGAAGAGCTCTTGATAGCAAAAGATGCAGCCGCCTTTGTCCGCAAACGTCGCGGATCCTGAGATTCCGGGAGAGTCCATGACAGCCAGAATACTGGACGGGAAGATTCCAGCTTCCCGAATCTTCGATCAGATCCGGGCACGAGTCAGTGCCTCCTCCATCACGCCCGGTCTGGCCGTTATTCAGGTCGGGAGTGATCCTGCTTCGACGGTCTACGTCAACATGAAGGAAAAGCGTTGTTCCGAGTGCGGGATTCTCTCGAGGGTGTTCAGGCTGCCCGATTCGACAGCGCAGGAGGATCTCCTCGACTTGGTCCGCCAATTGAATGCTGATCCTGCCATTCACGGAATCCTTGTGCAATCACCTCTTCCCGGACACATCGACGAGTTTGCGGTGATTGAAACCGTCAGTCCGCTCAAGGATGCTGATTGTTTTCATCCCTGCAATATCGGGCGACTGGTGGCAGGGGCCCCCTTGGTGTATCCCTGCACTCCGGCCGGGGCGCTCCATATTCTCAGGTACTACGGGATCGATCCGGCCGGGAAAAGAGCCTTGGTCGTCGGCCGGAGCAATATTGTCGGGAAACCCCTTGGGCTGATGCTCTTGGCCGAAAATGCCAGTGTGGGATGGGCGCATTCCAAAACGAGAAATCTGGCCTCACTCTGCCGGGAAGCCGAAATCCTCTGCGTCGCTGTTGGCAAACCCGGATGCATCACCGCGGATATGGTTTCGGAAGGTGCCATTGTGGTTGATGTCGGGATCAACCGTGTTGCCCGGGGAGAGAGTTCCGTCCTGGTTGGTGATGTCGACTTTGAGGGCGTTGGGCAAAAAGCCGCCTGGATCACACCGGTCCCGGGTGGTGTCGGTGCGATGACCATTGCCATGCTTCTGTCGAATTGCCTGCGTCTTGCCGGGATCCCTCTGCCATGAAAAACAGTTGTCTTTACATCACGGCCACACCCATCGGAAATCTTGAGGATCTGACCCTGCGAACGATTCGGATCCTCAAGGAGGCTGATCTTGTGATCTGCGAGGATACCCGAAGGACGCTTGCGCTCCTGAACCATCTCCAAATCAAAAAGGAGCTCGATTCCTGTCACGCACATACGCCGCAGGGCAGGATCCTCAAAATGGCTTCGCGCATTGAAGATGAGGACTTGACCGCCGTTTTGGTGACGGATGGCGGGACGCCGGGCATCTCTGATCCGGGTGCCGCGCTGGTGCGGGCCTGTCGCGAACGGTCGATCCCTGTTTTTCCGCTTCCCGGACCGTCGGCGCTGGCCTCGGCTCTCTCGGTTTCAGGTTTTCCTTCCAATAATCTTGTGTTTACCGGTTTTTTACCATTGAAACCGGGGAAGCGGCGCAAAGCACTGCTTGCGGCTCTGGATAACTATGCAACCGTGGTCTGCTATGAGTCGCCATGGCGTGTGGATGCCCTGCTCGATGATATTGCAGCCGTCGCCCCCGGGGTCCAGGTCCTTGTGGCCCGCGAGATGACAAAGCTGCACGAAGAGTACATCCTCTGGATTGCGGGGACAGACAAGCCGGAACTGACACGAAAAGGGGAGTTCACGCTGGTCATCCATGCCGGGGAAAGGATTCCCGATCAAGATGAAAATATCCAATAAATTGCTTAACTTTTTCCCCAGTTGCTCCGATACTCTGGAGAGAGAAAGGAGTTCGCCATGAGTATAGACGGAATTGGTGATCTTCATGGACCCAAGAGGATATCCGGTCCACAGAGCGTGCGGAAGGCCGGAAGTGCTTCGGTCGAGCCGGCTCGCATTTCCGGTGACTCGTACGAAATCTCCGAAGAAAGCCGGATCAATCTTCTGCGGCAGAAGATTGAGGTGCTTGCCAAGGATGCACCCGAACCGGGTGATCGCACAGAGCTGATCAATGATCTCAAAAAAAAGATCAATGACCCCCTGTACAACGAGAGTGTTCTGCGTGAGTTGGCATCACGGATTGCGGAGAGTCTCGGCGGTCAGAACTGACAGGTGCCGGCTGGCGTGATGTCGGTGTCGGCTGATATCCGGAAATCTTTGTGGCGATGCCATGAGGACAAAAAGCGGAGACAAAGGAGCTACGGTCATGCGTGCTCCTTTTCTTTGTTTGCTGCGATGAAGAACAACAGGTGTAGAATGCACTGACAGGGCGGGCGATCATGAGTGTTTTCGAGTTCAATATCCCGGCACGTGTGATTGTCGGCCTCAACGTGGTCAACAGGCTGCCCGAAATCATTCAGGATTATGGCGAACGGGTGATGATCGTCACCAGTGATACCATGGTGCAGCAGGGTATCCTGCGTCGGGTCCAGAGTCTTGCCGAAAGCAAGTCGTACGGAGTGATTGTCTTCGACAAGTGCAGTGCTGACGCCGGAAGCGATGTGGTGGATGAGGGCGTTCTCTTGGCGAGGGAGAGTCGGACCAATGTGGTTATCGGGCTTGGTGGCGCCAATACCCTGAATGTCGCCAAAGCGATTGCCTGTATTGCCGGGAACGATGGATATATTGCGGATTATTTTGCCGGGAAAACGGCAAAACGAAAGAAAATAGCCTATATCGAGATTCCCTCGACGCATGGAATTTGCCATGGCCTTCTGGATTCCTTTTTTATAAGAGATGTGGATGACAATATCAGGAAGGAGTACCGGAGCCGCTTCAATTACGCCGAGGTTGTCCTGGTGGATCCGAAACTCACAGCCAGTCTTGCTCCCAAATTTGTCGTTGCGATCGGTATCGAAGTCATGGCTCATGCCTGTGAGGCCTATATTTCAAAAGCCGCTTCAATCATGACCGAATCCTACATCGGGAACGCCATCGAGCTGGTGTACGCCAATCTCAAACAGGCCGTGATCGAACCTGAAAACATGGTGGCCCGGCAGGCCCTCTCCACGGCCGGAGTCTTTGCGTCCATTGCGCTCAATTCCAGCCGGCCAGGAACGACGTGGGCCCTGGCCCTGGCTTTGTCGACACGGTTGGGGCTGTATCGGGGAATCGGCGTCTCCATCATCCTTCCGCACGTGATGGAATTCAACCTGACGGCATCCCCCAACAAATATGTAAGAATTGCACGCTCATTCGGGGAAGACGTGAACGATATCAGCGTTGTGGAAGCGGCCATCAAGGCGATCGAGGCTGTCCGCAAGCTGCTTTTTGACCTGAATGTCCCGCAACGGCTCAAAAACTTTGAAATCGAACCGGATGGATTTGATGAGGTTGTCCGTGATGCCAGAACATATGATTTTTTAAGTGTTCTTCCGCGGTCTGTGACCTATGACGATCTGTTGAACATCCTGAACGCAGCGTATTGATTCCGTATGGCTCTGATGCATGCTTTCTTCTGGAAAAAAAACTTCCGGCAGACTACCTTATACTGAGATTGTCCCGTATGGTTTGTGTCGGGGGCATGGCGTTGTGGAGGACAGGATGGGAAAGAGAAAATTGCTCGCCGGGACTGTGGGCATGATATTGCTGGCTGTCTGTCTCGGTTTCTTTGTGAACGGACAGGTGATCGGCCGCGATTCGGTGTATGAAAATTTCGAGCTCTTCAGCAAGGCCTTCCAGAATATCCGCAACTACTATTATGATACCGATAAAATCAAGTCAAAGGACCTGATTTATGGCGGGATCCGTGGCATGCTCGAGGCCCTTGAAGACGAGCATACCTCGTTTCTGCCACCTGCCGAACTGAAGAGTCTCAGTGAGGAGACAAGCGGCGAGTTTGGTGGGCTGGGAATCATGATCGGAATCCGGGAAAAAGTCCTGACGGTCATCAGCCCGATCTACGGGACACCCGCCTGGGAAAAGCATATTCAGCCCGGCGACATGATCATGTCGATCGACGGGGTCACGACCAAGGACATCCCGCTTGTGGATGCTGTCCGGAAACTCAGGGGACCTGTCGGAAGCACTGTGACCATCACCATACTCCGGCCCAACCAGGATGAGTCTTTTGATGTTGTCATCAAAAGGGCATTGATCAGGATCGAGACTGTTAAAACCGCGTATCTCGAGCGGGAAGGTCTCGGCTATATCAAGATCACCCAATTTTCCGAAAACACTGAAGAGCTGTTGCGCAAGGCGTGGGCAGAGTTCTCGCAAAAACAGATCAAGGGTGTGATTCTTGACTTGCGGAACAATCCCGGCGGGTTGCTCAGTTCCGCAACCGAGGTCGCCAATCTGTTCATCTCCGAAGGTCTGCTTGTTTACACGAAGGGACGCGAAGCAGAACCTGTCCGGAGGTTCGAAGCTTCCCGTGCCCGGGCCATCTTTGATACCAGGATTCCCCTGATTGTGATGGTCAATAAAGGGTCGGCTTCAGCATCCGAGATCGTTGCTGGAGCCCTCCAGGATACGGGACGTGCCATATTGCTGGGTGAGAATACCTTCGGAAAGGGTTCAGTCCAGACAATCCGTCCCATGATGGACGGGTCCGCGATAAAACTGACGGTGGCCCTGTATTACACACCGGCTGGCCGGCAGATCCATAAAAAAGGACTTGTCCCGGATATTGTGGTTCCCGTGCCGGAGTATTCCAAAGCAGAGCAAAAGGCTGTGCTTCGTCTGATGAATGAGGATCACCTTGCCCGTTTTTTGAAAGAGCATCCGGAGTATACGGCGAAACACTTGGCAGATTTTGTCGAAGCGTTGCGGAAAAAAGACATTGTATTGCCCGAGGAAGAGGTTGAGCGCTGGATCTACTGGGAGAAGAACAAGGTTGGTGAGCCGGAACTGGTCAATCTCCGGTTTGATATCCAGCTTCGGAAAGCGGTCGAACTCTTTGGAAACGCGACGATCAAGGCTCCCGGAAAGATTCGGGTTTTTACCGAAGTAAAATGATACATGCCCGGAATGCCGGCCTTGACAAGGGCCTGATCAGGGTGCAGGATGTGAGTATACGCCTGTGATCAGGCGAGGAGGCCGGAATGAATGAAAACGGAAAAACAGCAGTAGCCTTTCTTCTCGGAGTTATTGCCGGAGGGGTGTTGGGGATCATGTTTGCTCCAAAGTCCGGCAAAGAAACCCGTGAGAGTCTGCACAAGTACATCAAGTCTGCCGAGGAAAAGTTGGCCCGATTGAGGCACAGGCGTGATCAGATGGACGATGACGAGCAGGCGAATATAACAGACGAGCAGGCCTGAGAGCCTGGCAAGAGACAGGAAACACCATGACAGTGACTGAGATTTGCCTCATCATCATTGCCGCTTCCCTTGTACTGGGGCTGGGTATTCTTCTGGTTGCGGTGCTGGCGGTATCCAGGGCCTACAAGAAAAAGGTTCTTCCGCTTATTCAAAAGACGAACGGTGTGCTGGATAATCTGTCAGCGGTGACCCTTGCCATTCGTGACCAGGTCGATGAACTCCGGACCGTGATGGATGACATCACCTATCGGACCAGGGTGATGGCAATCAACGTACAGGAAAAGATCATCCCGACCGTGAGTGATGTTGTTTCGTCCCTTTCGGGTGTGTTCAGGTTTTTCAGCGGAATTTTCGGGCGCAACCAGAACTCGCGCTAGATGAACACTTCTTCACGATGATTGCCAAAATCTTGTCCAAAAACACTCCGCCTGACGAGTACGGCAGGCGGTTTGCCTTTTTTCAGATCGTCGATCATCCGGAGAAGGGATCAACACCCACGATTCCGGATGAGACTTTCTTGATCTCCCGTCGGGAGAGTGATCCCTGGACAGCGGTCATCCGTTGGGCCCGTCATTACGGAGTCAGGCTGGCCTGTGCCGAGTCCTGTACCGGGGGACTTGTCTCCGCCGGTTTGACGGCCATCGCCGGGGCTTCGCGGGTTGTCATGGGAGGCGTAGTTGCCTACGACAACCGGGTCAAGCGGGATCTTCTCAAGGTCCCAGCGGATTGTCTGGGGCGTTTTGGAGCCGTCAGCGAGGAATGCGCTTGCGGGATGGCGGATGGCTGTCGGGAGCTCTTTGGTGTCGATCTTGCCATCTCGGTGACGGGAATAGCCGGGCCGGGTGGCGCTGTTCCCGGAAAGCCCGTCGGAACGGTCTGTTTTGCACGGGCAACCCGGTCTGGCATTGACTCCCTGCGATGCCAGTTCAGTGGGACTCGTGACGAGATTCGGGTCCAGGCGGCGGAAATGGCCTGTGCCATCCTGCTGTTGACGATCAGGGAAGGGGCGGGATATGAGGGTCTTTCTGGCTATTCCACTTGGTGAGCGTGTGAATAGCGCGCTCGATGCCTGGTACGAGACGGCCTGTGCCGGGCTCGGGCTGAGAAAGGTTCCGGCTCAAAACCGCCATGTGACGCTGCATTTCTTCGGTGATGTGAGTGATGAAGAGCTTGCTATAATCAAAAAGAAGGTCGAAGAACAGCGCCGGATGAACCTGCCTCCGGACGATGGGCTTGCCGTTACGGGAATCGGTGTGTTTTCAGGCTCGAAGGCCCCGGTGATACTCTGGGCCGGCGTCGAGGACAGGACTGGCTGGCTGGCCGGATATGTTGCATCGCTCGATCAGGGTTTGGCCCGTTCAGGGTTTGCGAGACCTCAGATGGCGTGGCAGCCTCACATCACACTGGCCCGAACCCGCAGTCCGAGCCGGATCGAGTTGGCGGAACTCTGTTCAGCAAACAAAACTGTCCAATTTGGAACAATCTATCCGGTCCGTGTCGTCCTCTATCAGTCAACCCTTTTTCCTGAAGGCCCCCGCTACGACGTACTGGAGATTTTTAAGGGATGAGGCACAGTCCGGAAACGAGATTCCTTGTGGTCCTGCTCCCGGCCGGTGATCGTGGTCAGGCATCACGGCATCCCGACCAGGATGAGGCCACCGGTATGTCAGCGAAAATCCGCAACCTGCTCCTTCATCCATGTGCGGAGTTCACCGGCCCATTCGGGACGGGAGAGCGCGTATTCCATGATGGCTTTGACATACCCGACCGGTTCGCCGACATCGAGCCGTTTTCCGCTGAACTCCGTTCCACAGACCAGGCCCTGCTCTGCGAGTGTGTTGACCGAACCAACGTGGTAGAATTCACCGCCGGTCACCCGTTCCCGTTCGGCCCGCAGGAGTGGGTAGATCGATGGCGGGAGGATGTAGCGACCTATCGTGGCCAGACAGGAGGGGGCGGAGTCAACCGGCGGTTTTTCGATGATCCCAGAAACCCGGCCGTTCTCGCCCGGTGTGATGATGCCATAGCGGTTGACTTCGTCACGGGGAACAGCCATCACCCCGAGGACGCAGTCTTCGGGTCCCCGGGCGGCGCGCATCAGTTGCGCGGCCAGGGGGTCGGAGCCGATGACGATATCATCAGGGTAGGCGACGCAGACCGGCTCACCGGCGGCAAAACTCTCGGCGAGGAGGATCGCGTCGCCTGTGCCGCGCATGGTTTGCTGCCGTGTGAAATAGATGTTTGCATCGGGCGGGGCGATGATTCCAAGTTGGGCGGTTTTCCCCTCGCGCATAAAGACACTCTCCAGCTCGACCTCCCGGTCAAAATAGTCATCGAGGGCCTTTTTTCGGCGGCTTGTGACAATCAGGATATCCTTGATCCCCGAGGCGAGAAACTCGTCAATAATGAAGGTGATGGCCGGCTTGTTGACCAGAGGGAACATCTCCTTCGGGATGGTCTTGGTGCATGGTAAAAACCGTGTGCCATATCCTGCTGCAATAATGATTCCCTTCATTGGTGACTCCCCGCGTTCAAGATGGATGGCCCAGAGGCCGACGATACTAAAGTATAGTGCTGATTTTGCAGCCGGGGGAAGGTGGTCCGAGCATGTGGTGTCTGAAACTTCGTTCCCTTGTTCTGGTGACGGGGCTCTGTCTGGTCGTGTCCCTTCCTGTGGTCTCGTTGAACGATGTCCGGCTCCCGTTTGATGAGGAGGACCACTTTGAAGACCGGGGGGCATTTGGCGTCCTCCGTTTGGGTCGGATTGTGGGTGAGGGCCGGGGGTTGGACAGTCCGGGAGGGAACCGGATCGCCGTCAGTGCTTCCCGCACCCTCTGGTTGGCCAGACAGCGGAGTCTGACCGAGATATCGTTTCAACGCAAAACGATTCAGCGATACTGGTTTCCCGAGTCTTGTGAACCGGCGACGATCTCTTCGATTTTTGTCTCGAAAACGGCGGTTTGGATCGGACTCTCGGATGGACGGGTGGCACTCCGCAGATTCCGGGATGGGACCTGGGAGATCCACGAGAGCGGAAATCGCGGTCCCCAGCGGATCATGGAAGTTGCGGGCAGTATCCTCGCGTTTTCACAAGAACCCGGGGGGTGGGTCGCCTACTTTCATGAGGCAAAACGAAAATTTCTCCCGTACTTCTCACTGCCCGGAGATCTCAAGGCCATACCGGGAAGCATGAAGCTCTATGGACGAGGCTGGTACCTGGCAACCGATCTCGGCCTGTTCAGGATTGAAAGGCCGGGAACGGAGGGCATGCGCTGGGAGATGCAGGGAACCCGTGACGGTCTTTCCCTGATGACGATTCATGATCTTGCACCGCTGGGAAACCGCTTGTTGTTGGCTTCCTCGGTCTCACAGTATCCCCGCTTGCCCCGGCACATCAGATTGACAAGCTATGGCAGCTTTGTGTTCGATTATTTCCAGGGTGTCTGGAAGCGGCAGGGCGAGCCGGGCCTGTCCCATTTTCTCGCAGTGAACGCTTCCAATGCAACCATTCCGGCCAACGGGCTGTGGGTCTATGCGCAGGCGGGGGACAGGGCCCGGACAGTCCGGGGAGCCGAAGACGAATTCTTCAGGGTCCTTCCTGTCGGGCCGGAGACCTGGTTGGCGGCCGGGGCGCGTGGTCTCTACCACTGTGGACGGGTCGGGCAGGAGTATCGAGCTGTACGGATCGTGTCCCTGCCGGGCCTCTGGATCGACGATCTTGCGCGGGACGCTGAGCGGGCCTATGTACTTTCCGGTCGTTCCCTCTACGAGATTCCCCTGAACGGCTTGAAAGATGCAGTACTTGGAAGTTTGAAGCCCGATATGGCCCTGACAAATCGGGAACCTTCGGAGAGGA
>DAIREN010000107.1:0-9885 GCA_036795535.1 Spirochaetota bacterium
GCTATCCCTTCTTCCCTCGTCCACCATGTACGCAAACGGACGGGACCATACCTAAAGGTGTATCGTTATTCCTATCGGCAAGTATATCCGAAAAATTCAGTGCTTTGCAACGAATTTGCAAGCCGACCAAGCCGCAGAACGGGCGTCCGTCCTCAGTGAACCTGGCGGATCCGGTTGTTGTCGTCAACCAGAATGATTTTTGGGGCATATCCGTCCAGCTCGGTCTCATCGTACAGGCAATAGGCGAAGATGATGACCAGATCTCCACGGTGCACAAGCCGGGCGGCGGCGCCATTGATGCAGACCGTACCGCTCCCCCGGCTACCATTCATGATGTATGTCTCGAAACGGCTGCCGTTATTGATATCCACAACCTGCACCTTTTGATACTCCCGCATACCGGCAGCCTCGATCAGGTCAAGGTCAATGGTGATACTTCCCTCGTACTGGAGATCGCTGTCGGTCACCGTCGCACGATGGATCTTAGCCTGCAACATCTGATACTGCATCTAACTCACCCTCAATCTGGAACACCTTCCGGTATTCATCATATCTTCGTACCACATCCCTGACGGTAATCCCGGCAATCCCGTAGACTGAAAAATCCTGCACATTGAACGATGCCACGCAATTGGCCCAAGCCAAGGCCTTGCGCCAAGTTGCGGCATCCATGCTGCCGGCCCTGTCAAGGTAGCCGACAAGCGCCCCGGCAAAGGAATCACCGGCCCCGGTCGGATCAACAATCGTCTCGAGTGGCACGGCCGGAAGGACTGCGATCCAGTCCCGGGAAACAGCAAGCACTCCATGTTCGCCCTTTTTGATGATCACATAGGACGGACCCATCCCGAGCACGATTCTGGCCGCTGCTATCAGATTTTTCTCGCCAGTCAGGCTGCGGATCTCGTCGCTGTTGAGAATGGCCGCATCAACGGCTGCAATCACACCAAGGAGATCCTCCCGGGCATTCTCTATCCAGTAATTCATCGAATCAAGAACCGCAAAGGCGCCATCCCCGATGCTCTTCCGGACATGAAGCTGCAATCCCGGATGAATATTGGCCAGGAACAGAAACCGGCTTTTCCTGGCTTCACCCGTCACAACCGGTGCAAAATCCTGGAACACATTGAGCTCGGTTGCCTCGCTGATGGCCGAGCCCATATCGCCTTCGTACCGACCTTTCCAGAAAAAGGTCTTTCCACCGGGAACAATTTCAACCCCGTCGAAATCGACCCCACGATCCTTGAGATAGCGGATCCGGTCAAACGGGTAGTCGTCGCCAACGACGCCCACGATGTAGACCTTCGAACAGAGTGAGGCCGCGTTCGCAAAATGAACGGCTGAACCACCAATCTCCCGTTCAACACTTCCGGCAGCGCTCTGGATGGAATCCAGTGCAACCGAGCCTACAACCGTGATTGCCATTCCGTGACCTCTCCTGGATGCAATGCCCTTGCTGGGCAGCCCATGTATTAATACTTTTATTCGGGGCGCGAAACAATCAAAAATGTCACGCCTGCAAACCGGACGAGTGCGGGGAAGACCCTGCCGGCCGTTCAAGAAACAGAAAAAGAGGTTCCCATGAACGTACGCAACTCCCTGATCCCGGCTGGCCTGCTCCTGTTCTTTCTCGTCTCATGCGGACAGGATATCGGCGAGAAATCACGCTTTGTCGTCCCACTGGACAGCATCACACTGGGTATGAAGCGGAGCGATGTTGAGCGAAAGCTTCCGATATCCAGCGGCACCTGGCAGTCCGCCACGCTTTTCTCGAGCCTTCTCGGAATTACGGAAAGCACCCTGACGAATCGCGGACTCGTGAATGTCTATCTTTTTTACCGGAAGGATGGCGATGACGTGCTGTTGAATGCCGCGGTCCTTGAATTCTCTTCCCGGGAAGAGGCCCGTCTCCTGACTGAAGCCACCCGCCGCTATGGAACGAACCGGAACCGGGTCTGGCAACCTGAAAACTCGATTCGCATAGAGATGGAGTCGCCCAGGAATGGCCGGCTGAAGATGATCTACGACACCACCCAGCCCCATCGATGATACCCGGTCGGGCATGGCCATGCAACAGGGCTTTCCCAATACCCGGTGAAAGCCCTGCCTGTCACCAACCAGACACCGGATCAGCAGGCATGCATGATCCCGGGACGAACTCATTTTATAGAAGTCATTCCACACAATCTGGAATGAAGACAGAGAGACGAATCGACACGGTCAAGGAAGACCGGACCCGGACAGATTTGCAAATCCGTCGAAACAGTCACGCCCCCTGCCTGACCGACCGTCACTTTACCGACCCGGTCGCGCAAACAGACTGATGATCTAATTTTTGGGAGCCTTTTTTTTGGCTGGTGCAGAAACACGAGGTTTGGCTGCAACCTTTTTCGGTTTTGCAGCCGAGTCTCCTTCTGCCTTGGACACCGGCTTTCGCCTTGTTTTGACAGGGGCCGGAGTCTCAGAAACCGGGTTCTCGGTCTCTTCGTCATCCTTCGGCTGCGGAAAACAGAACGGGCACATGATATAGTTCCCGTCATGCGGAATATCCTTGATATACCAGCGCTCATTGGGTGATATTTCAAGGGCCCGGGGACAGTTGGAATCGGTACGATGAACGAGCCGATTGGACGCTGAGCCCACGAACGGTGTGTTTTTCAAGAGAGGCGGGTACTTCGTGTCAGCCATGAATCCCCCGGAGAATCTGCCAGTAGCGTGCTACACGAAATAAAATACCGCCCATGGGTAAAAGCAAGAATTTTGCTCACTCCGAGGCATCAGGAAGCGCGATGAACCGATCATGCCCCCTTTGCGAAAACCGGAATCCATCCCATCTCTGGACAATCACCCGTTTCGAACAGCCCTTCGATATCAAAGTCTGTCCGGACTGCAGCATGATCTACCAGGATCCTCTTCCCGAAGCGCACCAGGTTGAAGAGTTGTACGATCAGGCCTATTACACCGGCCAGGGTGGCCAGGGTCGGTATACCTATCTCGACGAGCGGACCAACCCGCGCGGTCACCGCGCGGTCAATCGTGCCCGGATCCGCTTTTTGCTCCGGATCTGGCGGCGACTGCGGGATCCCGCCAGCCAGACCCCGGAGTATCCCGTATTTCTCGATGTCGGGTGTTCCTTCGGCGCACTTGTCCAGGAGGCGCAGATGGCCGGGTGCGATGCCCACGGGATCGATATCTCCGGATATGCCGTGCAAGAAGGCATTCGCGCCGGTCTGGATATCCGTAAAGCAACCCCGGAGTCTCTCCCCTCCTGGTCTTCCCCGCTGGATCTCGTGACAATGATTGAAGTGATCGAACACCTGCCCGATCCGGCTTCCGCCCTGCGCAGTCTCGCCCGGGCCATGCAGCCGGGCGGAATCCTTGTCATCCAAACCGCAAACATGGATGGCCGACAAGCCCGCCGGGCTGGTTCGGCTTATCACTACTACCTTCCCGGCCATCTTGTCTATTTCAGCAGAAAAACGCTGACAACCATGCTTTCCCAATGCGGTTTTGATGTCGTCCGTGTGTCATACCCCTGCGAATTCGGTCTACGCCCAAAACTTGTCAAATCACAGGGGACGTTCCGTTCCCTGCTGGATTACCGGAAGTGGCTGACGATCACCCGTTACCACCTGATGAGCAAACTTCATTGGGGTGATTTTGCCTGGACCAGCGGTATGGTCATACACGCCCGACGGCGTGATGCCGGCCGGTAACCCTCCGAAAAAGTCATCCCGCCGGACAACGCAGATGCCGTCAGACTGAGGATGTTCATCAAAAAAAACCGGGACTCTCCCCCTGCGCAATGCGGGAAGAAGCACCGGTTTCCCGTTTCTGTCAGGAAGGTTCAGCGCTGGACGATGTAACTCCCGGCGCCATCGCCACTACTTTTGAGGTTCGCTACAACCCGGGATGCCTCATCATAGCTGTCGTATCCGCCAACCCGCACTCTGTAGAAATCTTTCCCGTTGACCGTGCTGGAGACAATGGCCGTCTGGTACTGTTTGCCCTTCAACCGGGACACCAGGGACTCCGCGGCGGAGCGTGTCGCAAACGAGGCCACCTGGACCTGGTATTTACCGTCAACCCGGGTTTCGCGGGGTGCGGCCGGTCGTGCAGTCCGTTGCGATTTGTGCTGGGTCGTGGTCCCGGCCGTCTGCGTTGTGCCGGACGATTTTTTCGACTTGGTCCGCAAGACCTCGAACTCGCGCTTCTCCGACTTGCTCGTCAACCGTGTCTCGTCAATCCTGGGCTTCTCGGCTTCCTGCTCGCCCTGGACCCGGGTCCCGACTTTGTCATCCTGAAGCAAGGGATCTTTTTTGTCAGTCGGCGCCGAGTCTCCCGGTGTCATCACGCGTTCATCAAGCCCGGCTACTGACCGACCCTGCCCTGCCAACTGAAGGTCCCTCTTGAGGGTGGCCAGATCCCCGGGCGCACTGGTGCCGGCAGCGCCGGTCTCGGAAGCCGCAATCCGGCCTGCCTGGACAGTGTCGTGTCCGATCCAGTATCCCAGGAGGAAGAGGAAAACCAAGACGAGGAGGGCAATCGAGACAACCCAGAACACCCGCCCCCCGTCAAGACTGAGGATATAGAGGTCCTTCGTGCGCTCCGTTCGCGCGCCGGACTGCATTTGTTGCATCTCCATTGTCAATACTCCCGAACCAGTTTTGAGCGAAAGCGCGCACCCTGTCCAGAAAGTCCTCGGGCGAGGCATCGTTCTCCAAGACTGTGTCGGCAGTTTTTCCGGAACGGTTTACATCTTCCTGTCCGGCGAGCCGCTCCAGCGCTGCCTCGGGGGAGATCCCGTTCCTCTCCATGATGCGCCGGACCAGACTGTCCACGGGTACGGAGATGTACAACACGTGATGGCAGAGGGTATTAAGCCCCATCCGGTGGAGGATCGCCGCATTCAAGACACAGGCCGGGCTCCGGTCCTCAGCGAGAATTTCACGGACCTGGCGCACCATCTCCGGGTGAACAATGGACTCGAGCCGGGCCAGGGCGGCCGGATCGGAAAAGACAAGCCGGCCGAGCACTCCCCGGTCAATCCCGCCCCCGACAGCGGACGGCTTGAGGATTCCGTCCCCGAAAGCCGCCCGCAGGGGGGCTTCCAGCCTGGCAAGGGCACGATGCCCAAGCCGGTCGAGATCGATGACCGCCCACCCCCACTCGCACCTGAAGACTTCGGCCGCCAGATTTTTGCCGCTGGCCATCATTCCCGTCAAACCGAGAACCGGCCGGCCGCCGGCTGATCCGGCCATCAGTGGACCTCATCCCAGTTTGCGCCCTGCCCGGATCCGATCTCGAGAGGAACCTCAAAAGGCCAGGGCCGGCGCATCTCCTCCTCGAGAATCTTCGCGACGAGAGCGGCCTCCCCCTCGGGAGCTTCGACCAGCAATTCATCGTGCACCTGGAGGAGGAGTCTGGCCGCGGGCACTTCCTCCGCCAAACGCGCATGGACCCCCGCCATCGCGAGTTTGATCAGGTCCGCGGCCGTTCCCTGGACAAGGGTGTTCAGGGCCAGCCGCTCGCCCATCTGGCGAACGGACCTGTTCCGGCTGGCCAGTTCAGGAAGCTTCCTGATCCTTCCGAACCAGGTCCGGACCTGTCCCTCCTGGCAAGCCCGCTCGATCACGGTTTCGGCATACTGGCGGACCCCGGAATAGACCTCGAACCAGGTCCGGATGAAGGTGTCCGCTTCTGTCCGTGATATTCCGATATCGCGGGAAAGACCATAGGCCGTCTGGCCGTAGATCACACCGAAATTGATCGCCTTGGCGATCCCCCGTCGCTCACGATCGACCGCCGCCTCGTCAATTCCGAAGATCCGGGCCGCCGTCCTGCGGTGGATGTCCTCGCCAGCCTGATAGGCGGCAACCAGGGCCGGGTCGCCGGAGAGGGCCGCAAGAATTCGTAATTCGATTTGCGAATAGTCTGCGCCAGCGAAGATGCAACCCGGCTCGGGAACAAAGGCCCTCCGGATCTCCCGGCCCGCATCCTCCCGGACCGGGATGTTCTGCAGGTTGGGATCACTTGAGGAGAGTCTCCCCGTTGCCGTCACGGCCTGGTTAAAACTGGTATGGATCCGGCCTGTCACCTGATTGGCCAGGCCCGGCAGAACGTCCAGATAGGTGTGCTTGAGCTTGTAGGCATGCCGGTATTCAAGGATCAGCTTCGGCACCTCGTGCTGGCGCGCAAGCTCGTGCAGGACCTCCTCGTCCGTGGAATATCCGGTTTTTGTTTTTTTGACTGGAGGCAGGGCGAGTTTCTCGAAGAGGACACTCCCCATCTGCTTGGGCGAGTTGAGGTTGAACTCCATCCCCGCCCCCGCATAAATCGCGGATTCCAGTTCCGCAAGCCGTTTTGCAAGCTTCCCGCTTCCTGCCGCGAGACGTTCACGGTCAACCCGGATTCCGGCCAGCTCCATCCCGGCCAGAACCGGCGCCAGGGGCAGCTCGATCGTATTCAGGACCGCCTCAAGTCCGTTGGATGCCAGAAGCGGCCGGAGTCTGTTGGCCAGGGCAAGCGTCACCTCGGCATCCTCGGCAGCGTAAGCCGTAACCCTCTCGAGCGGGACGTCAGCCAGGGTGGCGTCTTTTTTGGGAACAATCTCAGCATAGCGGATAGTCCGCCGGGAGAGATAGCGCGCAGCGAGATCATCCATATTGACCCGCGAACCGGGCTCAAGAAGATAGGCCGCGAGCATGGTATCGCAGACCACGCCCGTCAGATGGATCCCGCGCAGCTTCAAGACAGCAATTTCGTATTTGATATTCTGGCCGACCTTGGGAAGAGCCGGGTCTTCCAGAAGAAGCTTGAGTTCCGCAAGAACGGCCGCCTCGTCAAGGCTCTCCGGACCATGCCCGAGGGGAAGGTACCAGGCCTCGCCCTCGCGGCAGGCGAAGGAAAGTCCGAGAAGACGCGCATCATGGAATGAAAGCGAGGTCGTCTCGCTGTCGACGGCAATCAGGGGGGAAGCCGTAAGCTCCCTGATCATCCCGCGGAGCATCTCCATGTCGCGGATGCAGGTCCAGCGACACCCGGCTTGTTCGGAGGTCTGCAAGCCGTCGTCAACGGGAGTCTCCTCCGGTTCGCCCCCGGCTTCTGCCGCAAGTTCGAAGAGGTCCGGTGTCGCATCGCCGGTCTGCGGCTTGTGTTGCGACCGCTTTGCGGGGGAAGCCGGCGCAGCATCCCCGACGGGGCCTGTCGGTCCTCCCGCATCCTGAGGAGAGAGCCAACCATGCCGGGCCAGCTCCGCGACTAATTGTTTGAGTTCCAGTGCCTCCAGCCGGGGAAGCGCGGCCGCTGTATCGATCCCGCGCAAGCGACAGGCTTCCAATCCGAGGGGAATTGGCCGCTCTGCATCCAGTCGGACCAGTTTGTAGGAAAGGCTGGCACTCTCCCGCCCCTCCGCTAACTTTTTCCGGGCACTCTCGGGAGTGACGGCATCCAGATTGGCATAGATCCCGTCCAGACTCTTCCACTGTTCGAGAAGAGCCCGCGCACCCTTGTCCCCGAGCCCACGGACTCCGGGAACATTGTCGGAGCTGTCTCCAACGATGGCCAGATAGTCCGCAATCGCCCCGGGAGGAACACCGAATTTCTCTTCAACCTCGGCCGGTCCGAATTCATCGAAAAGGGCTGTGGGGTCACGTGAGGGAACAAGCATGTGGACCCGCTCGTCAACAAGTTGCATCAGATCCTTGTCGCCGGAGAGGATCCTCACCTCGTCTCCTGTCCTGCGTGCGTGCATCACGAAAGACGCGATCAAATCATCCGCCTCCAAGCCCTCCTGGCTGACATGAGGGATTCCAAAAAGGGCTGTCAGTTCGGCAATCCAGGGAAGTTGTGCCAGGAGGTCTTCGGGAGCCTTGAGCCGGTTAGCCTTGTACTCGGGATACATCTCGTGCCGGAAGTTCTTTCCCCGGGAATCGAAGACAACGGCCAGATACTCGGGCTTTTCGGCACGGATCGCCCTGAAGAGCATCCGGAAAAAATTATGGACCGCCTGGGTATTTTCGCCCCGGGAATTGACAAGCGGGCGTGAAGCCATGGCATAGTAGGCCCGAAAAACGAGGGCAAACCCGTCAACAAGGTAGAGTCGCGGCATCTTGGTCACTCCGGGCTGGTGTCCCGAGCCGCGCCTACTCCCGCGCAGCCGGGCATACCTAATGCTAGCGCCGCCAAGTCCGCAAGACAAGGCGCGCTGACCGGAAGAATCCTCATGCAAACCGCGGAATCTGCCGACGGAGTACCATGAAGACCGGATTCACGCGGAGGAAACACATGAAATTCATTCTTGGAACAACCATCCTGTTCCTGGCAGTCACCAGCCTCTCCGGCTCCCGCATGGATCCCTCCAACACAGGGCGTTGGGCCAGCGAAATGGATTCGTGGTATCTGGAAAAAAAGACCGACTGGAACCTCGCTGGTGCGCGCGGCGCCACCTTCACTCCGGATGGACGTCAAGCCGTCATCTCCCTCACCAATGGCGGTCTGGCCTTCATCGATCTCAGGGACCAGAAAATCAGGCATGTTCTCGATTTTTCTTACCTGACCGGGCACGACGATGCCCTCCCTCAGTCAGTCGCAGTCTCCGCGATGGGCATGATTGCCGCAGCCTTCCCGGAACGTCACGAAATCATTCTGATCGACCGGGCAAAAATGCGGATCAGTGAACGTATCAAGACGTCCTTTCCACCGAGGCAGATCCGTTTCTCGGCCCAGGGGAAGTACCTCTTTATCGGAAATTCCAGGGAGAGCCAGGCATGGCCGGCCATCTATGCTGTCCAGCGCAAGCAGTACCTGCTTTCCCGTGTCGAACCGATGGTAGCCGACACCAGCCGTGATGACCGCTACCTCTACCTCTATGATCCGGCCAAAAACAGCGTCCGCTGGCTGGTCAGTGACACGCTGGAGACGGTCCGCTATTTCCCCTTGACGACCGTCTCCCTTGCCGGTCGGCCCTTGAGCATCCGTGTCCTGCGGGATCACAGGATCGCGATCGGCTACCGTGGTTCCCTGGTCATCACGGACCGGTATATCCAGAGCGCCGAAATGGTCCACCATGCTGAAGATCTCGATGTTGGCCTGATCGAACCGAGTCATGACAACCGCTTCATAGTCTTCGGAAGTGCCGGGGATCTGCGGATACTCTCGACCGTCAACAATCTCTCCCAGGGACTCGCCCTTCCTGACGGAGTCAAGGACGTGGGGACCTACCCCAACGGCAATTATCTCCTGTTCCTGGATCCATCCAAAAAGAGCGCGAGCATCCGCCGGGTCCAGATACCCAGTCGTCACTCGAGCAGCGACCCTTCCGCAGTCATGGTCCGCAATTGATCGAGAACCATGTCCGGTGTGATGGCAGCCAGGATCTCCTGGCTGCCTCTTTTTTTTCCGTTCGGCGGCAAGTCCGGATTACCCAGAGATCGGCAGCCGGGACAAGCCGGCGCCCCCCGATCCTGCCCGGGTTCCCCGGAGAGTGCCAGCACCCGGCAACCACACGCAGCGGCGAGATGTGCCAGCCCCGTTGTATTCCCGAGGGCAAACCCGGCCGTTGAAAAAATGGCGGCCAGGTTTTCAAGCTCTGCGTTCAACGCCCGGACAGCGCGCACACCGGGCAGGTCCGCAAGAGTTCGACAGAGTGTTGTCTCGGCCGGAGAGCCGGCGACCAGGATCTCCCCGAACACTCCCTCAGCGACCAGGTTCCGGATGACGTGCTGAAAATTCTCAACAGGCCAGATCTTGTCCGGACGACTGGCAGACGGAATGACCACCAGACAGCGCGGATCCCGCACCCCTTCCGTCCGGACCGGCAATGGAAAGGGAGATTTCTGGCTCACGACCGGGACACCCAGTGCGTCGAGAGCCAAATCCGAGATACCC
>DAIREN010000108.1:0-9854 GCA_036795535.1 Spirochaetota bacterium
CTGATGGATGTTTTGCACTCGCTGGATGTGCGGGATGCAAGCGACAGAGACCGCAGGCTCTTTTTCCAGACCCGTGATATCGCTGCCTGCAATCTGTACGAGGGCGAGAACAAAACCGTGCTCGGTCCGGACCGGTTTGCCTGGTATCGTGACGGGAATGATCTCTTGTTTGAATACGACATCAGCCCGCTTGAGAATGTCCGCCAGTTTGAAGTCCGCTACCGGGCCGGGAGCAACGACAGCGAGAGCGATCGCGCCATCAATTCGGATCTGGCAGGCTATTTCAGGGTCGCACGAGAGTGAGGGCTGTTGCCTGCAGAACTCTGTATGTATAGCCGGTAATAAGAAGGACGAACATGAAAACCTATCTCGACTGCATCCCCTGTTTTTTCCGGCAGGCCATCACGGCCGGACGGGTGACGGGAGCTGATGAGGCCCGGATGAAGGCCATCCTCGACGAGGTGGCCCGGATGATTCCCGAACTCCCGCTGGAGATGCCGCCTCCCCTGATTGCGGACAGCATGTACCGCCGCATCCGGCACCTGACCCGCGAGCCCGATCCCTATCTGGCGTTGAAGCGCGAAAGCATCGAGACAGCCCTGGCCCTCCTGCCCGCCATGCGCCATCACATGCGCCAGTCGTCCGATCCCCTGATGACGGCCATCCGGGTGGCGATTGCCGGGAACGTGATTGATGTCGGGGTCCACAAGGAATATGACATCGAGCGGGACCTGTATCGCATTCTCGAACAGGAGTTTGCAATACTTGATTATGCACCGTTTGTGGAACATCTCTCCCGCGCCCGTTCGGTGCTCTATTTAGGGGACAATGCCGGCGAGTCGGTTTTTGATCGTCTCCTGATCGAGGCCATGGGAAAACCTGTTACCTATGCTGTCCGTTCGGCTCCGGTCCTGAATGACCAGACCGTCGAGGATGCGATTGCATCCGGGCTGGACCAGGTCGCCCGCATCATCGAATCCGGCAGCACGGCCCCGGCCACGATCCTTTCGCAATGTACTCCGGAGTTTCTTGCGCTTTTTGAAAGCGCCGATCTTGTCATCAGCAAGGGACAGGGCAATTACGAGGGCCTCTCCGACGTCGACCGCCCGGTCTTCTTTTTCCTCAAGGCCAAGTGTTCCGTTATTGCCCGTGATCTGGCTGTTCCCGAGGACAGCATTGTCATGAAGGCCATCAATGCCTGAAAAAAACCCGCCCTGAAGCAGGGCGGGCTGCGGGGTAAAGATGATGCTCTGATCCACTGCGGGAGTTGTTCCCCGCAGGAATGGGCATGTTATGGTGCGACGATGGTAAAGAGGCCCTGCTGGTCCTCGGAGACCGAGAGCAGGATGTTGTCCTTCGAATTGACGGCGTACATCTTCCACTGATACGTCTTGCCGACCTCGAGGGTCCGGACGGCTTTGCCGTCCGAGTTGTAGACGATCGTGCCATCACCCTTGGGGATCTGGAGACCGTTGGTCGGACTGAGGGTATTGCCGACAAACCCGCCCCAGATGGTTGCGCCATCCGCGTCCCGGACCTCGATCACGAGATAGTTGGCGGACGACGCGGTCGAGGGCTGCTTCCACTGGAAGGTCGGCGTCAGATTGGTGACGCTGGCCGGCTCGAGATTGGTCAGCGGGTTGGAGGGCGTGATCGTGACAAAGGAGGGTGTCGTATTGAAATTCTTGGTGATTTCCTGCAAATTGGTCAAAGTGACATCCAGGATTCCCGGATTTTTGCGCACCCAGTCCGGGTCCATCACGAGGTTGTCGTTGCCGAAGGTGGCCCAGGCCTTGTAGGTCCCGGCCGGGATCCCCGTCATCGTGTAGGCCCAGTTGCTGGCCTGGAGCGCCTTGACCGAGAGTCCCGGGATCGGGAGCATGGTAGCCGGATCAAGCAGGGTCACATCCATGTATGCGGGCAGGACAACGCCGGCCGTCGTATTGATCGAGAGGGCCCCGCGCA
The DNA here is from genome assembly GCA_036795535.1 of Spirochaetota bacterium. Lineage (GTDB taxonomy): Bacteria > Spirochaetota > JAGLSM01 > JAGLSM01 > JAKPMW01 > JAKPMW01. Next base: position 1,966 of record DAIREN010000108.1, read on the forward strand.
TGGTCGCTCCCGTGGCACTCGCGACGGGAATGGTAGCATTGCCTGTTTTGGCCGAAGCCGTGATGGTCACGACGGGGTTGGCGTTGCAGAGATGGCCTTTTTTGATGGCCTTGAGCGAGTAGCTGCCATAGGGAAGATTGAAGATCACAAAGCTGCCATCGGGTCCGGTCACGGACTGGTAGCCAACCGTTGCGTTATTGGTCAGGGTGGCCACGACCAGCATGTTGTCCACCGCCGGTTCGACCTTGCCGCTGATCGATCCGATATCCGTCAGGGTGGCGGCCGTCAGGCCGATACTGCGCTGGACAGTCTGGCCGGCATTGGCCTGGAAGGGAACCGGTGTGCCTGTGGCCGATGGCGAAGGGTTGTACCCCCTGGGCCGAGACTCTCAGCGAGAAGGTCCCGAAGCCGGCACCGCCAAGCTCGATGCTGAAACTGCACTGCCCATTGCTTCCGGTCAGAGCCTGCTTGACGGCATCGCCGGTCGAGCTGTTGTAGAGGATCACATTGGCCCCCGAAACGGTCTGGCTGGATCCAGAATCCTGGACTGTGACTGTGATGGTGGCGACAGTCGGTTGGGGTGCTGGGTCATCATCCCCGCAAGAAGCGAGGACAATCAGTGACAGCACGATGCAGAAGAGGGACAGCGTTTTCATGGGTTCTCCTTGAGCGTTCTGTGTGCGCCGTCAGGTCATTGTGGCACACTCAAATTTACTCTGCGCTGCCAGGCCCGGTTTCACCGTTTCGGCGCACTTTTTTCGCGTATACTTGTACCCATGGATCTGACCCGTTTCCCGGCACTCGTACATCTTCCGTCTGTCCGGCAGGCCTTTGCCTCGGGGATCCGTATCGTTCTCGTCGAGGCCGGAACCGGGAGCGGGAAGAGTACGGCTCTGGTGCGCGAACTCGCGCGGCGAACGACCGACCCCCTGCCGGGACTGGGGACTGTTCCCCAAAAAAAAGACCAAGGCTGGTTCCTGTCACCAACGGGAACCGTGCAGATTGTCGAGCCGAGACGCCTGGCCGCCCGGACGATTGCCGGCTATATCGACCGGGAATTGCGTGATCCCGGCGAGTCCGACGCTCCGCCCTGGTCCCTGGCCGGATATTGCACCCGCTTTGATACCCGCTTCAGCGATGAGACCAGGATCCTGGCGATGACGGGGGGCGTCTTCATGCGGCGCCTGATGGAGGATCCGTTTCTCTCCGGAGTGGAGTGCATTGTCCTTGACGAATTCCATGAACGATCCCTCGATACCGATTTCGCCTTGGCCTGGTCTCTCGGCTTGATGCGGGAACTCAGACCCGATCTCAAGCTCCTGATCCTGTCGGCCACCATGGATGGGGCAGCTCTCTCGGAGCATATCGATCGGGTCCTCGGGCGGCGGGTCTGCCATGTCTGCTCAGATGACACCAAAGACCAGCGCCGCTATCCTCTCGATATCCGCTACTCGCCCCATTCGGCCCGCCGTGATCCGGTCAATGCCGTCGTCCGGGGAATCCGGGATGCTCTGGCTGAACCCGGTGACATGCTGGTCTTTCTGCCCGGGATGCGCGAGATCCGTGCCGTCGAGCGTGCGCTTTCCGCCGGGCTCGACCCGGACAAAACCATTCTCCACGTTCTCCATGGCGAGATCGATGCGGGCCGACAGACTCTGGCCATGCTTCCCGACAGTCTCGGGCGGCGCAGGATCATTCTCTCGACGACGATTGCCGAATCCAGTCTGACCATCGAGGGGCTGCGGATCGTCGTCGACAGCGGGCTGGTCAACCGGCCAGTCCACGAGCATGCCCGGGGCCTGACCCGGCTCGTGACGATGGATGTCAGTCTCTCTTCGGCCGACCAGCGCGCCGGACGGGCGGCCCGGACGGCCCCCGGAATTGCCTGGCGGCTCTGGTCCCGGGCCGAGGAGCGGAATTTTCCCCAGTGGACGGTCCCCGAGATTGCGCAGGCCGATCTGGCGCCATTGCTGCTTGGCCTGGCGGCAGCCGGGGCGGAACTCCCCCCGGATGGGGACTGGCTGGACCCGCCGCCGCAGGCCGCCGGAGAACGGGCTCGCCGCCTCCTGACCGATCTTGGTGCGCTGGATCCGGCCGGCCAACTGACGGAAACCGGAAAACGGATGGCCGGCATTCCCCTCCATCCGAGGTTTGCCCGCATGCTCGTGGCCGTCTCCGGGGATGCTGTCAAAACGGCGACGGCGGCGGCTCTGGCAGCCCTCCTCGAGGAGCGCGACATCCTGCCCCAAGGGTCACCCCCTTGGTTGGAGGATCGGCTGGCCCTCCTTGCCGGCGGCCGGCAGGGGCAGGGTGAGATCGTGCGCCGTGTCCGTCACACCGCGGGCATGCTCGCCAGACGGAGTGGTGCCGAAAATGCCCGGATCGATCCGGCTCTCGCCGGGGAATTGGCCGCGCTGGCTTGGCCGGAGCGGATCGCCCGGTACACCACGCAAGGCTGGATGCTGGCCGGGGGCGGCTTGGTGCATGCCGTTTCCGCCACCGACACGACAATGTTGGTCATCCTGGATGTCGAGACCCGGAGTGACGGTCTGCATCTTCGACTGGCCGCGGCTTTGGAGGAATCCGTCTTTGCGCGGCTCTATCCCGAGGGCGAGGGGCGGAGCGGTCTCGCCCGGGAACGGACGATGCGTGTCGAGCTGAACAAGGATGGCCGGCCCCGCGCCTTTGATGAGCTGCGTTTCGGGATGCTGGTCCTGTCAAAAAAAGAACGGCAGGTTACGTCCCCTGCCGAACGGGCAGCCCTGATGTGCGGTGGGCTGGCCGAACTTGCCCGCCGGCAGGGCGGGATTTTGCCCGAGAATGCCCGAGAATTAGTCGAACGGATATCCTTTGTCCGGGGCGTCATGCCCGAGTGTGCCACTGACTGGCCAGAGGCGGACGAGCAGGCCGTGCTTGCGGCCGGAGCTGTCTTGGCCGAGGGCGAACTGGCGGCCTGCCGCAGCCTCGATCAGGCCCGGGAGATCGACTGGAGCGCGGTCATCCGCCGCCTGCTCGGCCGGCAGCGGATGGAATTGATCGAGCGGGAGGCTCCGGCCTGGTACGAGACACCGGCCGGGACCCGCTGCCCGATCCGCTACGACCGCGAGACTGGCCCGACGGCCAGCGTCCGGCTCCAGCAGGTCTTTGGTCTGACCCGTCAACCCCTTTTGGCCGGAGGCCGGGTCCCGCTCGCGATGGAACTCCTCTCACCGGCCGGGCGACCGCTCCAGATCACCCGGGATATCGCCGGATTCTGGAAGGGGAGCTATCTGGAGATCCGCAAGGACATGCGGGGGCGCTATCCCAGGCATGATTGGCCAGAGGATGGTGCAGCCGCGCTTCCGAAGCGGCGCTGACGGCAGGTCGGTCATCAGACGGAGACGGGAGTCGGAGGACGAAGATCATGCACCCGGCGCGTGTCATGCGGTTTGTCTCTCGCGATCATATCTTGATATCGAAATTACTGTCGCTCGCGCTCCGGGGTGCGGGATGTTCCGCTTTTGGATCGGGTTTGCCCGGGCGTTTGCGAAAGTAGGGACAGTGGGCACCGGTACTCGTAAAGACCAGGCGTGAAGGATAGTGCCCGCTGACGCAGGCGAGATCCCAGAGCTGGCACTGGTAGGGATAGGCCGAGCCCATCCGGACCTGAAAAAAGGTACAGGCGATGCAGGCCGGTTCGTGATCGACGGGGCTCGGGGTTTCCATACCGAGAGTATAGCAAAAAAACTTTTAATTGACCGGTCCCGCCGAACGGGGTAGACTGGGTCGGATGATACTTCGTGATCCGGACTGTCTATGCAACTTGATGTGAGCACCCTTGTGGTTGTCCATGCCGTGATGAATGCTATTCTGATCATGGCGCTGGCCATACAGTACCATATCACACGTCGCTTTGCCGGAATGCGGCTCTGGCTCTGGGGATGCATCAGCCTCTTTGTCGGTTTCGTTCTCTTTCCGGCGCGTTTGATTCCCGGTTTCAGCGAGTTCTCTGTCATTTTTAACAATTTTTTCTTTGTGCTCGGCTGGATGTTGATCGCCGCCGGGTATGTCCGGTTTTTCAACAAGAGAGAACCCCGGATCCTGATGCTCAGCGGTTTTGCACTCTACATGGTCGCCATCCTGTTCTTCACGCTCGTGGATGACTCCCTCAAGACCAGGGTCTTCCTCTTTTCACTGGCTTGGGCCGTGCTGATGTTCGGAACAGCCATTTTTCTGTTCCGTGTCCATGAAAGCCGTCTGCGTTTCATGCGTCTTGTCTCGGCCTCGGTTCTTTCCGCTGAAGGGACGTTTTTTCTGGTACGGGCCTTGCTCTCTTCAGGCAATTCGCTTCCGGAAAAATTTTTCACGACGGATCCCCTGCAGATCACCATGTTTTTTGTCCTCTTGGTCACAACCATCCTCCTCGTGACCAGCATCATCATCATGGTCAACCAACGGCTCCAGGTCGAGGCCAATGAGGCACGGGACAACCATGCCGATCTGGCCCGGCAGCGCGAAGTCCTGATGCGGGAAGTCCACCACCGGGTCAAAAACAATCTCAACATGATCTCGATGTTCCTCAGCATCGAACGGGAGCGGAGCAAGAATGATGAACTCCGCGATGTCCTGGCCGGTGCGATCGGGCGGGTCAAGGTCATTTCGTCGATCTACGAACGGCTCTACCTCTCCAGTGATCTGACCCGGATCGATGTGGCCTCCTGGGTCCGTGATATCGCCGGGTATGTTCGCTCTCTGGCACGGCCCGGAACAGAGATCAGGATCGAGGCCGAAAACGTTCCGCTCGATTCGACCCTGGCTGTCCCGCTGGGAATGATTCTGACCGAACTGCTGATCAATTCGGTCAAATACGCCTATGCTTCGGGGGCTCCGGGCGTGATCCAGGTTGTCTGTCAACGGGAGATGGGGGATCTGGTGCTTAAGGTCGAGGACGAGGGCACGGGACTCCCACAAGGATTCGATCCCGAGCAGAGCAGCGGACTGGGGATGAAGCTGGTGACCTCACTTGCACGACAGCTCGGTGGAACCTTTGCGATTGACGGCATCGGGGGAGCTCGGGCCAGTCTTGTCTTTCCCTTCCCCAGGGAATGATGGCGCGCTCAGCCCCCTTCCGGTCTTTCGAGCATCAGGGCTGCCGCTTCCGTCCAGAGTTCCCTGCAGGCCATGTCCGGCCACAACGTTCCGGGTCCGGATGCGGCCGGTTTGCAGCCGGCGTGTTTCTCGACAAGCGCGAGCAATCTGCCGAGAGTGCGGCGCAGGCTTGCATGGTTTTTTGTATGGGGAACAGTCTCCAGTCCGCTGATTTGCCGTATTCCAGCGAGAATTTCCTCGGGCCGATCGAGGTGGAGCGGAATGGAGAGCCCTGACAGGACCGACCAGATCTCTTTTTCGGGAGCCGTCCGGATTCTCAGGACGGCCTCCTCTCCCAGGAGTGCGCGCATCCCGGATTCGATTTTCGGGTCCTTCCCCCGGGCAGCGAGATACATGGCCAGAGGGTTTTCGACCGGCTCCAAGGGAAGGGGGATGCTCTCTTCCGTTTGCTCTCTCCGGGCAAGATCCCGCAATCCGGCCAGCCGTGCCCCGGATTCAAACCCGTCCGGGACGGCACGGTCAGCGGTCCAGACGATGGCCGAAGGCGATGCCAGAATCACGGGCCGGGTGAGGCGGATCAGGCGCTGGCCGAGTTCAAAGTCCTCTCCGTCTTCCATTTGAGCATAGCCACCGGCCTCAAGGAGGAGGTCGAGCCGGGCCGCGAGTTGTGGCGCACCCAGCCTGGCCCGGGGGGCCCCCGTCAATTGCCGCAGGACCTGATCGAGGAGGATCGGAAGATGCTGGCGGGCATGGGTTCTGAGGATGGCCTGGTTGGACGTGAGGGGAACATAGAGCATGGGCAGGACAAGCATCCGTGCGGCTGGATCGAGGCTGGCCCGGATCAGACACTGGCAGAAGCACGGCCCGTAGAGACAGTCTGCGTCGGCCGAGAGGACAAGGACATCACCGGGGGAATGCGAGCGTGTCAGGGTCGCGGCATACTCGAGGCCACGCTGCCGGAGGAGCCCCATGTTTCGTGGATGGCCACAGGTATAATCCATGATGTGAAGTACAAGCGGGGACTTCCTGATGCGGTCCGATTCGACGGGAAAGATATTTTCGGGGAGAGGTGTGCTTCTTGAAAGACAGGCGAGCCAGTCAACGGTCTGTCTGTTGTCCTCCCAGACGGCCGATTGGTACGCCGCATCCTCGCTTCGGTTGTTGACGATGATGATGATGTCAAGTTTGGTGCGCTGACGTGCAAGGGATACAAGCATGCGCGGGAGGTTTCCGTTGGCAAATTCGGCCCGCACCGGCAAAATGACAACGATGCGTTGAGGAGGGTGCATGGTGTCTCCTTTGGCCGGTACTGCGGGTGAACATGTGTACATCATGCTGGAGGCCGCTGATGCGGCCTCCAGCGGCTCAGTTGCGGGAAATGTTGAGGATCTCCTCGGGAGAGAGGACCCGCTTGTAGACCCTGATATCGTCCAGATAACCCTTGAAGAAATAAGCGCCACCCGTTCCGGAATAGCCGGTACTGCCGATGTACCAGGGATTCCCGCTGACCGGGAAATCACCGTAATTCAGGGTAAACGTGTCGGATGCAACGCCGTTAAAATAGACCCGACCCTGCAGTGTTGTCCTGTCAATGCTGACGGCGAAGTGCTTCCACTCTCCGTAGACGATGAAATCCGTTGCTGTCGTCCAGTACTGGTCGGTTCCGGCCCCCCTGCAGTACCCGATTCCGAAGATCTTGTCACCGTCCAGTGTCACTGACGAACCCTCCCATTGATTGATGAAGAGCTCGAAACCGGTACTCCCTCCGAGATCAGTCCGGTTGGAAAAGAGCAGTTCTTTTTTTTGCGAATGTATCGGTGCTTCGGCCTTGAACCAGCCGCAGATGGTAAAGACCTGTCCCGGGTCAAAGCTGGTGCCGAGATCGACCCGGCCTCCGTTGACATATCCACCAGGCAAGTAGAGTGCGGAACTGCCGGATTTGAACTCGCCGCTGCCGGTCGCGTAGACGGGCATTGAGCCGGACCCGATGGCAGCAAGCGTGCCATGCCAGCCATTCCCCGATGTGTCGTTGGCCGTGTTTTCAAAGTCCCAGTGCGCAATCAGGCTGGCGGTGTCGAGCGTGGTGAAACTGTAGGTGAAGGCCGACGGCAGTGGCAGGCCACCTGAGCGGATAGTGGTACTGACCGTGACCGTGTGAGTCTTGCCTGCTTGCCAGCTCCCTGATGACGGGGTGACGAGGACTGCGGATTCGCTCGGGCTGAGGGTGACCTCAATGGGCACACCATCGATGCTGACGGTAATGGCGCCGGGTGTGATGGAATCGACGTCCGGAGAAGAGGAAAAGGGAATCCGGAGTGTGGTGTTGAGGCCCACCTCAAGGGCGTTTTCACCCGGCAACAAATCAGAGGCGAGGACGGAAAAGCCGCTCGCAAGAACCTGGCCACTGCCCAGCCAGATCTCGGGCTGTGGTATCGCGCCTATCACCGGCTTGACCCAAAAATGATACGTTATGCCGGGTTGAAGGACGGTGATAGTCGTTGACGTGCCGCCAATCGTGCCTACGGTATCGTTCCAGCGCGTGGCTGAAGCGATATTTTCAGTCGGGTGGTACCAGATCTCATAGGACGTGCTTCCGCTGACAGGCAGCCATTGAAGCGTGATCTGGTTGTAGCCGGGAACGACCGGATCGGGTGCCGCTGAACTGGAACTGGCCGCTGAACTGGAACTGGCCGCTGAACTGGAACTGGCCGCTGCACTGGAACTGGCCGTTGCACTGGAACTGGCTGTTGCACTGGAACTGGCTGTTGCACTGGAACTGGCTGTTGCACTGGAACTGGCTG